>JACPPR010000077.1 GCA_016190895.1 Chloroflexota bacterium | reverse complement strand
TCCTTCAATGATGCCGCCGTCCTCGATAATGGCGTCAACCCGGCCAGCGCCCAAGCTCTGGGGCCCTCGGTTCTCTACGAGCTAAAAAAAGATGATTTCAAAAACCTCTTGCAGAAGCACCCGCAGTTCGCCGCCAATACCATCAAAGCGCTAGCCGGACAGGTGCGCCACCTGGTCTCGCTGGTCGAAGACCTCTCATTCAGGCACGTCATCGGGCGGGTCGCCAAGATACTGCTTAATCACGCCGATGGCACCGGCCCGGCAAGACTGACGCAGCAGGATATGGCCGCCATCGCCGGCAGCGCTCGGGAGGTGGTCGGGAGGTCGCTCAAAACCCTTGAAGAAGATGGCATCATCAGGCTGGAGCGCCACCGCATCGTGATTACAAACAAGAAGGCGCTTGAAGAACTGGTGGAATCCAATATTTGAGACAAACATCACAGACAGCTTTGAGGGATTGGGGTTAAATAGCTTTGTGAACAGAGAGAAGAAACATTTGATTGAAATGCCGGTTGTAGACGTTGCCAAGTGCAACGGCTGCGGGCTATGTATCGAGGCTTGCGCCTGCGGGGCAATCGTCATGAAAAATGGCGTAGCTACGGTCATCGAGACGGAAGATTGCGGCTGGTGCCTCAAATGCGAAAGCGTTTGCCCGACCGGCGCCATAGTCTGTCCTTTTGAAATCGTCGTCGAAGAAAGCTAAAGTCAGGCACCCCCTCACCTTAGTCCTCTCCCGCAAGGGGAGAGGAAAATGGAACGAATGGTGGGTTTCGTCCCGATAAAATTGGACTCCACCCACGCCAAGCTTCCTTTTGTCTTCAAAAGAGCTATCCTTTTTAACTGATTTACGTTATACTACACGAAAAACATCACCAAAGTCACCAAATTGTGACATAAATCATATATCAAAGGTTGCATATTTTATAAAATGTTGTTGATTCGATTATCATTCCAGATAAGGGGAGGTGTAATATGGCAAGGTGGAAGGTAAAGGGTTGTCCCAGATGCCGGGGTGATATGTTTCTCGATAGGGATTTTGACGCCTGGTATGAACAGTGCCTGCAGTGCTCCTATCGGGTTGAACTAAAACCCCTGGAGAGGGCCAAAGAGGCGGTCTTAGCTGGCGAAGGGCACTCAAAAAAGCATCTTGAGACCAGAGAGCTGAGCAAGGCGGGTAAATAACCGCCGGGCGAAACCCACAAAATAAGCGTTTAGAGCCGAGGTTCACCCTCGGCTCTACCTTTTTATGCGGCCACCCTATTATGCTATGCTTAATTATAAGGTTTATGTAGGGGCACAGCATGCTGTGCCCCTACGGAATAACATTTTATGAAGACGAGCGATTTTGATTATTCTCTGCCTCCTGAGCTGATTGCCCAGACTCCCATCGAGCCGAGGAGCCAATCCCGACTGATGGTGGTCAACCGTAAAGATGGCTCAATCGAGCACAGGAGATTCTTCGAAATCACCGACTATCTGCGAGCCGGCGATGTCCTGGTCTTTAATAACAGCCGGGTTATCCCCGCCCGCCTCAGGGGCAACCGGACTGAGAGCGGCGGAAAGCTGGAAATTCTTCTCCTGCGCCAACTCGGTCCAAACCTCTGGGAGACGCTGGTCAAACCGGCCAGACGACTTAAGGCGGGCGCTAGCATCGAGATAACCGGTGCGGTTTCGACTGGCAGCGAGTTGGCTGGCAGGGTCACGGCAAAAGTAGTCGGTTCGGGGGAAGACAGCAGCCGGATTTTAGAATTCTCTGATGAGAGGCTTTTGCCGGCCCTGGGAGAAATCCCCCTCCCCCCCTATATCCACACCCCCCTGCAAGACCCCGCCCGCTATCAGACAGTCTACGCCGAGCCAGCTGGCAGCGTGGCGGCGCCGACCGCCGGACTCCACTTTACCCCGGAGCTTATCGATAATATGAAGGCCGGGGGAATTCACTGTCTGTTCACCACCCTGCACATCGGTCTGGATACCTTCCGTCCGGTGCGGGAAGACGACCCGCGTGAGCATAAAATCCACCGGGAATACGGCGAGCTCAGCCGGCAAGTAGCCGATGAGTTATGTCAAGCCAAACTGGACGGCCGGCGAATTATTTGCGTCGGCACCACCTCAGCCAGGTTGGTCGAGGCGGCAGCCCAGGCCGGCGCTAACGGCGCATTGCCGCCATTTTCCGGCTGGGTAGACCTCTTCATCATACCCGGACACCGCTTCCGGGCAGTCGATGCCCTCATCACCAATTTCCACCTGCCCAAATCGACTCTCTTGATGTTAGTCAGCGCCTTTGCGGGCAAAGAACTCATCGATAAAGCCTACCGGGAAGCCATCGCCGAAGAATACCGCTTCTACAGCTTCGGTGATGCAATGCTGGTTTTGTAACACGAAACCTTCTGGGGCTCCGTAATATTCAATCTGCAATACATTCGTATATAGGTTAAATCTTCGCTGGGGTATATCTTGATGCCAAGTCGGGCTACGACTCGGCTTTCTGCTGAAACGTTGCCGTCTTTAGGTTTGTGTCTCTGAGCTTTTCCAGGGCTTTCTCTGTTGCTTCTACTTTCTCTTCGGATTGTTTGTCTACCTGGATTGTACCTTGTAGTCTTGCAATCTCATTATCGGCTTTTTCGATGACAGCCCTCAATGCTCCATGCAAGGTTAATGAGGGATTGACCTACATACTGGGGTAGATTCTCGATTTTGCGGGCTTCCTGAGCGACAAGTAACGCCCTCTCAAGAGGCTCTCTGGCCTCTTCCAGATACTCCTCAAGCATGTCGGCCGCCTCTGTTACCTTGACCGGGTCCCACTTTATTGGCACAAATATCACCCCCTTTCTGTCTAGATTTTGTCCGTTGTTACCCATTAGCCTTACAGCCTGGCGTGGATGATTATGCTAGCATGGGCAGTCGATAACACGCTTGCAGTATCCCCGCAGGGTCAGATGATAGGCTTCAGCATTATCATAGATGCAAACGACGGGCGGGTTCTCGCGGTCAGCGAGTGGAGAGCTATCTACTGACTGGCGGTCTCGTAATAGAGTTTGAGTTCTGACGCTCAGCTGCAGTGGAGAAATCAGCCTTGAGCTGGCGCTCTCCAAGAAGAGATTGCACAATTCCGAGAAATGTTGGGTAACAAAATACTGAAAAGTTACCCCGCTTTAACTAAGATTTTTATGCCTCTACAATACCTCATATTTTCCCCTATCCAAAATTCAGGTATTCCGGGGTCATATTTCAGGAGTTACCCGATTGCCTTTTAGACTCGCCTGATTTACATTTGTGTTATGTTTACGTGTCAGCTAGAGTCTCGAGATAAAACAGAGGTAGCCTAACCTTTGGATGGTCCTGCCAGGGAATTCGGGATGGCTTTCGGGGTTGCAGGCAATTAGATAACTGTCTTCCTCTATCCGGTCAGCGAGCTATGACCGCAACCACATTTGCAGCGGGGCAAATTACGAAGCTAATAGTCTGGGATAGGACAAGAGAAACAAAAGAAAGAGGTAAACATGCGGAAACTCCTATGGCTGGTGGTCAGTTTCGTTATGGTGTTAACCCTGGTGTTGGCGGCCTGCGGTCCCGCAGCCCCGAGTACTCCGGCTGCTCCAACTGCACCAACTGCTCCGGCTGCTCCAGCTACTCCAACTACCCCGGTAGAGGAAAAACCACAGCAAGATGCTGTAAAACTCACCATTGAAGTAGTACCTAAATATGGCGGCACGCTGATGCTCTCCCTGGGCGAGGATGTAATACGTTTTGATGCTATTCAACATACTACCGGGGGTCCTACTATCGACCTAGTGAATCAGGGGCTCTGGGCAGGCGACTGGACTAAGGGACACGCCGGCGGCTATGGCACCGATGAGACAGACTGGGCAGCCCAGTATGACACTTTTGATACCAAGGTGGGCCTACTCGCCGAGAGCGTGAAGTGGACAGTCGACACTGAGAAAAACCAAGGAACTATTGTGTACCAGATTCGACAGGGGATACATTACTTTCTTAACCCAGCTAGTGAAGCCAGCCGTCTGGTCGGCGGACGGGAAATAACGGCGGATGACATCGTCTTCATGTTAAAGAGGGTTACCGCTGACCCTAAGGCTTATATCTACGGGTCTAATCCGGAGTTAAGAACTGCCAATATAACCAAGACTGCCCCCTGGCAAGTTGCAGTCAAGCTGCCGCTTGAGGCTCTGATAACGGGCATACAGCGTCTTACCGATTCAACACAATTAGTGCCGCCGGAGGTGGTAGAGAAATATGGTGGACAGACTAATTGGAAACTTTCCGTCGGCAGCGGGCCATTCTACGTCGCTGATTACGTGGCTGGCAGCACGGTGATTCTGGAGAGGAACCCAAATTACTGGGAGAAGGACCCGATAGGTCCGGGCAAGGGTAACCAGCTACCCTACCTCAGCCGTGTTCAATACCTAATAATACCTGACGCATCTACCCGGCAAGCTGCCCTGCGGACAGGTAAGATTGACCAGATGGCGGGCATTGATTGGGAAGATGCTGCCCAACTACGGAAGACGACTCCGGCGTTGTTGGAACTGGAAGCGCCCGATAGCTCATGGGGAAACATAGCTATGAGGACGGACATGCCACCCTTTAGCGATGTCCGGGTGCGCCGGGCGATGATGATGGCGACCGATTTTAGAGCGATTCTCCAGAGCTTATTCGGCGGTCGAGGGCAATTCCATACCTACCCAGTTAGGTTAATCAAAGGATACGAAGCCATGTATCTTCCCCTTGAAGAGGCGCCGGCAACAGTTCAGGAACTTTATGCTTACAACCCCGAGAAGGCAAAGCAGCTTCTGAAAGAGGCCGGCTATCCTAATGGCTTCAAGACCCAGGCGCTCATGACCACTGCACAGGTCGATTACTACTCGGTAATTAAGGATATGTGGGCTAAGGTGGGCGTCGAGTTGGAGTTTATGGTCAGGGAGAGTGGTACTTACACATCATTACAGACGAAGAAAGAACATCCCCCTGTAACGAGAAGCGGCAACGACGGTTGTTGTCTCGACAGGTTTTTCGCGATGCCCTGGCTGGCCCCGGGAAGCCTGGTGAACACCGGTATGATTAATGACCCCATTATTATTAAGTCACAGTCGGAGCAGAGGCTAGTAGCTCTTACAGACATGCTAAAAGCCAGAGGGATGTTTAAGGAAATGACGAAATACCTCCTTGACCAGGCATACGCCATCCCGGGTGTCAGCGGTTATTCGAGCATTTTCTGGTGGCCTTGGCTAAAGAACTACTCAGGTGAGACCACGGTAGGCTACTTTGATGCTCGCTGGCCTCAGTGGGTCTGGATAGACCAAGAGCTTAAAAGGTCTATGGGGTATTAGCTGCAAAGACCAGCCGGGCTGTGTGCTATTCGATGTGTTGCTGGCTTGTTAAAGGAAGAGGCAATGTGGATGGAATTGGCAAAGTCAATCCGAACTGAAAGGAGAGCAATTTATCTAGGAAAAGCTACCAATTACAAGGTAACTAAAATAATCTAAGGAGAGATAACAATGGCAAAGAAAGATACGGTGTACAAATTTCTCAACCCCGTTGGCATTAAAGAGGCTGTGGACATTATTCCTCTGGCACCCCGTCTTGACACCCTGGACGGCAAGGAAATCTGGTTTAGTATCTGTGGTGAACCTGATATTACCATACCGTTAGAGAAACAGTTGAAGAACAATTATCCTAATGTGAACTGGAAAGTAAAGAAGACATATCAGACCACTCCGGTCCCGTTGTCGGATGAGGAGATGAAAACCTGTAATGCCTTAATACAAGCGGTGGCATGGTGACCGGATGCTATCTGGAGGCAGTTGCCTTACGTAGCGGAGATTGAAAAAGCAGGTATCCCGACAGTAGTTGTCGATTTCCCAGACCTGGTAGACATGGTCAAGGATTACGCGCTGGCCAGCGGTATTCCTAATATACGAACTGTTCACTCTTCGCGTACCCTCGCCGGGCCGGCTGATGTCGACAGCTTCATCGAGCCTATGGTTGATGCCCTGCTTCGCCCCCTGACTGAGAAGGAAAAAGAGAGCGGACGGTGGGAAATACCGCAGCCGCGAATACTGTTCGAGGGTACCTTAGATGAAGCTCAAAAGTTTTACCAGCAGACAAGGAAAGTGTCCTCTCCACTATTGCATGGTTCCGTCTGCGTCTATACAGACGGTCTCCCCATAGTAGAGCCCACGGAGGAACGGGTACGCGAGATGCTGACTGGCACCAGCCACAAACCGGATGAAGTGATAACCCGCCAGTCTAATCTGATGTTGACGCAGCGGGATACCACGATGGGAGAATGGATAACAGGCAAGAAGGGTGAGGTGGCGCACTTTCAGTCCATGGGCTGGACAGCTACCGTGGAAAAGGTGGCCACGATCGCCGTAATGGCCGGCTGTAAGCCGGAACACCTGCCTGTAGTACTAGCCATCTCCGAATCGGAGTGCCCTACTGGTACTGCTGGTATTGCCAGCCAGTGGGTCTGTGTCAGTGGCCCCATCATCAAGGAAATAGGGATAAACTGTGAACAAGGCATGTTTGAGCCTGGGAACCCTGCCAATATGCCCATCGGCCGCGCCTATCAGATTATGGCGCTCAATCTTGGTGGGGCTATGGTAGGAGTGAACCGCCTGAATAATTTTGGCAGTCCTTTCAATTCGGGTGGGACCTGCATTGCTGAGAACGTAGATGCCCTGCCACCGGGCTGGAAAGGCCTAAATGAAGAGTACGGCTTCAAGAAGGAGCAGAGTGTTGTCCTGGTCCAGACCGGAGGCACCGTTTTCAAGACTGGTAACTTCCCTTCGGGCGGATACCGGGCGCTTCAGAAAAGCGGTCATGGGGGGATAGCCAGACGCCTCGACGTTAAAGGCACGCCTGGACCCCATAACTTCTTGGAATACATTATCCCCGGCCTCTGGGCTAGCCACGAGGGTGGTTATACTATGTTAATCATTCCCACGATGGCTAAAGACCTGTACGACTATGGCTTTAAGTCCAAGGACGCGATATACGAATGGCTTTGGAAGCAAAGTTTTGAGCCGCTGAAGCAATATCGGCTTCGTGCTGGGCCTGATTTAACCACTAATGGCTGGATGGGGATAGAAAGAACCTCAGGGAAACACTGGAAAGAACTGCCTGATGATTATATGGTGCCGGTCGGAGGTAACAGTCCCACTGACAACTGTATAATTGTTGCCGGTGGGCCTTCTGAGCACATATTGTTTCTCCCCGGACGCCGGGGCCTTTCAGCCTCTGTCTACAACATCGACGCTTGGCGGTAGCGTCACGAAATCGTCTCGGGTACTGGAAGCTTGCTGCCGGAGGAACTTCAAAACTCCGGTGGGTCGGCCTCCAGTGGAAACCGACACAAAATATCCAGCTAAGTTAATGTGTTGATTATACCAGCCGGAAGTTCGGCAGAAAGGCAGTTCGTGGAGACAATAATACCAGTCGATGAAGGCGCAGAAGCTTTTATAGAGCTACTCAGTGCCAACGCGGTAGAGTACATATTTCTGAACCCCGGTACCGACACCTTTCCTATCCAGGAGGCTCTGTCTAAGTTTAGAGCCTTGGGCAAGCGCGCCCCGAAAGTAATACTATGCCTCGATGAGTCCGTAGCAATGGCTGCAGCTCATGGGTACTTCATGGTCACCGGACGGCCCCAGGTGGTACTGGTACATGTAGATGTCGGCACGCTGCAAGCAGGGGGAGCCTTGCATAATGCTCAGCGCGGGCGAATAGGCGTTATTTTCTGTGCGGGACGAACTCCTTCAAACTTCGACCAGAACATACGAGGCGAACGCTCGGTGGGCATACAATGGATACAGGAGCAATTCGACCAGGCAGGGACAGTACGCGGTTACGTAAAATGGGACTATGAGTTACGCAGCAATGCCAGTATTCACCATGTGATGCAGCGTGCCTTTCAGGTTGCCACTACCGAGCCGTGCGGCCCGGTCTATCTTACCTTACCGAGGGAGCTGCTTATGGAGAAGATTAAGGGTGTCACTATTCCTGATAGAACCAAACACGCTGCTGCGGTGACTCCACAAGCTGATGCTACCAAACTAGCCGAAATAACCGATATGCTCTTGCAGGCTGAAAAACCTCTAATCATCGTTGGGGATACAGGTAGAAATACTCAAGCGGTGACGCCGCTTATAGAGTTGGCGGAGAGTTTAGGGGCATTAGTGGTGCCCGATATGGTGAGGATGAATTTCCCCAGCAACCATCCTCTTTGTAGCAGCAGCTTTGTTAAGCCATACTTCCAGGAGGCCGATGCCATCCTGTTGGTTGATTCTGATACACCTTATATTCCTCGCGCGGCTAAACCCAAGCCAGATGCCAAGATAATTCACATCAGCATCGACCCAATCAAGCAGGATATACCCTTATGGGTCTTTCCCGGGGATGTTTTCATTAATGCCGATTCCAGCAAAGCGCTACCTGCTTTGAATGAGATAATTCGCCGGAAGATGACGCCGGGCCAGCAAACCCGTTCTCAAGCCCGGTTTAAGCAGGTACAAAGTTCAAATGAACAGGCCCGAGAGAGGCAACGAGCTTCGGCGTTGGCTAAAGCAAATCAGAAGCCAATTTCTCCGGAGTGGGTCGGTTACTGTGTGAATGAAGTAATCGATGAGAATACCATTGTCCTACATGAGATGGTGAGCTTACGGAACATAACCCGAAACAAGCCAGCCACCCTGTTCGGTAGCGGCGGAGCTAGCCTGGGATTTCCTCTTGGAGCAGCTTTGGGAGCCAAGTTAGCTGCCCCGGACAAGACGGTCTTAAGCTTAATGGGAGACGGAGGTTTCGTCTTTGGTTGTCCTATCGCCACTCTTTGGGGGGCCGGTGTCTACAAGGCTCCATTCTTATCCGTCATATACAACAACCGGCAGTACAATGCTATAAGGGCAAGCCTCCAAGGCGGATACGGTCAAGATAGCTACTCGGAAAAGACCGGCGTTTGGGAGGGTATAGACATTTCACCATCCCCTGACTACGCTGTAATTGCTCAAGGCTGTGGTGCCTGGGGGCGCACAGTAGAGGACCCATCAGACTTAGTGCCAGCCTTAAAAGATGGGCTTGCCCAGGTGCGAAATGGTAAACCAGCGCTAATAGATGTCAGATTAGAGAATCCTTATGCTTAGCCCCATTTGGTTTTCTACCTAACGATGATTAAACCATGCTGGCGATAATTGCTTTCGGCATGGGAAAACATTTCATAGAAATAGGTTTCCCAAATAAGCGGAGGTAAGAAAGAGGTAATGATGAACAAGAAAATTCTATGGCTGGTGCTGAGCGTCCTAATGGTACTATCCCTGGTGATGGCAGCCTGTGCTCCTGCAACAGCCCCGACCACCCCGGCCACCACAACCAGCCCGACCACGCCAACTGTTGTAACTACCCCAACTGCACCGGTAGAGGAAAAACCACAGCAAGAGACGTTGAAGCCCCCCGCTGAGGCACCCAAATATGGCGGAACGCTTACCACCCTCGTAAGTGGTGACATAACCAGATTCGATACTATTTGGGGTCCTCCCGGAGCTTCTCCTGTCACCTTAGCTGTCGAACCCCTCTGGTCAGGTGACTGGGCAAAGGGGCCGGCTGGAGGCTATGGCACCAGTGAGACCGATTGGACCCTACGCGGCGATGACCTTTTTGCCTTCAAGACAGGCTATGTCGCTGAGGCCACTAAGTGGACGATAGATGAAAGTAAGGCTGAAGGAGCTATTACTTACCAGATTCGCCCTGGAGTGCGCTTTGCTCTTAATCCTGCTAGCGAAGCCAGCCGTCTGGTCAATGGGCGGGAAGTAACAGCGGACGATGTTATCGCCCACTTGAATCGGACCATTACTGACACCGGAGCTTATTTCTATAAAACCAATCCCGAGCTGAGGACTGCTACCCTGACTAAAACCGGGCCTCGGGAGGTTACCGTTAAAGTTCGGCTTGATGCACTGGTGACAGCTGTAAGCCGTTTTGGTGATTCAACAGGTATCCAGCCACAAGAGGTGATAAAGAAATACGGTAACATGGACAATTGGAAAAATGCCGTTGGTACCGGTGCATTTATGCCTACTGATTATGTTGCTGGTAGCCAGATAGTTTTCACCAAGAACCCAAACTACTGGATGAAGGACCCAGTAGGTCCAGGCAAGGGTAACCAGCTGCCATATCTTGATAGCGTCAGGTTTCTCATCGTACCCGACAAATCCACTCAGCAAGCTGCCCTGCGGACAGGCAAGCTTGACACACTGTTCGCCGGCTATGGCTTAAACTGGGAAGACGCCGCCCAGATGAGGAAGACGAATCCTTCGCTAAAGGAAATAGAAGTCCCGGCCCAGGGCGGACCTACCCACATCCGGATAGACAAACCGCCTTTTAATGATGTCCGGGTTCGCCGTGCGATGATTATGAGCATCGACCTGGAATCAATACGCAAGAATTTGAATGGTGGTCTCGGTCAAATCAATACTTTCCCGTTTAATTATACGAAGGCGTACGCACCGCTCTATGTCGACCCTAGTAGTTCGGAAGTGCCGGCATCTGTCAAAGAGCTTTATGTTTATAATCCCGAGAAAGCGAAGCAGTTACTCAAAGAAGCCGGTTATCCCAACGGGTTCAAGACCTCAGTACTTTTAACTGCAAGCCAGGCCGATTACTATTCGGTGTATAAGGATATGTGGGCTAAGGTGGGCATTGAACTGAGGCTTGATATCAGGGAGGCTGGCGCCATATCGGCGATAGTTAACAAGAATGAACACGAATCAATGACGGTTAGTGGCTGGAATCCCTATGGCGCATTTTACACATTACCAACGTTTTTTGGGGAAGGTTACCCGAACGTCTCCAATATTCACGACCCCTTCATCGACAAATCAATGGCAAATGTACGAAAAGCTGCTAATACAGATATAGTCGAAGCCGAGAGGTTAATGAGAGACCTGATTATGAACTATATCCTCGATCAGGTGTACGCCATCCCGGTCCCGAGTGCCCCTACTTACTCTTTCTGGTGGCCCTGGGTAAAGAACTACTCCGGTGAACAATTTATGGGTTACATCAACATACGCTGGTCTCAGTGGGTCTGGATAGACCAGGAGATGAAAAGAAAGATGGGTTACTAAATCACAAAGAGAGGACAAGATGTCAGGTGTACTTGAAGGCTTAAAGGTAGTTGCCGTTGAGCATATGGTGGCAATTCCAGCTGCTAGTGTCTGGATGGCTGACTGGGGAGCTGAGGTGCTCAAAGTCGAACCTCTAACCGGGGACATGTATCGTGGGACAGGGAGGGCCGGCGGGGCTGGCAGAACAACAAGACTCGGTAATACTGAAGTGAATTGGGGAGTCCAACTAATCAATAGGAACAAGAAGAGTCTAGCGCTGGACCTGAAAAAGAACTCGGGTAGAGACATCTTTTATAAACTTATCAAAGGGGCTGACGTTTTCATGTCTAACTATCAGCTAGATGCAATTCAGAAACTCGGGTTGGACTATGACACTCTTAGCCGGATCAATTCTGGACTTATTTATGCCTTTCTTAGCGGTTATGGTACGGTGGGACCTGATAAAGACGAGCCAGGCTTTGATAATACCGCGTCCTGGGCTCGCTCCGGCATGCAGTATTTGATAGGCGAACCGGGAAGCCCCCCGCCTGCGCAGCGTGGAGGTATGGGCGACAGAACAGCCGCACCGCATGTCGTCGCTGGTGTCTTGGCTGCGCTGCTACATAGGGAGAAGACGGGTAAAGGACAGGAGCTAGAATTCTCTTTATATCATTCTGCGGTGTGGACTCTTGCCGTTGATATCGAGAGCGCTCTTGTAGGCACATCACCGAACAAAGATGACCGCACCAAGGCGCAAAATCCCATATGGAACAGCTATCGTACTAAGGGCGACCGGTGGCTTCAGCTCGGAATGACCCAGTCCGACGCATATTGGCCCAATGTCTGTCGAGCCATAGAAAGACCGGAACTGGAAAATGACCTTCGGTTTGTCGACATGAGCAAACGAAGAGAAAATTGCCAGGAACTGATTCGCCTTCTCGATGACATTTTCGCTTCCAAGAATAGAGAAGAATGGGAGCGACGCCTTCGGGAACAAGGTTGCATCTATGGCCGGATCCAGACCCCTGACGAGGTTATCGCTGACCCTCAAGCCTTGGCCAATGACTTTTTTGTCGACTTGAATCATCCCGATGGGCAGATGAAGGTAGTAGCCAGCCCGGTTAAGTTCCGGCAGAATCCTGCGGCAGTGAGAGGTCCAGCGCCTGAAATAGGCCAGAATACCGAAGAGGTTCTTCTGCAACTTGGATATAGCTGGGAAGATATTGCCGTTTTAAAACAGCAAAGGGTCATTCTATAAACTAACAGAAGTAATCATTTAAGAAGCCACAAAGGTATTTCTATAAGGGGACAGAAAAGAATGGCAGATAAGAGAGAGGGTATGCTCAGGCCGTACCGAGCCCTGGACTTGACGGATGAGAAAGGGCTGCTCTGCGGTAAAATACTGGGAGACCTGGGCGCCGATGTCATCAAGATTGAGAGGCCGGCTGGTGACCCGGCACGGAGCATAGGCCCCTTCTATCATAACGAGCCTGACCCGGAAAAGAGCCTCTTCTGGTTTGCACTGAATACGAGCAAGCGGGGAATCACCCTAAATATCGAGTCGGCCGATGGCAAGGAAATCTTCAAGAAGTTGGTCAAGAATGCTGACTTCGTCATCGAGTCCTTTCCGCCGGGCTACCTGGATACGCTTGGTCTGGGGTACTCTGCCCTGGAGAAAATTAATCCCGCGGTAATTCTGGTTTCAATTACTCCTTTTGGGCAGACAGGCCCTTATCGAGACTGGAAGACAGCCGATATCGTCGCCTGGGCAATGGGGGGAGAGATGGCGCTGTTTAGCGATATCGACCGTCCTCCGGTTCGGATAAGCCATCATTCCCAGGCGTACCTTCATACGGGAGCCGATGGCGCTATGGGAGCATTGGCTGCGCTCTACCACAGGCGGAAGACAGGTGAGGGACAGCAGGTTGATGTCTCAATCTTTGAGTCTGCCGCTCAAAATACTCCCATCTCTACTACAACTGCTTGGGATATAAGGAAGACCCCTCTCCAGTGGCGAGGACACGAGTCTCCGAATTCTGCCCACAAGGCAAAACAATTGTGGCCCTGCAAGGATGGTTGGGTCTCCTGGGCTTACGGTGGTAACACGCCCGGCTTACCACTTGTCGGGTGGATGGAGAGCGAGGGATTTACAAACGATGTGGTAAAGGGCTTCGATTGGAATAGACCTGATTTTGCCCAAGCGCCTCAGGAGGTCGTTGACCAAATAGAGGAACCGACCGGCCGGTTTTTTATGTCTCACACTAAAGCCGAGCTTCTCGATGGGGCTGTAATGCGCCAGATTATGCTCTACCCCGTAGCCACTACTGCTGACATGCTAGAAAATCCTCAGCTTATCGCCAGAGAATTCTGGGTAGACGTGGAGCACGCTGAACTAGGTATCAGAATTACCTACCCCGGTGGCTTTGGCATCTCTTCGGAGATTCCCCCCAGGATATCACGCCGTGCTCCGCTTATCGGGGAACATAATCAGGAGATTTACGAGAAGGAGTTAGGTATCACAAGAGAACAATTGGTGATACTGAAAGAAGGCGGGGTTATCTAGGCAAGCTCATAAAAAGGAGAAGAAGATGGGCAAACTGCTTGGGGGCGTAAGAGTTGTCGATGTCACCACGTTCGTTACCGGTCCTCTAACCACCAAGGGACTCTCTGACCTTGGTGCCGAGGTAATTAAGATTGAAACAAGGGGTAGAGCCAGGGGTGGCGCAGTTAATCTTTCGCACACGGACACCAGTAAACTCAGTATTACTCTTAATTTTACTTCTCCAAAAGGATTAGAGTTAGCTCACAGATTGGTTGCCCAATCCGATATTGTGGTAGAAAACCACGCTCCCGGAACACTGAATAGAAGGGGACTGGGCTATGAAGACCTGAAGAAAATCAAGCCCGATATCATCATGCTCAGTTCCTGCATGCAAGGGCAGACGGGACCATACGCCAGCCATGCCGCCTTCGGGCACCAATTGGCAGCTTTAACAGGCATTAATCAGATTACGGGCTGGCCGGACCGTGAGCCGGGATGGGTGGGCCCATATACCGATTTCGTCGCCCCCCGCTATAACATTATCGCTATTCTGGCTGCTCTTGAATACCGGAGTCAGACGGGCAAAGGACAATACCTCGATATGTCCCAGTGTGAAGCTGGCGCACAATTCATGGCCCCCGCTATCCTTGATTGTGTGGTCAATAGGCAGGTAGCCAACCGCATGGGGAATAAATATGCTAGTGCTGCCCCTCATAACGCCTATCGTTGTCAAGGCGAGGATAGGTGGTGTGCCATTGCCGTATTCACGGACGAGGAGTGGCAGAGCTTCTGTAAAGTTATCGGTAATCCCGCGCTGGCCAAGAATCCCAGGTTCAGCACTGTGCTCGCCCGAAAGGACAATGAAGAGGAACTGGACAAACTGGTAAGTGAGTGGACAATTAACCGCCCGGCGGAAGAGGTGATGAACTCGATGCAGGCAGCCGGCGTGGCAGCCGGGGCGGTAGAGACGATTGAAGACCAGATGGACAAAGACCCTCACCTGAAGTACCGCAACTTCTTCCGGGAGCTTGACCGTCCGGGCGGAGGGGGAAAATACCGTGCCCCTCCCGGGCCTCATTTTCTACTATCAAAAACACCCTATGAACTGCGGCGAGGCCCGCTATTAGGCGAACATAACGATTATGTATTCAAAGATATCCTTGGCCTGTCAAACGAAGACATCGCCGAACTGGTAAATGAGGGAGTTATTGGCTAATTCTCTTAGCTTAGACGTTACCTCTCGTTTAGTTAAGCAGGCGCCGGGCGTATTTAGAGCCACTACCGTCACTGTGGCCCTCATAGCTGCTCTAGCTCTGCTTGGTTGTTCAAGCACGCCAACAGCTGCTAACGTGAAAACTACTGTCGCCAATCCGCCGGCGGCTCTCATTCCACTTACAGTTTATAAACTGCCGGGATGTAAGTGCTGTTCCCAATATATGGCCTATCTTGAAAATGCAGGTTTTCAAGTCGAAGGTAGTTATATCATGTACGCAATCCTCTAAGAGAAAAATACCCGGTTCCACAGGAGATGCGGAGTTGTCATATTATCGTCGTCGGCGGTTACTTTGTCGAGGGTCAGTTCCGGTCGAAGCGGTAGTTAAATTGCTGAAAGAAAGGCCCGCCATAGATGGAATCGTCTTACCGGGGATGCCTTCAGGGGCACCGGGAATGGCTGGCCGCCAGACAGAGCCTTTCGTTATCCATGCTGGAGATGACGGACAAGTCTCAGAGTTTATGACTTTATCCGCAAAAACAGCAATGCCCTGATATTAAGTTCGTCCTCCCTAACTGCTTTGGCAGTTAGGGAGATTTGCCACAGTGCTGGGTTGACAGCCATCAAGGTTATTTTATACGATAAAGGTAGTAGTCCTACCAAAAGCTCACCAGCCTGTTAACGGCCAATTCCACATTTGACGAATAGGAGCCTGAAAAATGACAAAGCTGGAACTAAACAAACTGGCGCCACACGTGACCGAGACCGATGTCCTGATTTTGGGGGCCGGCGCTGCCGGTTGCCTGGCGGCGATAGGAGCCCGGGAACAGGGGGCAGAGGTCACCATCGTAGAAAAGGGTCAAATCGATAGCAGCGGGTGCTGTGGGGGCGGACAGGACCACTTCGCAGCCCATCTCAATACCGGCCCGGATTGGGACTCCGATGAAGCAGCTACGAATTTCTACGCCGGCCCGGGCTGGGGTGCGGGCAGGCGACTTGTCGAGAAAGCGTTTACCACAGTGGTCGGTCCAATGGTCAAGCGAATGGAAGATATGGGCATAGACTTCTACAAGACCGAGGACGGGCAGTACTGGCGAACGCAGGCTCTTGGGACTCCTGGCCCCTGGCACATGATGATGAAAGATGGCGTCCACGTAAAACGAAAGATGGCGGAAAAAGTCCGCCAGGCCGGCGCCAACGTAATCGAGCACGTCATGGTAACCAGGCTCCTGATTAACAATGGCAGGGTGGCCGGGGCGGTAGGTTTTAATATCAAGAACGGCGAGCTTTACATCTTCCGGGGCAAGATCGTGGTGCTTGCTATGGGCGCTCACCAGTCAAGATGGTCGACCAATTCCACAGACAACCCGTTTAATATCTGGCAATCTCCTTATAATACCGGCACACAACTCGTGGTTGCCTACGAAGCCGGCGCCAAGGTCGTTAATCTGGAAAAATGTGTCGCCACCACGATGCCTAAGGGCTTCGGCGCCCCGGCAATGAACGCTTTTGCCGGCATGGGCGGTTTCATGGTTAATGTGCTCGGTGAGAAGTTTATGGAGAAATATCATGCCCTCGGGGAGAAAGCCCCCAGGGGATACCACATCTCCGGGCAGCGCCAGGAAGAAGCCGAGGGCAGGGTGCCATTCTATGTGGATGTCAGACATATTTCGGAGAGTGATTTGAAACATCTGGAAAAGAACTTACTCACTGTGGATAAGAACACTTTTTCAGACTATCTCAAGCAGCGGGGGATAGACCTCAGCAAAGACCTGCTGGAAGTCGAGCTTGGCGAGTATTCCGGGGGCGGCAACATTTGGGTAGATGAAAATCTTGAGTCTAATCTAAAGGGGCTTTTTGCCCTTCCCTTCTCAGGGATGCTATCCACAGCTATGTGCGGCGGCCTGGTAGCGGGTAGTGAAGCAGCCAAAGCGGCGCTCCGTGTCAAGAAGCTGCCGGAGGTCAGAGTCGGGGACGTGGTCAAAGAGAAAGCCAGGATATTTCAGCCTCTGAAGAGAGATACCGGCTACACTCCGAAGGAATTCGAAGATTTGATACGCCAGGTAATGAAAAGTTATATGGGTTATAACCGGAGCGTAAAAGGACTGGAAACTGCTTTGGAAAGGCTGACACAGCTCGAAGACCTCGCCAGCGAAATAAGAGCGGATAACCTTCACGAAGTGCTGAGAGCCAACGAAGCAGTGCACTTGCTGAAGTATTGCCAACTGATGGTTAAGGCCGTTATGGAACGAAAAGGAGCAAGGGGTTTTTACCGAATAACTGACTATGCTCGTACGGACATCGAGCTAAGAGCGAAGCATATCGCCTTGTTCCAGGAAAACGGAAAACAAAAAGTATCATACGAGCCGCTCGACTGAAGGGAGGGGTTTATGCCACCAGTAATAGATTATAAGAAATGCTGTTCCTGCGTTACATACGAGGGCTTTCAGTGCGAGATGCACTGTCCCGGGGACATAATACAGACGGATACGGCGAAAAAGAGGCCGGTAGTTAGCTATCCCGAGGAATGCTGGCATTGCGGAAATTGCCGGATAAGTTGCCCGGTCGGAGCGATAAGCTACGTTTTCCCCGCTTCCATGCTTGTCTAACCAGCAACTAATATGATTCAGGAGGATCAGAGTGGCTGAAAATGGCAGGGTTTACAAGTGTCTCAATCCAGTCGGAATCCAGGAGGGAGTGGAACTGTTCCCGCTGGCGCCACGCCTGGATAAAGTCGACGGCAAAGAAATCTACATCAGCATCTGCGGAGAACCGGACATAACCATTGCCCTCGAGAAGCACCTCAAGAGTGAGTATCCGGACGTCAACTGGAAGGTGAAGAAGACCTATCTCTCTCTGCCTGTGCCGCTTAGCGGAGAGGAACGAAAGACCTGCGACGCCTTGATACAGGGCGTGGTATGGTGAAGCAATGCCGTATGGAGGCAGTTGCCTTACGTAGCCGAACTTGAGAAAGCGGGTATTCCGACAGTAACAATCGATCTGGCCGACCAGGACGAGATGCTCAAGCAAACCGCCCTGACCAACGGCGTTCCTAACGTGCGATTTATCCACGCTTCCCGCACACTTCCCGGCCCCGAAGATGTCAGTTCTTTCGCCCAGGAGATGCTCGATGCGCTGACCCGCCCCCTGACCAAGAAGGAAAAAGACGTGGGCCGCTACGAGCCGCCGCAACCGAGGGTTCTTTTCGAAGGCACCCTCGATGAAGCCGAAACCTTTTATCAGCAGACAAGGCACATCCCGGCCCCACTCAACGCTCCCATCTCCATTTATACGGACGGCCTCCCAATACGCGTTCCTACCGAGGAACGGGTGAAGGAAATGCTAAAGGGCACCAGCCATAGACCTGACGAGATAATCAGTTATCAGGCCGATGCAACGACTTTCCAATCCGATATTACCGGCACCGTTGGCCTCAAAGTGCAGAGACAAGTGGGCGACCCGGTGTTCTTCCAGCCGATGATGTGGACCGCCACTGTGGAAAAGGTGGCGACTATCGCAGTCATGGCCGGGTGCAAGCCGGAGCACCTGCCCGTAGTGCTGGCTATCGCCGAATCAGCCTGCCCGACGGGTACCACCGTCGCCTGGAGTCAGTGGGCTTGCGTCAGCGGTCCATATGCCAAGGAGATTGGAATGAACTCCGGCATCGGCCTGCTCGATCCGGGTAGCCCGGCCAATATGCCCATCGGACGCGCTTATCAGTTGATGGCAATCAACCTGGGGGGAGCGGTGCCGGGGATTAACCGGATGAACTCTATCGGCAGCCCGTTTAACAGCGGCGGCACCTGTTTCGCCGAAAATGCGGACGGCCTGCCCCCGGGCTGGAAAGGTCTGAACGAAGAGTATGGATACAGAAAAGACCAGAGCGTGGTTATGGTGATGAACGGCAGCAGCCTGCTCGGAGCCGGCCAGTTCTCTCCCGGTGGCTACCGTGCTTTCCAGAAGAGCGGACACGGCGGCCTGGCCAGGCGCTTAGACGTTAAGGGCACGCCTGGCCCGCATAACTGGCTTGAATACCTCTCATCCAGCCTCTGGGCAGGGCGCGAGGGTGGTGTCACATTCATTATGGTGCCGGAGATGGCCCGCCATCTGTATGATTACGGTTTCAAGTCCAAGGAAGATATTTATCGGTGGCTATACGATAAAGCCTTCGAATCCCTGGGAGACTTCAGAAATCGCTCCTGGCCGGACCTCAATACAAACGGCTGGATGGGTATCGAAAAGACTTCGGGAAAGCACTGGAAAGAGCTGCCCGACGATTATAGAGTGCCCCTTATCGGAGACCCCTTCGATAACTGCATCATTGTAGCCGGAGGTGACGAAGAGGTGTGCACTCAGATTGCCGGCCGCCACGCCAGCCCGTCCCCGGTCTACAGCATTGATGCCTGGCGATAATCCTGGTGTCGGCAACAAAAATTAAAAAGACAGGAAGGCTTGCCAGTTAACTGGCAAGCCTTTTAATTTGTGTACTTTGAGGTAGAGGTGCTAAAAAATGCTACCGCCAAGCGTCTATGTTATAGACGGCGTGCGGGGATAGACCGCCACGACGGCCGGCAAGCATTTCCATATGCTCGGTAGTGCCGCCGCAGACAATAATACAGTTATCGTGAGGCTCACCGACAACCGGTACCATATAGTCATCGGGTAGTTCCTTCCAGGGTTTGCCGGAGGTCCTTTCGATACCCATCCAGCCATTGGTGGTCAAATCAGGCCCGGCGCGTAGGCGGTATTTAGCCAACGGCTCGAAGCTCTTCTTATAGAGCCATTCGTAGAGGTCATTCTTAGATTTGAAACCGTAATCATAGAGGTCCCTGGCCATCTGGGGAATGATGAGGAAGGTGAAACCGCCGTCATGGTCGGTCCAGATGTCAGGGACGAGATATTCCAGGAAATTGTGCAGGCCTGGCACGCCCTTGACGCCGAGACGTCTGGCAATGCCGCCATGACCGCTCTTCTGCAGCGCCCGGTAGCCGCCGGGCGGGAAATTGCCGGTCCTGAGCACACCCGATTGGTTCATCACCATAACAATGCTTTCGTTTTTCTTAAAGCCGTACTCTTCGTTCAGGCCCTTCCAACCTGACGGTAAACCATCCGCGTTTTCAGCAAAGCAAACGCCGCCAGTGTTAAAAGGGCTACCGAAGTTGTTTAGGCGGTTGACGCCGGTAACGGCGCCGCCCAGGTTAATCGCCATCAACTGGTAAGCCCGGCCGATGGTCGCGTTAGGCGGGTTGCCCGGCTCGAGCATGGCGGTTTCAAAATTCATCCCGATTTCTTTAGCGATGGGACCGCTGACACAGCTCCACTGGCTCCAAGCGCCAGCCGTGCCGGTGGGACACTCCGATTGGGCAATGGCTAGCACCACGGGCAGGTACTCCGGCTTACACCCCGCCATCACGGCGATTATCGCCACTTTCTCCACGGTAGCCGTCCAACCCATCGGCTGGAAGCGCACCGGATCGCCTTTCTTTCTCATGCCACCTCGAAGTCCGCCGATATCACGCGGGTAACTTATCACTTCATCAGGCTTATGGCTGGTGCCAGTCAGCATCTCCCGCACCCGCTCTTCGGTGGGGATTCTTACAGGCAGACCGTCGGTATAAACGGCAATTGGCGCATTGAGCAGGGGCGAGTGAATCTGTCTCGTCTGCTGGTAAAAAGTTTCGGCTTCATCAAGGCTGCCTTCGAAAAGCACCCTCTCTTGCGGCGGCGCCCACTTACCACTTTCCTTTTCCTTTTTAGTCAAGGGACGGGTCAGGGCGTCCACCAGGGGTCCGATAAAAGCATCGACATCTTCAGGCCCACCGAGAGTCCGCGAGCAGTGAACCAGACGGACATTAGGTAGTCCGCTGGCCAAGGCTGTTTGTCTGACCAATTCATCCTGGTCGGCGTAATTAACTACCACAGTCGGGATGCCGGCTTTCTCGAGTTTGGCTACGTAGGGCAACTGCCCCCAGATGGCGCCCGGTCACCAGGCCACCGCTTGAATCAGCGCGTCAGCGGTCTTCATCTCCTCAGGCGTAAGGGGAATGGGGGCGGTTTGATAGGTCTTCTTTGTTTTCCAGTTGACGTTGGGATAGTCACCCTTGAGACGTTTTTCCAGAGCTATGGTAATATCCGGCTCGCCGCAGATACTGAACCAGATTTCTTTACCGTCAATGGTATTGAGACGCGGCGCCAGAGGGGACATATCCACCGATTCCTGAATGCCGACAGGATTGAGGCATTTGTAAACCCTATCTTTTGAAGCCATCTTTACTCTCCTTCACTGTTTTAGTCTCCTGTTTACCGACTGATTTTATTCTCTACCCTTTCTGGGAAATTGTAACCAATTCCATTCACACTGTGTGTTTGAGGCTAATACCCCATCGATTTCTTCAGGACTTGGTCGTACCAAATGTACTGTGGCCAGCGGGCATCGAAGTAGCCAACATTGGTCTCACCGGAGTAGTTTTTCACCCAGGGCCACCAGAAGGTGGTCGAGAAACCCTGGACTCCTGGGAGGACATAAGCCCGGTCGAGGATGTGTTTCGTTAGTTCCTTGAACATCACCATCGCTTTGGGCATATCCGTGATAGCGACCAGTCTCATCTTCTGCGTTTCCTCGTTAATAAGGGGGTCGTCAATCATACTGGTGTTAGGAAAGGCTCCCGGTGTAAGTACGGGCAACGAGAAAAACTTGCCTGATAACCCGCCGCCGGCCCTGGTCAAGGGGGCGTGTTCCTTACTCGTCTGTAAGGCGGTGACGACGTTAGCTTCTCTGACATCGAGAGCCAGGTCGATACCTACCCTAGCCCACATAGCCTTATAAATTGAGTAAGCGTCAACGTCTGCGGCAGGGATAAGCGCTGTGGTCTTGAAGCCATTGGCATAGCCGGCTTCTTTGAGGAGTTGTTTTGATTTCTCCGGGTTATAAACATAAAGCTCCTTGACTGATGCCGGCATCTCAGGGTCGTCAAGTCCGAGGTATAGGGGAGCGTTTGACTTGCTGAACGAATATGGAAAAGTCAGGATTTGCCCACGGCCGCCGAATAAGCTCTGGAGTATCGCCTCGAAATCGGTGGCCATAAATAACGCCCGTCGAACGCGGATGTCGTTAAAGGGCGGCTTATCCGTCCTCATCCCTACGTTCTCCAGTTTGTTACCGGGTGTTTCCAGTCCAGGCAGGTTTGGAGATGTCTTCCGCATCTGGGCAGCGTCTTCCCAGCTGAAGCCGGTCATCTGGTCTATTTTGGCTGTCCGTAAGGCGGCTTGACGGGTAGATGAGTCAGGTAGGATGATATACTGAACGCGGTCGAGGTAGGGTAATTGATTACCTTTACCTCGGCCTATCGGGTCCTTTTCCCAGTAATTCGGGTTCCTGTCTAGGATTAGCGTGCTGCCAGCAATATAATCGGTAATGAAGAAAGGACCGGTGCCGACGGAAACCCTCCAGGTAGTCTGGATACCATATTTCGCTACCACTTCCGGCGCTTCAAGTTGAATTGAATCGCCAAAGCGGCTTACGGCTGATATAGTTGCGTCGAGCGGCACTTTGACAGTAACTTCCCAGGGGCCGGTCTTGGTTATGTTGGCCGTCCTCAACTCAGGTGCGGATGCATAGAGATAAGCCTTCGTATCTGTAGTAACACGCTTCATGTGAAAGATGATGTCTTCCACTGTCAGTTCCCGTCCGGCGACCAGTCGGCTGGCTTCACTAGCCGGGTTAAGCGCCCAGTGCACACCCTGGCGAATCTGGTAAACGATTGTGCCTTCGTTTTTCGTCTCATCGATTGTCCACTTCGTGCCTTCAGCGAGTACACCTGCCTTAAGGTTAGGCAGGTCGTTATTGTCGGCCCAGTCCGTTTCATCGGTGCCTGAGCCGCCGGCGGCTCCCTTTGTCCAGTCACCCGCCCAAAGCCCTTGATTCACCAGGTCTATAGTCGGACCTCCCGTAGTATGCAGGATAGCGCTAAATCGTGTCACGTCATTGCTCAAGGGTATCCTGAGCGTGCCGCCATATTTGGGCGTCTCCCCCGCTGGCGCTACCGCCTCTTTCTGCGCCTTTTCCTCGGCCGCTTACTTGGGACAGTTGTAGTGATCGGCGTCGCCGGAGCCGCCGGGGTGGTCGGGGTAGACGGAGCTGCGGCCGGTCCGCAGGCCGCTATCAGTAGCGATAGCGCCATCAAACCGCTGACTGCCAGCCAGAGAATCTTCCCGCTCATATATCCACCCTCCTCTTTATTTGTTCTGTTCCCATTCCTCAACGGCAAGAGATATCTTCCCGTGTCTACTCTGCTGGCGTCACGGCTTTCTTATTCGACAACACCGTAATAATCCCACCGAATGCAGAAAGGAAATCGGCTCTCGTCTTTCACCTGTTGAACATTCGACTCGAGGCCGAGTATTGTTTCTGCTAGAATGAACTCTCTCATGCTGCTGTGTATGCTTGTGGCCAATGAACCGGCGCTTGTATCCAATGCTGCGGCTCTGACTATTCCCGATAGGATTTCCGCCTTCTCAGTCGGAGCAATACGCATGAGGTAACCGCCAAGTGAAACGCTTAGTACCTCGGCGTAATTCTTCCCGCGATACTCATGCTCTATCTGACTCATGCGCCTCAGCATGCTAGGAGCAGTGACGACAAAGTACCCCTGGGCATCTTCACCCTGTTTTCTTATCTCACTGACAGCATAAATTAGCCGCAGATAGTCAAGCTCGAATTTTGGACGTCTGGCGCCCTGGAAATCCAGATGCGGTTTCATCATTCCGAGAATATGTTTCAATTGCCGAACCTCTCGTGTCCGTCCCAGGAATCGTGTAGCTAGCTGGCCCTGCCACTAAGCCCGATTGTCCCCAAGGCTCCGGCTACGGGAGGAGCAAAGGAAGTTATTTAAGCTGCCAGGCGAAAAGGAAACTCCTGCAGCACCCTGGTTTCCCCTGGCAGGACCAGCAGGCTAAAACAAGTCTAATTCACTGAGGGTGGGAAAACAATCGGGCGGTTGCTGAATTATTAAACAAGAAAACCTGAATTTTGGCGGCAGTAATCCCTAATAGGAAGTGAGGGAAAATATGAGTCACTGATGAAAGGATACGGACAGGGAGGCAGCAAGAGCGGGCTGCTTCCGATATATCTGGGCGATGACGTGACCGATGAGGATGGATTTCGGGCAATCAATGACTATCGGAATGGACTGTCGATTTTTGTAGGAGAACTAAATGAGCGAAGCTCGGTGCGCTATTATTTGAGGTCGCTTCAGGAGGTGAGTATATTCCTTGGTAATCTCATTGAACTTGCTCGAGACCATTGTGGTTAGTGAAGCGCTATCAAAATTACAGTGCGTTGAGAGCACTTCTTTGGGAACAAATCGAATTCGACCGGTCCGAAAGGTGCTATACTTTAATATAGAACTATGAGGGATATCGTACTTAGTTTCCCGGAGGTGCCTCTAGATGGCTCAATGGTTAGTTGAGAATTGGCCGATCATAGCCGTCCCGATGCTCGTATTCTTCGCGGTCCTCATCATCGGCTTGTGGCTGAGGCGAGCTGCTTCCGGATATTTTGACCGTTGGGTGGCACGCGCGAGGTGGGAGGGGAGCAGCGTGGTGAACCAGACGCTACGCCGTACTTCTGTTTATTGGTTTATCCTGCTCGGGGCCGCTATCGCCGTCCAGGTATCGTCGCTGCCACCGCAAGCTAAAAGCCTGGCCGGCAGGTTGCTTGGCAGTTTGTTTGTTGTCTCTTTCGGTTGGGTACTCATCACTCTGAGCGAATGGCTGCTGGGATACTATTTGCCTAAGCTGAAAGCTTCTCAACTTGCTATCCGGACAACGATAAATGTAACCAGGATTATTATCCTGATTCTCGGTATACTGATATTGCTCGATACATGGGGAGTACCTACCGCCCCTTTGCTCCTTCTTATAGTTGTGGTAGCTCTTGCAGCAGCCCTAGTCTTCCGCGACACAGCCCCCAATCTGTTCGCCGGGTTTCAGCTCAATACAACACAACAGATAAAAGTAGGCGACTACATAAAGGTCGAAACCGGAGAAGAGGGCTATATTACTGAAATGAGTTGGGCTAATGTACGATTGAAAGGTTTAGATCAGAGCAGTATTCTCGTCCCGAACAGCCGGCTCCTCCGCAGCACATTTGTCAATTACGGACACCCGTTAAAAGTAGCCAAGGAGCCGTTCCGCTTTTACAGCCGCACGCATTTGAAAGAACTGACGGGCCTCAAGGCAAGAAATTTACAGGAGATGGTTAGCATCCTGAAGACAGCTCCGGATGCCGTGATTTACTACCATACTCACAATTTTCTTGAAGAGCACTATTACTTAACCCCGGAGCCTTCCAATGATTTCGCAGTCTGGGTAAGCGATGCACTTGGAGACGATGCGCTAGGTGAACAACTCGCCAGTATCGATACTTTCAGTTTTTCAAATCTAAGTTCGCTAAGAGACCGGCTTGTAGGGATTATCGAAGAGCATCTCGCTAGGGGCTGCACTTCCCGAGATGCATTAGAAGGCAGAGAGTTTCACTTTGTTAGATCGGTCTCCATTGTTCTCCCGACACATTTCGTGGCGAGCGACCTGAGAGAGTTTACTGAGGCGCTGCGTAAAGTCAGCCTCAGCTCACTCTATTTTCATATTTTCGAATCCAGGCTGCGGCTGGGGCGGGGGCTGAATGACTTCTCCGTCTGGCTTAGAGACAGCCTTGAAGAGCTTGATCTTGCTGATGATATTGCGCGGGTTGACCCCTATACCTACACTCTGGGAGGGCTAAAGACGTGGCTGTTACAATTGATGGAAAAACGTATCAAATAGGTATTTCACAGTACGAGCCGATAGTCGGCAAAAGTACCATTGATGAACTGCGTTTACTGGCCTCAAAGCTGTCAGGCAAGGTGATTCAGAACGTCAATTCCACCTTCACCGGCGGCGGAGTAGCCGAAATCTTGAGCAGAATGGTGCCGCTGTTACAGCAGTTGGGAGTCGACGCTCGCTGGAATATTATCCGCGGAAATGATGCGTTCTATCAGGTAACCAAGAAATTTCACAATGCCCTACACGGTAGAAAAGAGGAGATAACCGCCGCAGATTTTTCCTTATTCCGTGAGGTAAGTGAAAAGAATATGGCTGTCCTGGACCAGCAGGGAGACATATTCTTCATACACGACCCTCAGCCCGTGATGCTTATCAACAGAAAGAAAGAGCAGGGAAAGAAATGGGCATGGCGCTGTCACATCGATATTTCCCAACCTGACCCGGCTGTCTGGCAATTCCTCGAGCCGTTCGTGGTTCAATATGATGCCGCTGTTTTTTCTGCCCCCGCCTTTTCACGCGAATTACCCATCCGTCAGTTCCTCATCTCCCCGTCGATAGACCCGCTCAGCGATAAGAACCGTGAACTGCCGCAGGAAACCATCGATTCGGTCCTGGCAAAATATAACGTTCCCCAGGACAAACCTATCATCACCCAGGTCTCCCGGTTTGATTATCTCAAAGACCCTGTAGGTGTAATCAAGGCCTTTGAAATGGTGAGGAAAAGCGTGGATTGCCGCCTTGTTCTGGCTGGCGGGACCGCCACGGACGATCCGGAATCGGACAAGGTTCTGGCCGAGGTCAGGGAAAAGGCAGGGAAAAACCCCGATATCCACGTCTTACTCATCCCGCCGGATAGCAACATCGAGATAAATGCCTTTCAAAGGGCTTCCACGGTGGTCCTGCAGAAATCACTGCGTGAGGGATTCGGACTCACTGTCGCCGAAGCTCTCTGGAAAGCCAAACCGGTTGTAGCCTCCGCTGTCGGCGGGATAACCCTTCAAATCCAGAACAAGTTCACCGGTCTCACGTCTCACGGCATCGAAGGAACAGCCTTCGCCCTGAAACAACTTCTCAGTAATCCTGACTACGCCAGGTGGTTGGGCGAAAACGGCCGCGAACACGTCCGGTATAACTTTCTAATAACGCGGCATATTCGGGATTACCTGCTTCTTTTTCTGGCAATGGAGCACCCCGGAGATATCATCACCCTTTAAGTCGAATATCAGGTTACCGTCAATCAGCCGTGTTTAGGATGCGGAGTCAATTATTGTGAGCGAGAAGGTTACCCCGGGTGCTAAGTATTTCGGAAATGGGCGCTGTGAATTCAGCGTTTGGGCGCCTTTAGCTGAAAGAGTGGACGTGCATCTGCTATCACCGGACCGTTTCATTCCTTTCAAGACGACAGAGAGAGGTTATTTCCAGGCTATCATAGATGGCGCTGAACCGGGAAGTGCTTATTTTTATAGGCTTAACGGAAAGACCGAGCGCCCGGACCCGGCCTCGCGCTATCAACCACAAGGCGTTCACGGTCCCTCACAAATAACCAACTCCTATTTTGATTGGAAAGATGATGACTGGTCCGGCATACCGCTGGAGGAATATATTATCTATGAACTACACGTCGGTGTCTTTACCCAGGAAGGCACATTCGATGCCATCGTTCCCCACTTGCCGGAGTTGAAAACCCTGGGCATCACCGCTATCGAGTTAATGCCTGTGCCTCAATTTCCCGGCACCCGAAACTGGGGTTATGACGGCGTTTTCCTCTTTGCCGTGCAGAATTCTTACGGCGGACCAGAAGGGCTAAAAAGGCTGGTGAACGCCTGTCACGAGCTGGGGCTTGCCGTAATACTCGATACTGTCTACAACCACCTCGGGCCGGAAGGGAACTGCTTAGGTGAGTTCGGACCCTATTTCACCGACCTTTACCGCACACCCTGGGGACCTGCAATCAACTTTGATGGGCCTCACAGCGACGAGGTGAAGTATTTTTTTATTCAAAATGCCTTATACTGGATAAAAGAATTCCATATTGATTCTCTAAGGCTGGACGCTGTACACGCTATCGTAGATACTTCCGCCATGCCTTTCTTACGTGAGTTGGCCTCTTCCGTACACGAGTTGGGAGAACAACTCAAACGCCGCGTTTCCCTTTTTGCTGAGAGCGACCGAAACGATACTATCTTCGTTCGCTCTAAAGAATCCGATGGCTATTGTCTGGATGCGCTCTGGAACGATGATTTTCACCACGCTCTTCATGTTCTGTTAACTGGAGAGCAGTCTGGCTATTACCAGGACTTCACCGGTTTGAACGAACTGAACAAAGCGTTTACAGAGGGCTTCGTCTATTCAGGGCAGTATTCCGCATTTCGCCAGCACCGCCACGGAATTTCTTCTAAAGATATACCAGCAGCAAGACTGGTGGTGTTTGCCCAAAATCACGACCAGGTTGGCAACAGGATGCTCGGCGAGCGCTTGAGCCAGCTTGTTTCCTTTGAAAAGCTGAAGCTGGCCGCCGGTGTTGTCCTCCTTTCTCCTTTCATCCCGCTTCTCTTTATGGGGGAGGAATATGGAGAAGCGGCTCCCTTTCTTTATTTTACCGACAATTCAGACTCTGAACTGATAGAAGCCACGCGGCAGGGGCGCCGCCACAAGTTCTCGGCTTTCTCCCTGCATAGTGAACCTCCTGACCCACAAGATAAAACAACCTTTCTCAGATGCAAGCTCAATCACCAGCTTCGCCATCAGGGACAACGCGCCATACTCAATGAATTTTACAAGACTCTCCTGAAGCTTCGAAAGGATTGTCCGGCGCTAGCTCAACTCAACAAGGAAACTATGCAGATTTCGAGCTACGAATCTGAGCGGGTGATGACCGTGAGACGCTGGACGGGGCTGGAAGAGATATTAATTATTTTCAACTTTGGCGAGAGCCACACATCGCTTAGGTTAACCATTCCCAAAGGCCATTGGCGCAAACGGTTGGACTCATCTGAAACTCAGTGGATGGGCGATGGGAGCCTTGCTTCTGAGCAATTTGAATCTCAGGGAGAGATTACCCTTACATCAGCGCCAAATTCCATAGTTCTGTACAGTAAATAATATAGTCACGGGCAATAGCAAAAGAGGCTTTTATGGCAGACGAAGACACTATCAGTGATGTCTTTGAAAATGTAAGGCGGCGGGCTTCGGAGGCGAAGCGCAATCCGGTATCCACCTACCGCGTTCAATTCAACCACAATTTTACCTTTCGAGATGCTGCGGCGTTAGTGCCTTATCTGCATGAACTGGGCATCACTGATATCTACGCCTCTCCCTATTTGAAGGCGCGCCCGGGGAGTATGCATGGCTACGATATCACAGACCATAACAGCCTGAACCCGGAAATCGGCTCAGAGGAAGACTATCGCAGCTTCGTGGCGCGGCTGCACAAACACGGAATGGGGCAAATCCTGGATTTTGTGCCTAACCACATGTCGATCATAGACAATCCCTGGTGGATGGATGTTATGGAGAATGGGCTAAGCTCACCTTTCGCTGAATTCTTTGATATAGACTGGTACCCTGCTAAAGCGGAGTTATATGAAAAAGTCCTTCTGCCTATTTTGGAGGACCAGTACGGCAAGGTTCTGGAAGCCGGTCTGCTTCGGCTGGACTTTCTCAATGGAGCTTTCTACATAAAATACGGCGAGCATACTTTGCCGATTGGTCCGAGAACAGCTGCCTTGCCTCTGGAAGACTGTTTGGCACGAGTACGCGAGACGCTTGGCGAGGGACATGCAGACTTTCTGGAGATGCAGAGCATCATCACAGCCAGCCACAACCTGCCAGCCAGGCATGAAACAACTCAAGAGCGCACTAGCGAGAGGCTTCGCGAAAAGGAAATAATCAAGAAACGGCTGTGGGAACTTCACCAGAAGAATGAAAAGGTAAGGGTATCTCTGGCCGAGACTGTTGACGCCTTTAACGGGAAGGTGGGCGTGAGCCGGAGCTTTGACCGGTTACACGAGCTTCTGGACCAGCAGGTATACCGCCTTAGCTACTGGCGTGTAGCTCTGGATGAAATTAACTACAGGCGTTTTTTCGATAACAATGAGCTGGCTGCTATCCGGACAGAGAGCCGGCGTGTCTTCAATCTTAGCCATAAGCTGCTTAAGCAGCTTCTCCGCGAGCGAGCAGTCACCGGGCTGAGGATCGACCACGTAGACGGTCTGTTCGACCCTTCTGAATACCTGTGGCGACTTCAGAAAGCTCGCTTTCTCGGTCTGTGCCGGGATGAACTAGAGACTGCCAGGCCAGCGGTAGATCAGCCTGATTTTGAAGAAAAACTGCTGGAAAAGTATGATGAAGAACTGCGACTTAATCCTGATTCGGCGATCGTACACCCGCTCTACATCGTCGTGGAGAAGATACTGGGAGAGAAAGAACGTCTGCGGGGGACATGGCCGGTGGATGGAACAACGGGTTATGAGTTTGCCAATTTACTCGATGGGATTTTCGTCAACCGGAGGAATGTCCGGGCGCTACGTAATATCTACTGCTGGTTCACCAAAACGGATGAAGACTTCAGAGATATCGCTTACTACTGCAAAGACCTCATCATGCGGACTTCGATGTCTGCGGAGACAAACGTAGCTGCCCTCAGACTGGATAGAGTTGCCGAGAAAAGCCGCTGGTATCGGGATTTCACTCTTAATAGCTTGAGAGATACCATTAGAGAGGTCATCGCCTGCTTTCCGGTATATCGGACTTACATCAATGCGTCTGGAAACCCTGTCAGCGACGAGGATAAGACCGTCATAAGTGCCGCCATTTCTCAGGCAAGGAGACGAAACCCGGCTTTGAGCGGTTCGCTCTTTGATTACCTCCGCGACACGCTGCTCTTGAAATACGCTCCCGATCTTGACGAAGAAGGCCGCCGTGAACAACAGCAATTTGTCATGCATTTTCAACAGTTAACTGGCCCAATTATGGCAAAAGGGGTTGAAGACACCGCCTTTTATCGCTACAACCCTATCGTCTCATCAAACGATGTCGGCGGCAATCCAGCCCGGCTCGGCAATACGGTCAGGGAGTTCCACCTCCACAATGCTATTCGACACAGAGCTTTCAAACATTCGCTCCTTGCTACGTCTACGCATGATTCGAAGAGGAGTGAAGATGTCCGCGCACGCATCAACGTCCTGTCTGAAATGCCAGGCAAATGGAAAACAGCCCGGGTGCGCTGGAGCCGGCTGAACAGGCGAAAGAAGATAACACTTAACGAAGAGAGGGTTCCGGACAGGAATGAAGAGTTCCTCATTTACCAGACGCTCATCGGCACGTACCCTATAGAGGAAATGGACGAAGCTGAGCGCCAGAAGTGCGCAGATAGAATCCAGACATATATTCTGAAAGCGATTCGCGAAGCCAAAGTCCACACGAGCTGGGTAAGCCCGGATACGGCTTATGAAGAAGGAGTGGCAGCTTTTATCGCTGCTATTCTGGACCCTTCTCCGTCCAATACCTTTTTGGTGGATTTCATAGGTTTCAATAAGCAGGTCTCCTGTGGCGGCATGTACAATTCTTTATCTCAGGTTGTACTTAAAGCTTTCTCGCCGGGAACACCCGACCTTTACCAGGGGAACGAACTCTGGAATTTCAGCCTGGTTGACCCTGACAACCGAGGACAGGTTGATTTTACCCTTCGCATCAAGACGCTCGAAGTTTTGAAAGAGCGGGCCGCCAAAAGCGAAAACCTATCCAAATTGACGGAGGAGCTGCTGAGCAACATAAGTGATGGACGGGTTAAACTCTATGTTACCTGGAAGGCGCTGAACTATCGCCGGGAGAATTCCGACCTCTTTAATGAGGGGACTTATGTCCCTCTGGAAGCTGCAGGGGGTAGGAAGACGAATATTTGTGCCTTCGCCTGGCGGATGGGGAGTAAGCAAATTGCAGTTGTTGCCCCGAGACTGGTGGCAAAATTCACCCAAAACGGTGCGGTGCCTCCGGTCGGTCGTCAAGTTTGGGGGGACACAGTTCTTCAGTTGCCAGGGCGCGCCCGGATCATGCCCTATCGCAACATTTTTACAGGCGAACTGATACAGAGCGCTGCTAACGGAAGACGGGTTGTCCTACCCGTGGCGCAGGTGTTAGCCACCTTCCCGATAGCTGCTCTGGAGTTAGTTTCTGACTAAATATGGTTGTTATTACATGATAAAAAGCCTGTCTTCTATCTTGTTCCTGATATCACGCGCGGCAAGGACCTTGTGATAGAAGTTAGTCTTCGTGTCAGCATCCGCAGGACTCCTGGTAATTGCCCGGTAAGCGTTGACTACCGCTCGCCATTGTTCGTTCAGACCGAGATAAATGATATTTATATCCCACATCGGGCGGCGGCTCGCCCACCAGAACTGGCAACTGTGCTCAGCCATATCGAGAAGACCCCGCGCAATTCGACCAAAGTAACCAGCTTCTTCTGTGCTGGCGTATTCTTGGGCTTTATTCACCATCTCGATGCAGATATTCAGGTGCTCCCATTGAAGGCGATGGATTTCATTGCCTTTGTCCATCCAGAGAGGGTACACGTTGCCGGCGATGATGTCCTCCACAGATGTACTCCAGGAAGATGGCTTAGGGCTCACTGTTTCCCCGGACGGGAAAATCCCCAAAAGCTCGCTCAATGTCACCATCTTGACCTGCTGAGCGAAGCTCGTATCGGCGAGTAGTGCCTTCTGTTGGGCGGCCAACGCCGTAGATTGTTTGATTCCGGCGTAGGTCTTCCGTGTAGGCCGTAACTGCTCGTAGACTGCCGCGAGGAATAGCTTCTCCCAGTGCTGAATGTGATGCCCATAGGTTTCGGCATCCATCGCCGTTACAACGTAGATATTTTCCTTGTCGCCCCGGGCCTGTTTGAGATGTTCCAGAAAATCACTAGCTCCAATCTGCTTGAAGCTAATCTTGTTGCTCAAAACATCGTCTCTAAAGAAAACCGCCAGTTTATTGCCATCGTGTTCCACTTGATAGATCTTATCAACCGGCCATTGAGCCGGGCAGGCGATTCCGCCTAACACCATCCATTGGTGGCCTGAAGCGATGACGTCCGAAAGGATGTCGGAGTCATAGCACATTTCAGGCGAGAAGAAACCCGTCGGCGTGTAAGTTTCGCCTAAAAAATGAGTACAGGTAGCCGCATTCAATTCTATTTGTCTCTTCCTCTCACCAGAAGGCAACAAAGGTAATATGGGATGGTACTTGCCGCTGCCGGTGAACTCCACCTCCCCCCTTTCTCCGAGTATCTGGAAGTTCTTGATGACATCCCGGTGCCCGTAGTTATCGAGCATTTCAAGGAGGACCCCACTTACATTGAACGTCGCCTTGGCATGTGAATTCTGCAGTAGGACCCTGAGAAGAGGTGTGTATGATTCCTTGCATACCTTGTCTAATACGGAGGGGAACTGAGTCGGCGGTTGATAAAAGTGAAAAAGCTGTGCCCAATAAATCATGTCTCTACCCCTTTACGTATATTCTACCAATCAGAGCTATCATTAGCAAAAGTGCAGCAGAAAGTCTAGATTTCTACCTAGGTAACGAATAGTAAGTTTGTGACGGGCGAAGAAGTGCGATAATTTGAGCTATTCGGGCTGTAATCTTTCGGGCTCAAACATAGCCTCGCCCCAACTCCTCATTTCACAACCTGTTTGGTAGAAAGGCTTGGCTAGCTCTCCCACACGAAGTCGTGAATCTTCTGCAGGTCAGCCAGCCGTTGTCTACTGAACGGTGGAGGTGAGCGTGCTAATCGCCGGAAATGCCTTGCCACCAGGGCACCTACAGGCTCAGTCTAAGAGTGAGATTGTCTTTAGCAGACTGAGTTGGGCTTGAATAGCTTGCTAGCGCAAAGGTGAGGTGAGGCTTGAGTATACATGTTTCCCCAAGCGCTCTGGTATTATAGGCTTGAATAAGCTGAGTTTTGAGGCTATTACTTGTTGTAGAGTTTTTCACCGGCCCCGCTCCTTTGAGACGAGGCCCCAGTCAGCTGCACCGGTGGCAAGGTAGTGCCAACCAATGCGAGCTCTACAAAGGTTTCTACGTTTGAAATAACGTGTCTAAAAGCCAGTATAGGTGATGCGATGCTGGTTTTGTAATTTGGATTCCATCATCACCCTCGTTTTCTGATTTGGTTGGGCAACTCACAATACTTCCTTTTTTGTCCGGATTGAACTTGCAGAAATGCGGATAAAGGCTGTAAATTATAAGCAAATATATTTAAGAGGGGGAACAAAATGGCAGCTAAGAACGATGCGGTTTATAAATGTCTCAATCCTGTCGGCAACCACGAGCCGGTGGACCAGTTTCCACTGGCGTCACGCCTCGATACTCTCGCCGGTAAAACCATACATCTGAGTATCTGCGGTGAGGCAGACATCTGGGTACCCCTGGAGAAACGGCTCAAGAACGACTTCCCCGAGGTCAACTGGACGGTAAAGAAGAGATTTCACATCGTTCCAATGGAATTGACGGAGGAAGAAAGGAAGACCACTGACGCAGTGATACTTGGGGTCTGCTGGTGACATGGCGCTGTAAACAGGCAGTTGCCTTATTTAGCCGACCTTGAGCAATCCGGTATCCCGACGGTACTCCTTTCTTACACAGAAGAGAGAGAAAAGATAAAGCATGATTCCGTATTATACGGAATCCCCAAGCTGCGATTTGTAGAAGCCGACCGTAAGTCTCCCGGTGGAGTGGAAGAAGCCGACAAAGTCATGCAACCCTTGCTTGATGCCTTGACCAAGCCTCTGACTGCTGCAGAGAAGAAGAGCGGCAAATGGGCGCCCGAGCAGCCGAGGATTCTTTTTGAAGGTACTCTTCCCGAGGCCGAGAAATTCTACCAGCAGACGGAGAAGATTCCGAATATACTCGATGCTGAATTCGCCATGTATACGGATGGTCTGCCGATAGTCGTGCCCACCGAGGAAAGGGTGGAAGAGATGCTGAAGGGCACTAGCCACAAGCCGGATGAACTGATAACCCTTCAAAGCGACTTTGAGGTAAGAGCACAGGCCGGACTGTTTGCGCCGGCTATGAACAGGAAGAGAGGTGAGGTAATCAAGTTCATGCCCATGGGCATGACGGCCACTGTAGAACAGATAGCAATTAACGCCGTGATGGCGGGCTGCAGACCGGAGTACTTCCCGGTGGTGCTGGCGATGGCCGAATCGGGTGGCTGCACCGGTGATGGCCGCAGTTGGGGCGGTGGCTTCGTTGTCAGCGGTCCCGTCTACAGAGAGCTAGGGATGAATGTCAGCTACCTCAGATTCGGCCCCGGGAACCCTGCCAATAAGACCATCGGCCGGGCCGGCAGCCTCATCTGGCGCAACATCGGCGGCTATAAGGAAAGCGTAACCGGTGTCGGTGTGGGTCTGACCTACGGCAACCCTGTTACTAACGGCGGCTTTATCTTTGCCGAATATGCCGAGGGACTGCCGCAGGGCTGGAAAGGCTTGAACGAGGAAAAGGGCTTCAAGAAGGGTGAGAGCGTCCTTATGACCTTCTCTCCTGGCGCATGGGGCATCGGCCAGGAACATCTGCCTGGTGTGTATCGCTCTCTGCAGAGGACCGGTCACGGCGCCATAGCCAGGTTCCTCGATGTCAAAGGCATCCCGGGTCCGCACAACTATCTGGAATTCCTCACCAAAGACATCTGGGCTTGCCGCGAGGGAGGTTTTACCCTGGTCGTTCCTCCCCAGATAGCCCAAGACCTGTATGACTATGGCTTTAAGACCAAAGAAGCTGTCTACGAATGGATGTGGAAGAGGAGCTTTGTGCCGGTGGGAAACTATCGCCAGCGCGGCATGGGTGATTTGATAACTAATGGCTGGTTGGGGATAGAGAAGACATCGGGCAAGCACTGGAGAGAGCTGCCGGATGATTATATGGTTCCGGCTGGAGGGGATGGCCCGGAAGCGTACTGCATCATCATCGGCCACGGACAGGAAACAGCCGTTGACAGATTCGGCGGCTCACCAATGGGCACCCACGCCTATAGCATAGACGCCTGGAGGAGAGTCCCGCCAGTACCGGAGAATAGTTTTCTACTACCGGCGTAAGCGCCCGGCGCTCTATTGTAAGAAAGCCGACACAAGAAAGGCCTCCACACCCTGGTGGAGGCCTTTCTTGTGTCCCGATCGAAACCCGTCAGGCGGTTTTGGCTCTTTCCGCATTCAGTTTTTGGGATATATCTTGAGCCAGCGCTTTTTTGTCTATCTTTTGTCCGTCCGATACCATGGGAAACTTATCGACAATTTCGAGTCTTTCCGGCATCTTGAATGGCGCTATGCCCTTCTCCTTCAGGAATGATACCATCTCTTCCATAGTCAGCAACTCTTCGCCGGCTGGCACAATATAAGCACACGCTTTCTCCCCCATTATCGGGTCAGGCATAGCGACAACCGCTACTCTTCTTATTTTTGGATGATTAACAAGCAGATTCTCTATCTCAGCGGGATAAATATTCTGGCCGCCTCTTATAATCAAGTCCTTCTTACGTCCGACAATCGCCAGGTTTCCTTCCTTATCAACTCTGCCTAAATCTCCTGTAGCGTACCAGCCATCTTTGTTCCAGGCCGCTTCGGTAGCCTTTGAGTCTTTGAAATATCCCAAAGCAGAGTATAGGCTTCTGCCTAATATTTCACCGCTGTCACCTCTATTGACTTCCTGTCCGCTATCGTCGACAATCTTAATCCGGGTTCCACACCTGGGTTTCCCCACCGTTAACGTACGAACTTCGAATGAATCTTCCGGTAGTGGTATCGTCGCCACACCAAAGTCGACAGCGCCGTATTGACTGAGTACGACGCCGCCCATTCTTGTCTCTACAGCTTCAGCCAGGGACGGGGGTAGCAAGGAACCTGCAGAAAGCCAGATACGTACCGAAGACAGGTCATAGCGCTGTTTCTCGGTTTCTTCCCGCATCATAGCTAGTTGAGCCGGGACAAGGCAAGCTACTGTAATCCTCTTCCGCTCAATCCATTCAAGGGCCTCTTTGGCGCCGTTCCATGGCAGCATAACAATCTTGGCCTTTGCCTTGGGAGCAGCCAAATATACTACCGTGTTAGGCCCACGAGCGGCCGGGGCGATTGCGCCCACAACATCGTCACTGGTTAGACTCATAATATCAATGAAATCGTCAGCAACACCACTGGCGGCTGCCGGGAACTCGACAAATTTGGGGAAACCGGTTGTACCACTGGTGAGACCGATAAATGAAACATCCTGCGGCTGGTACCGTCTCTGCTCAAGGAGGTCGGGAGAAAACCTTTTCTCTATCGGCTGTTTAACCAACTCAGTTATGGACAGGCAGCCCTCAAGGGCTTCGCCACCGACAACAAAAACATGTCTCAATTTAGGCAACGTCGGGCGAATCTTTTCTATCATGGCTGCATAATCGAAATTTCGATATACCGTTGGGATTACAACAGCCGCCGCATCGGTATAAGCTAGACTGTATTTTACCTCGCTTTCCCGCATATTACTCAATATCGGCAGACAGAGTACCCCTGCTTTCTCGCAAGCAACGCGCATCAGGTGTAGTTCAACAGAGTTGGGCAATTGCACCGCAACTACCTCGTCTCTCCCTATACCTGCCTCTACCAGGATAAGGGCGACTCTGTCTATCCATAGCTTAGCATTTGCCCATGTAAGCCTGGTCGCAGTATCCTCTATGGCATCCTTAGCGGGGACTTCAGCGGCATTTTGGTCCCATACCCTGGATATCGTTGTTCTCCAGGTTCCATCCGCCACGTACTTATTCACTTCTATTTGCTTGTTAGGCCAGGTTGGTTTCGCCACAGTATGTCTCCCATTTAAGAAATAAAGCCTGTCCCTCAAACTCTGCAGAAATTCGCGATGTTTGAATTCTCAAATCGGCCACTTCGCATAAACCGACTCATGCCAAATGATGCTTTAGTCTATGACCATCGACTATTGATGTCAAGTTACCGCGGCTTGCATAGAGCTTTACTTTTGAGTAAGACTCCCCCGCCCTAGCCTTCCCCATACATTCCCTTAGAGGTAATTAAGGTATTTAGAAGTCATATTTCAGCAACTGCCCGATTGACTTCTTCGCCCTGCCGAATTACGCTTTTTCTGGCTGAGATAATGAGACTGGTTCTGGCAAGGAGAACTTGGGTACTGCAGGTCTTCCTTCAGGATGTGCCTTTGACCTGGCAGCTATTGCTACAACCTCTGGTTGCCAGGCTAAAGAGTGCTAGTCGGCTCCGATATGATGAAGTATAATGACAACATCAAGTCATTCAAGTGCCCTTTACAGGAGGAAACCCGGGCGCTATTAAGGCTGTCGTGCCTGACGTAGAAAATGCAAACATTTTGAGAGGTGATGACTATAAGCCCACAGGAAGAACTTCGCCAAAGAGTAAAGAAAATTATTGAAGGAGAGAAGGAAATGGCAGACAAAGTGTACAAGTGTCTCAACCCCGTTGGCATCCAGGAAGAGGTGGAAACTTCTCCACTGGCGCCGCGCCTCGATACTCTTGCTGGCAAAACTATCCACCTGAGTATCTGTGGCGAGTTGGATATCTGGGTACCGTTAGAGAAACGGTTGAAGGCTGAATTTCCAGATACCAACTGGACAAGAAAGATGGGCTATACTCCCCGGCCGGTCCAGTTAACGGAAGAGGAGAGAAAGACCACCGACGCGGTAATACTCGGCGTTTGCTGGTGACATGGCGCCATTGATGCGCAGTTGCCGTATCTTGCAGACCTTGAGAAATCGGGCATCCCGACAGTAATTATGAACTATACCGAAGAGACTGTTGCCATGAAGAATCATATGCCGCTATACGGGGTTCCCGAGATGCGGTATGTGGAAGCTTCACGCAATTCTCCCGGGGGCGTGGAAGAAGCCGAGAAAGTGATGCCGCTCTTGCTCGACGCCCTGACCAAGCCCTTGACCGCGAAAGAGAAGAAAAGCGGTAAGTGGGCTCCTGAAGAACCGAGGGTTCTATTCGAGGGCACCCTTGAACAAGCCGAGAAATTCTACCAGCAAACCGAAAAAATTCCCGGATTGCTCAATTCTCCCTTCGCCATGTATACCGACGGTATGCCGATAGTCGTCCCCACCGAGGAACGTGTTCAGGAAATGCTCAAGGGCACCAGCCACCCACCCGATGAAATCATCGCCCTGCAGCGTGATGAACAGCAGCAGGGGATGAGGAACAGGATGAGGAAGAAGGGCGAACCCGTCATCTTCGAACCGATGTTCAGGATGGCCACTGTAGAGCAGGTGGCGGTGAATGCCGTGATGGCCGGCTGCAAGCCAGAGTACTTCCCGGTGGTACTGGCTATGGCTGAATCAGGCGCCGGCGGCGCCCGCGGCAATGGCGGAGCCTTTATTGTCAGCGGTCCTATCTACAAAGAGATAGGGATGAATGTCAGCTACGGCCGGTTTGGCCCCGGGAACCCGGCCAATAAGACTATCGGCCGTGTCGGCAGCCTTCTGTGGCGTAATCTGGGCGGCTTCAAGGATACCGTGACCGGCATTTCCGTGACAATAAGTTATACCAGCCCGCTTACCAACGGCGGCTTAATATTTGCCGAGTACACGGAGGGACTGCCGCCGGGCTGGAAGGGTCTGAATGAGGAACTGGGATTCAAGAAGAATGAGAACGTTCTGATGACCTTCAGGCCGACACATTGGGGCTTAGGTCAGGAACATATGCCCGGCGTGTATCGGTCATTCCAGAGGACCGGCCACGGCGCCATAGCCAGATACCTTGGAGTCAAAGGTATCCCTGGACCGCACAACTATCTGGAGTTCCTCACCAAAGGCATCTGGGCCTGCAAAGAGGGCGGTTTCACCCTGGTTATGCCGCCTCAGATAGCCCGGGACCTTTATGACTATGGCTTTAAGTCCAAAGACGAGATATACGAGTGGTGCTGGAAGAAGAGCTTTGAACCGCTGAGAGACTACAAAATGCGCGGCAGGCCGGATGAACACACCAATGGCTGGATGGGAATAGAAAGAACCTCGGGCAAGCACTGGAAAGAGTTGCCGGATGACTATATGGTGCCGGCCGGAGGGAGCGGTCCCAGTGAGTACTGCATCATCGTCTGCGACGGTCAGGAAACGGCCTGCGATAGATTCGGCGGCGGCCACGGCCAGTCCTACAGTATAGACGCCTGGCGGTAAAGTTTGCCTGTTGGTTGCAAGGTATTAACTTGTTTTGGAGAAAAAATAAGAAAGAGGAGATAGACTCAAATGGCTTTAGAAGCAGGGACAAAAGAAGCGGAAATCAAGGCGGCTATCGAGAAAATCGTGGGTGGCAGGCGCATCAATGTCTGGACGGTAGGTGTCACCGATAATGTCGACCTACGCCGTGAAGCCCACGGCCGGCCAACCATCTGGCACTACTGGCATGCCGAATCGGAGCAGGTAGCCAAGAATGTAGAGTCTCATTTCAAAGCACAGGGCATGAAGGGCTACTCCGGTGCTAGCGGCGAAAATGCGCATAATGTCTACATAACCTGGTAATCTAACCCGAAGACCTGAAACTTGACCAGGCGGTTTGGGAGAGGGCTATCGCCAAGGCTCTCTCCTGAACCGCCTTTTATCACCTTTATACATAGAAAGAGACGGGAGTTCACCATGCGTGCAGCGGCGCTTAAGAAGGACTGGACAAAGGGCAGCGTCGGGGCTAATCTGTGGTCTTTATCCTGGCCGATAATGATAACCCAGAGCCTCACTATGATAGGTCCTTTTGTCGACCAGATGTGGGTAGGCAAGCTGGGAGCGGCATCCGTTGCCGGAGTCGGCGTTTCCGGTATGGTCGTCCAGGTAGTGAATTCCATAACCATGGGGCTCTTCGGCGGCTTGAGAACTATGGTGGCTCGCTCCATCGGAGCGGGAGATAAGGAAGGCGCCAATCACGTAATGCAGCAAGCCTTCGTCCTTGGCGCCGGCTTCTCCGTATTTATGGCGGCGGTGGGTCTCCTCTTTGCCGAGCAAGCGTTAGAGGTGTTCGGTGTGGCGCCTGACGTAGCCTCCGAAGGGGCGGCATATATGCGGATACAGCTCATCGGCATGGTGACTATGTCCCTGATAAGTATCACCGAGTCTGCTATGCAGGCGTCCGGAGATGCAATGAATCCGATGAGGATAAACATATTCTACCGGCTTATCCACGTGGTGTTTGTCCCTTTCTTCATCTTCGGCTGGTGGGTATTCCCCCGCCTCGGCGTCAGCGGCGCCGCCCTGACCAATGTCATTGCACAGGGCATGGGAGGCATCCTGGGGCTATGGGTTCTTTTTGGCGGACACAGCCGTCTTCAGCCGACCCTGAAGAATTTCAAGCTGGATTGGAGCATAATCTGGCGGATGCTGAAAATTGGCATCCCGACCTCGATTACCGGCATACAGAGAAGCCTGCCATACGTAATACTGCTTTCGTTCGTGGCTCCTTTCGGCACTTTTGCCGTAGCCGGATACACTGTGACCCGGAAAATATCCAATTTTGTTCAAAACCCGGCGGCTTCCCTGGGCCGCAGCACCGGCATCCTGGCTGGTCAGAACCTCGGGGCAGGTCAGCCGGAGCGGGCGGAGAGGGGTGGCTGGCTGGCAGTCCGCTTTTACACAGTCGCTGCCATTATAGTTTCAATTGCGGTGTGGTTTTGGGCCGAGCAGATAGTCAGCATTTTTAATACTGAACCAGGCTTCATCGGAGTAGCTGCTACCTTTCTGCGGATACAGATAGCCAGCTACCTGCTTTATGGTACAGTCCTGGTATTGAGTATGTGCATCGAAGGCTCCGGCGACACGATGCCCATAATGCTGGCTACCCTTATTTCAATGTGGGCAATACAGATACCGCTGGGCTATCTCCTGCCGAGGTTCACCAACATCGGCGCGTACGGAGCCGAATGGGCAATCGCCGGCGCTCTTTTTACAAGAGGAATCTTCTTCGTAATCTACTTCCGCTCGGGAAGATGGAAACGTAAGAGAATATGAGCCGGCGCCTTTTCCCCAACCCGGGCTCCTGAAATGCAAGCCAGCCAATTCCGGCTTTCATTGTCCTTACTTCCGGCTCTTAACTATCCCCTGCGCCCAAGCGGCGGCACGTTCTAATTCTCCTTCTCTCAGCGGGCCTTTAGCGCCTTCGACAAAGAAGGCTTCGGGAGGCGCTATCAGATTACCGCCCTTCCCTTTTAAGGTACCGGCGATACGCTCAGCGGCATAGCCGAAGACCCTGACGAGCTTTGTCGAGAACCTGGTATCGAACGCAGCTACATCGATACCTTTAAGAGAAGCCCGAGGGATGTTGCTCAGAAATTCACGAATCGCCGGTGTCGGTCTCCCTCCCTGAGTCGGAGAGCCGACGATAAGCAGGTCGAACGTCTTGAGTTCGGAAGGATTCACGTCCCCGGCGCGGAGCGCCCTGGCACCTGCATCGATAGCCCCGGCGATAGCTTTAGCAATTTTCTCCGTGTTACCATATACCGAGTCATACACTATTAAAGCTTTCATTATTCACCTCCGAAGTAGTGTACCCTCAATTGCCAAAAGCCCACAAGTATTCTCATCAGGTTACAGTCTTCCGCGAAACAAGAAAAACTAACTCAAAACCCCCCTTAGTCCCCCCTTTAGGAGACTGCTGAAAAAGTGGCGCTCCCCCTTTGGCAAAGGGGGACTAAGGGGGGTTTTGAGCCCGGGCAGAAAGGAAAATCCCTCTCAATCTCCCTTTGCGAAAGGGAGAGGTTCGCTTTTTCGGCACTCTGTTTAGGAGGTTGTTTAGTAATTTTCCATTCTGGCTTGCAGCCAGCACCACGAAGTATGAAAATACCTTTGCACAGGCACGGAGGCCTGTGCCACCAGCCTATTTTCGTGAGAATGACGGCGCTCCCTGCTATTGCCGCAGTTATTAAACACCTTCTATCAAGCTTGATTTTTCGATTAATGTGCTATAATGAAATTGAGTCCTCGGACTGTGTTTTTGTTATACAGAAGAACGTTTCATAAAACACATTTCCTTACAAAAACAGGGGCGGGGTGGATTTTTTGGAGGAGGTGAATTATGAAAAACATTGAAACAGCCAGAATCTTGATTGTGGAAGACGAAGCCATCGAAGCCATGGATTTACAGAACCGCTTGGTGAATCTGGGCTACCCGCCGCCGGATATCGTCCATAGCGGAGAAGACGCCGTCAGGAAAGCCAAGGAGACCAATCCCGACCTGGTGCTGATGGATATTATGCTGCCCGGGGAAATAGATGGTATTACGGCCGCCGAGCAGATTCGAACCTTCCTGGATGTGCCAATCATCTTTGTGACCGCTTACGCTGACGCCGTAACACTGCAGCGCGCCAAGATAACGGAGCCTTACGCTTATATAGTCAAACCTTACCAGGAAAATGAGCTGCACATCGCCATCGATATGGCTCTCTATAAGCACTCTGCCGAGAAGAGACTCGGAGAATCCGGCAAGCTGGTTGATGATCTCTTCAATTTTGCGCCCGTCGGATATTTTATACTGGATATACGCGGCACCATTTCAAATGCCAATTTCACGGCCAGCCATATGCTGGGCGTACCCAGAGATAAGATGATAAATGCGCCTTTCACCAACTTCGTTGACTTACAGCATCGCAATACCTTCCTCTCCTACCTTGAGGAAATCGCCCGCACCGGACAGATATCCAGCGCTGAAATCGAAATGCGTAAGAGCGATGGCAACAAATTCTACGCTCAACTGCAGTCCGTGATTCTATACCAGAGGCCCAATACTAACTACCGGGTCTCTGTAGCTGACATCACCGACCGCAAGCTGGTAGAGAAAGCCCTGAATGAGAGCGAAAAGAAATATCACGACCTGGCTGAATTCTTTCCCGAGCCTGTTTTCGAGACCGATGTTCGTGGCAAAGTGACCTATGCCAATCAAAGAGCGCTGGCTTCCTTCAAACTCAGTCTGGAAGATATGAGGAAGGGAATAAACGTTTTCGACCTCATTGTGCCCGGGGACAAAGCGAGCGCCCTGGAAAACTTTGCCAGGGTTCTCGAGCGGGGTGACATCGGAGCCAATGAGTATACCTTGATAAGGCGGGATGGCGCCACCTTCCAGGGGCTGACCCATACGGCCAGGATAACGCGGGAAGATAAAGTAACCGGTATCCGGGGCATTCTTCTCGATATTACCGAACGCAAAAAAAACGAGCAAGCGCTGAAAGAAAGCGAACGCCGGTTTCGTACCACGCTCGATAACATGCTGGAAGGCTGCATCATCGTGGATTTCAACTGGCGCTATCTCTACGCCAACGACGCGGCTGCCCGACTGACAGGAATACCGAAGGAAGCACGGATGGGCAAGACCGTTATGGAAGTGATACCCGGAATCGAGAAACAGGAGGTCTGGGCTCACGTCAAAAGGTGCCTGGAGGACCGGGTCGCCGACCATTATGAGTCTCAAATAACATTACCCGACGGCAGGCAGGTCTGGTTTGAACAGCGTGCCGAGCCTGTCCCGGAGGGTATGCTGCTTATGTACACGGACATAAACGACCGTAAGCTGGCAGAACAGCGCATCAAGAATGACCTGGAACGGATCGAGCGCATTTACAGCTTCACGCAGATAGCCAGCGTGAAGCCGGTGGGATTGCTGATGATAGAACACCGGCTCATCGAGCGCGTGATAGCTTTGTTGGTACGAGAAAAGACCAGAATAGAGCAAGCCGACAAGCCGGATAGTCACTTCATCGACTATGTGGTGGACTTCTTCCGGACGTACGCCGATAAGACCCACCACGGCAAAGAAGAGGAAGTTTTGTTTAAGGCGCTGGCCCCCAAGCCCCTCACCCCGGAGCACAGAAAAACAATGGATGAGCTTATCCGGGAACATGTTCTGGCAAGAAAACTGGTCACCGATTTGGTTGAGGCGAAAGAGCGTTGGGTAGCCGGAGATGCCGATGCCCGCGGAAAGCTTATTACGGCGGTAGCTGGTCTGATCGAGCTTTACCCGGCGCACATCGAGAAAGAGGATAAGCTCTTCTTCCTGCCCGCAATGGAGTACTTCAGCCCTCAGGAACTGGATGATATGCTGCTCGAGTGCTGGGATTACGACAGACAGATCGTACACTGGCGGTACACGGAAGGGCTGGAGACACTGACCGGGACGCAGGCAACTACTAATAAAGTTCTCGGACAGCCTCAGTAGTTCCACTTGAGAGGGCCATGCCCTCTCAAACTTCCCCGATACCTTTGGGCTTCGCCCCTCGCAGATTGCTTCGTCCCGATAAAATCGGGATCTCGCAATGACAACCTGGTTGGGTTCTATTTTCGGGGTAATGACATCTGTTGCTAAATGCCCTCTGGAAAAACAATTGACCATTGTGTTAATTAAGTGTAGGATATGACATTAAGAAATTCTAAATTGGTTTGAGGAGCGAATTCTAGAAAACATGGAAATTGAAGACGTACGCAAGGGCACCAAATTCCTGATTAATGCTATCCCCTACCGGGTGGAAGACGCCGAGTTCGTCAAACCGGGCAAAGGTCAAGCGCTCTACAAGCTCAAGCTGCGCAACCTTTTCGATAGTAGCGTCGTCAACAAGACTTACCGCTCCGGAGATAAGGTAGAAGATGTCCGCACCGAGACCTACAAGGGACAGTTTCTTTATAAAGAGGGTAACCATTACGTCATTATGGATTCCGCCACTTTCGAACAGCATTATATCGATGAAGAAGCGATGGGTGACAAGAGGCACTTTCTGAAAGAGGGTGATGAGGTAACCGTGACTATGTTCGGGGAACGGCCTCTCGAGATTGAAATACCCACCTTCGTCGAGCTTAAAGTAGTCAGCAGCGCCGCCACCTTAAAGGCGGCCACCGTCACGGCGCAGTATAAACCCGCCCAACTGGAAACGGGCGCCACCATCGATGTCCCGCCTTTCATTCAGGAGGGCGATATGATTAAGGTGGATACCCGCACCGGGACCTACGTGGAACGGGTCACCGGCAAGAAATAGATAAGCAAATAACCCCTCGCTTATTATTTCTATCCCACAAGGGGGGAGAGAAAATTTCGGAGATACTTCGACCTCACCCCCTGACCCCCTCTCCGCTAGCGGAGAGGGGGCAAGCGTAGACTCCATCAGGCTTTGGGAGGCGGGGTAGAATCGGCTATAGTTTTGACCTCCCCACCCTGAGATTCTTCGGAGTCCTGATAAGGTATGAAGGTATCAGGACTCCTCCAGAATGACACACCCGGTCGCACTCCCTTAATATGCACCACACGTCCTCAACGGAAGAGAGTTAGAGCCTGCCCTGAGCTTGCCAAAGGGGTGAATCGAATGTCAACGTATTTCCGCAAACAAGTAGCAGATGCTAAGTAGTGAGCGCCAGCGCCTTACCCGCATCAGGGCCAACCTGGAGCGCCGCGCCCTGATATACGAGTTCACCCGCGCTTTCTTCAGACAACAGGGCTTTCTGGAAGTGGAAACGCCCGTCCGCATGCCTGAAATTGCCCCCGAGCAGCACATCAAACCTTTCGAAAGCGAAGGCTGGTTCCTCTCCACCTCCCCCGAGCTTCACATGAAACGGCTGCTGGCGGCCGGCTACGACAAGCTCTTTCAATTCAGCCACAGCTTTCGCAAGGGGGAGCGGGGGCGGTGGCACAACCCCGAATTCACCCTGCTGGAATGGTACCACGCCGGCGCAAGCTACCTCGATATGCTTGCGGATACCGAGAAACTGGTCACGGCGCTGGCCGGGCGGCTCGGTCTGGATTCCGTAATTCACTACCAGGGCCAAACTATCGACCTCAGCCTGCCCTGGCGGCGGCTTACCGTCAGGGAAATCTTCCGTAGCGCCGCCGGCTGGGACCCGATGTCCGAAGCCGACCCGCTACGCTTCGATACCGACCTGGTGAACAAGGTAGTCCCCGCTTTCGCTGGCCAGCCCACCCTGCTCCTCGAGTACCCGGCGGCGATGGCTTCCCTGTCTCGACTCAAGCCCGGCGAACCTGGGGTGGCTGAGCGGGGCGAGGTCTTCATCGGCGGGCTGGAAATAGCCAACGCCTTCAGCGAGCTGAGAGACGCCCGGGAGCAGGAGAAGCGCTTCCGCGAAGAGATAGAACACATTCAAAAAACCCAGGGGCGAAAGGCGGCGATGCCCCGTAAGTTCCTTGAGGCATTGCGATACCTGCCCGAGTGCGGCGGCATCGCCCTCGGCGTGGACAGACTGGTCATGCTGCTCTGTGACGCCGCCTCCATCGATGAGGTCACGGCATTCCCCGTTGACCTGGTCTGATATCGGGTTTCTCACCTCACCCCCTGTATCCCCCTCTCCGCAAGCGGAGAGGGGGAATTTATTTTATTTGAGAGGGCGAATGCCCTCTCAAATTCTCCCGCTTCGTCTGGCATCGCAACTACTTCTTCGGTAAAACAGGGACAGGTCATTAAACCTCAGTTACTCTTTTCCTTAAAACTGTGATATTATACTAGGGTGTTAGGAGTGTAGCTCAGTTGGTAGAGCAGCGGTCTCCAAAACCGCAGGTCGCGGGTTCGAATCCTGCCACTCCTGCCAAGGGAATAGCGATGGGCATCGGACTAATTTTGGTCGCCGTTGGCGTTCTGTGGCTGCTGACGAAGCTGGGGATATTGAGCGGCTCGATATGGAATTACTTCTGGCCGGTCGTCCTGATTATCATCGGCCTTAGCTTCATCTGGGGCTGGCGCTCTCGACGGAAGTGGGTACAGCGCTGGTGGCCTCCGGACGAAGACCAAAGGCATTAAACCAAGCCGAGGTGGCGGAAGCTGGTAGACGCGCTATCTTGAGGGGGTAGTGAGCGTGAGCTCGTAGGAGTTCAAATCTCCTCCTCGGCACCATCATAACCCTAAATTCGAATGTCTAATATCTAAATACTAAACAAATCCAAATGCCAAATGACAGGAAGAAGTGTTTGACCTTAAGACATTTTGGACTTGATTTGGCCCGATAAAATCGGGATGGATTTTGTCCCGATGCAATCGAGATGAACTTGTTTAGGATTTAGGATTTAGTGCTTTGGATTTGGTATAATCGGGCCGGAGTGGCGGAATTGGCAGACGCGGCAGTCTCAAAAACTGTTGGGGGGTAACCTCCGTGTCGGTTCGAACCCGACCTTCGGCACCAGAAGATAAACCATCTGACCTACTCACCTGACCAAGGAGGAATTGGCGAGTTGTGTAATGGTAGCACAGAGGACTTTGGATCCTCCAGTCCAGGTTCGAGCCCTGGCTCGCCAGCCAGAACGGGATGAACTTCCAGTTGTCTAGGAGGTTGTAAATCATGCCAGACTATAGATTCACCGTGGTAGTGGAACAAGACGAAGACGGGCTTTACGTGGCCTCCGTCCCGATTCTCCAAGGGTGCTACACCCAGGGAGAAACCTACGAAGAGACTATGGAGAATATCAAGGATGCTATCAAATTACACATCGAAGCCCGTCGGGCTTTGGGAGAGCCTATACCTGTTGAAGTCGCCATAGACGAGGTCCACGTAGGTGCCTAAACTCAGGACGGCAAAGCCTGATGAGGTAAAACGCGTGTTAGAGAGATTAGGCTTTGTTTGCCTTCGCCAGAGCGGAAGCCATTTAGTTTTTCATCACTCCGATGGCAGATGGACCACTGTGACAATGCATAAGGGCAAAGATTTGGGGAAAGGCTTACTGAGGAAAATCCTCAGAGATGCTAAAATCACCGTGGACGAATTTGAACGGTTACGTTAACTTTCGGTAAGTAAAGAAAAAATAATCGAGGAGGGTAAAAATGGCAGCAACAAAAGGTAAGGTCTACAAATGTCTCAACCCTGTCGGCAACCAGGAACCAGTGGAAACGTTTCCCCTCGCGCGGCGTCTTGACAAACTCGAAGGCAAGACCATCCATCTGAGTATCTGCGGTGAGGCGGATATCTGGGTACCTTTAGAGAAAAATCTGAAGATGGAGTACCCTGACGTCAACTGGACGGTAAAGAAAAGATTTCACATCGTGCCTCTCGAGCTGACCGAAGAAGAGAGAAAGACCACGGATGCGGTGATACTGGGGGTTTGCTGGTGACACGGCGCTGTAAACAGGCAGTTGCCTTATCTGGCAGACCTTGAGAAATCAGGTATCCCGACAGTACTGATCAACTACGAAGAAGAGACTGAAAAAGTGAAGCACGACCGCATGCTGTTTGGCGTCCCCAATCTGCGATTTATCGAAGCAGACCGTAAGTCACCCGGAGGAGTGACCGAAGCCGACAGGCTTATGGAACCCGTGCTAAAAGCGCTGACTCGCCCCCTGACCGCCACAGAAAAGAAAGGTGGGCGGTTTGCGCCGGATGAGGCGAGGGTACTCTTCGAAGGTACCCTTGAAGAAGCCGAAGAATTCTACAACCAGACAGAGAACATCCCCGGTATACTCGATGCTCCTTTCTCGACTTACACGGACGGTCTGCCGGTAGTTATCCCCACAGAAGAACGGGTCAAGGAGATGCTTGCGGGCACCAGCCATAGACCCAACGAACTGATAACACTGCAGCGCGACGAAAGAGTGCAGGGGTTCGGAGTAATAGAGACGGGATATACCAGGAAGAAGGGTGAAGTCGTCAAGTTTATGCCGATGTACCGGACGGCCACGGTGGAACAGGTGGCGGTCAATGCCGTGATGGCCGGATGTAAGCCGGAATACTTCCCGGTGGTGCTGGCCATGGCCGAATCGGGTGGCGGTACCGGTGATGGCCGGGGCGGCGGCGGAGCGTTCATCGTCAGCGGCCCAATCTACAAAGAAATAGGCATGAACGTTACCAACAGCATATTCGGTCCCGGTAACCCAGCCAACAAGACCCTCGGCCGCGTCGGCAGTCTCATGTGGCGTAACCTGGGGGGCTATAAGGAGTCCGTCACGACCATAACGACTCTCGGCAGTCCTGTCACCAACGGCGGCTTAATCTTCGCCGAGTATGCAGAGGGGCTGCCGGCTGGTTGGAAGGGCCTGAACGAGGAGATGGGCTTCAAGAAGAACGAGAGCATTCTGACGACCTTCAGGGCGGGCTCGTGGGGGATTGGTCAGCAGAACGCGCCGGGTGTGTACCGCTCGCTTCAGAGAACAGGCCACGGCGCCATAGCCAGGTTCCTCGACGTCAAAGGTATCGTCGGCCCCCACAACTACCTGGAGTATCTCACCAAAGGCATCTGGGAGACTATGGAAGGCGGTTTTACCCTGGTCATGCCTCCTCAGATGGCCCATGATATGTCTGACTACGGCTTCAAGACCAAGCAATCGATATACCAGTGGATGTGGAAGAGAAGCTTTGAACCGGTAGCGCGGTACAGGATGCGCGGCTCGGCAGACCTGACAACCAATGGCTGGCTGGGGATAGAGAAGACATCGGGCAAGCACTGGAAGGAGCTTTCTGATGACTATATGGTCCCGGCGGGCGGCGACGGTCCCGAAGCATATTGCATACTCGTGTGCAACCAGCAGGAGACGGCCTGCGCTCGGTTCGGCGGCGGTCACGGTCAGGCTTTCAGCATCGATGCCTGGAGGTAATATCTTGGAAAAGGTCTCTGTAGGGGCGCAGCATGCTGCGCCCCTACAGCGCTAAAATCTGTCAGATGCGACTCTGCCGAAAACCTAACCCGAAACCATCCTGTAAGCAAACCGCAACATAATCTCCATCTGCTCGATGTCCTGCTCCACCCCACCCCCCAGATGCCCCTCCTCGAACCAGTGCACTTCGATATCTTTGCCCAGCGCCCTGAGCTTGGACTCGTATGCTTCGACGGGACGGGCGGGGGTGCGCGTATCGTTGCGGCCCTGGATTATCAGCACCGGCGCCGTGACATTTTCGGCATAGGTTACCGGCGAGCTTCTAGCGTATTGTTCCGGTTTCTCCTGCGGCGTCCCTCCGAAAAGGGCGACCGAATACCCCCTGAGAGCCGGAGACAGGTCCTCGTATTCCATCGCCCAGTCGACAGTGGCCGTACCCGCCATCCCGCCCGCCCACAACCCGGGATATTTGCCGAGAGCCAGCAAGGTCAGATAGCCGCCGTAAGACCAACCGGTTAACAAAACCTTGTCGGGGAGGGCGATGCCCTCTTTCACCAGCCAGTTGCGGGCGGCTACCATATCCTCTACTTCCCAGTAGCCCGGGTTGCCCCAGATTTTTTCCCGAAAAGTCCGCCCGAAGCCGGTGGAGCCTCTGTAATTGATAGCCAGCCAGGCGAACCCATGGTCCAGCCACGCCTGACTGTAGGGCAGGAAATATTCGACAGTGGCTGTCTCGGGACCGCCGTGAGTATGTAGAATCGTGGGAAAGGGGCCATCGCCATCAGGTAATCCTAACCAGCCCTGTATTGTCTCGCCGTCCGGCGTAGTAAAGGTGACGTGTTTCCAGGGGTGGCCGGCGGGTACCTCCCCCGCTGGCAGCACCGTTCGTTTTTGGGCGCCGGTGCGGCTGTCCAGGGCGATAAACTGCGGCGGATGAACCGAGTCCTGCCACAAGACCAAAATCTCGTCGCCCGCAGCCGAGAATGCCCCGAGGCTGTAATGCCCGCTGGGGTGGTCGAGGTGCGTCAGTTCGGCAGTCGCCAGGTCATAGACAGCCAGACGCTGGCTCGCCTGATGGGACTGGGAGAGGAGAATCTGTCTGCCGTCTATCGACCAGTCCAACGGCGTAACATCGCCGGTTGATTGAGGCAAAACTAGCTCGGTTTTTTGCCCGCTGACAGCGTCCCAGATTACGGGTCGGCTGAAGCCGCTGCGATTTGAAATTGCCAGGAAGCGACAGTCACCCGGCAGCGGCGAGAACCCGAAAGGCCAGACTCCGGCCTCTTCTTTTTCCAGTAACTCGGCAATTCTCCGGCCGGTTTTCGTATCGAGAGCTATTAGCTTGTAGTGCTGGAACCTGGTGTGCTCGCTGGATGTGATGACACCAATCTCACCGCCGTGGGAAAGACTTGGCCCGAACATTATCTTGCGGCTGTGATGGATTTCTTTCAACGCGCCGATGGCGCTTGTTGCGTCCACGGGCAACACAACGGTATGGAAGCCGGCGCCGTCAGAGATGGTGGTGCCGAGCAGGTTCCCGGCGCGGCTGGCGGCAATGCCGAAAGCGGAGTAGGGCGACCGCTCCGGTGTGATGTCCTGCGGCTGGCCACCCTCGAACGGTATCCGCGCGAAGTGCCCGATCTCATTCCCACCCCTATCTTCAAGATAATAAACATAACGACCGTCGGGTGATATCGTCCCGAAGGGAACGCCTTCCGTCCGGAAAGTCAATTGCCTGAGAGCGTTCGTGGGCAGTTCCCAGGCATAGAGTTGATAGTGTCCCGACCGTGTGCTCACTGCTATACCCCGGGCAGGATTAGCCTGCGCCAGTTGAAACTAGGCAACGTGCTCGACACGGTAGCGCCGTTTCCACGGCGCATCCTTCTCTAGTTGTAGCGCTTTAAGCATGGTGAACTCCGAATAGCAGAGTGGGGAAGACGAGAGCATCAGGCGATAGGAGAGGAGATATCCGGCCGACCTCAAACCCAATTATGAATTATATCTTGAAGCGCCGCTAATAACAACAGTTCGG
>JACPPR010000075.1 GCA_016190895.1 Chloroflexota bacterium | reverse complement strand
TTGTCACCGAAAGCGTTGTTCACTGGCATTGCCTGTTAACGGCCTGTCTGCTATACTTCACTAGTGTGTCCCCATCGTCTAGAGGCCTAGGACGACACCCTTTCAAGGTGTAGACACGGATTCGAATTCCGTTGGGGGCATTCTAACGCATTCGGTTGGCTCAGCGCAACCTATTCGGGAGCTAGATGGCAAGCTGGCGCAAGGCTGTGACCTTCCAACTGCCGTCCTCCATCAAAATCGCCATTCCGTCGAAAGCCGGAATCCAGGATGCACAAGGAGAATAAGGCTGGCACCGGATTCCGTGTCAAGCACGGAATGGCAAAATACGTTAGACAGACTCGTTCCTGGCGCTTGATTACCTATCGACGCCAGCCTGTTCCTCGTCTTTCGCCCCACTCGGAACACTGCCAGCCGCTAACCCGCCAAAGCGCCCCGGTACTACTGGAGCCTGCGACATCTTAGCGGCAAAATCCGGACTCTTAAGCTCCCGTATCTCTCGCAGGAAGAATACCAGGGTCATAACGAAAGAAAGCGCATCGGCAATAGGGAATGACAGCCACACACCGTCCAGTTGCCAGAATCTCGGCAGTACCAACATCAGGGGCAGCAGAAACAATATCTGTCGTGATATGGAAGTCAGGAAGGTCGGCAGCTTTTTACCGAGCGCCTGGAAAATAGTCGATGCCACAAATTGAAAACCCATTAAATACGCCACCAGAAACAGACGTCTAGCCGCATGAGAACTGGTGGAGATAAGCGTGCTGTCCTGCGTAAAAATGCGCATAAGCGGCGCCGGGAAGAAGAAAAAGACGATAAACGAGATGACAGAAAATACGGTGGCCGCAGTGATAGCCAGTCTTATGGCTGTGAGCGCTCTGTCGGGACGCCTCGCCCCGTAGCTGAAGCCGAGGATTGGCTGCAAGCCCTGTGCAACGCTCATAAGCGGTATGTTGATGAACATCATAGCCCGCTGCAACATACCGACGGCAGCTACACTCAAATCTCCACCGTAGGTCACGATTGTTCTCAGCACCACGGTGAAGACAAGGCTTCCTCCTACCGTCATCACAAAGGGGCCAAATCCGATAGCCATAATATCTCTGGTCACGCCGATATCCGGAACGAGATTCTTAAGGTGAATCTTAAGTGAGCTATTCCGAAACAGGTAATAGTGGAACATGTAAAGAAAGCTGACCACTTCTGACAGCACGGTGGCTATTGCCGCACCCCTCACTCCCATATCCAGAGCCAGGATAAAGACGGCATCGAGCACGATATTCAGCGCAAAACCTATCACCATACTCATCATGGCGACATGGGCATTACCCTCAGCCCTGATAAGCTGGTTTATCCCCATAGCAGTTATCCGGAAAACCATGCCCAGAAGGATGACGTCAAAATAGCCTTTAGCATAGGGCAGGATGGTTTCTGAGGCGCCGACCAGCCTGAGCCAGAGGCTAGAATTGGATAGTCCGACCAGAGTAAATATTGCTCCCAGGATAAATGAAAAAAAGATGGCATTGCCCAGTGTTCTCTCTGACTTCCCGACATCGCCGGCTCCCAGGGCCCTCGAGACCAGCGATGCCCCACCCACCCCTATCATCATCCCCATCCCCATGGTCAATATCTGGAGGGGGAAGACGATGGTCAGCCCGGCGATGCCAAGAGGGCCGACGGCCTGGCCGATGAAGATGGTATCGACAATATTATAGAGAGCCATCACAGCCGCGGCTACGGCGGCCGGAAGCGAAAGCTTAAAGAGCAATTTGCCGATGCTTTCACTGGCAAGCATCTCCTGTCTTTTATCGGGCACGCGCATGTATTTGTTACCTTTCTGGTTGGCTTTCCTATTGTACACGGAATTCAGGGCGTTGAGCTACTGTTACGAACCCTGAGCTTCCTCCGAAAGTGGAATTTGTAGAGACACGGCATGCCGTGTCTCTACAACCCAAACGGGCCGTAATCAGGATGACTACCGTAGTATTTCCATGCTTTGTGGCGATGCAATCTGGGCATGTTGGGTTTGGAATATGAACCTTAATCCAGGTCGGACTACTCCACGAATACGTGCACCTTTTCGCCGTGCTCGTTGCTCTCCACGTTGATTTCCATATCGCTGAGGGCCTCGATAAGCTCTTCGATATCTTCCGGCTTGAAATTCCGCATATCGAAGTTCACACCCTCTTCCTTCATTGCTTCCTGGACCTTAGCGGCAACCATCGGCGGAATGAGAGAGGTCAACTTCATGCCGGCCCGGATGAGGTTCATCGGCACCCGCACATTCACGCGCTCGCCGCCGGGCGCCCCCTCGGCTGGCTGAACCACCACCCGCAGATATTTGGGCGGGCTTTTCTTCTCCGCGGTTGCCCCGGGTGGCAACCCTCTTCTCTCCGGTTCTCCGGCGAGAGCCAGCAACCTCTCTGCCTCCTCCACAGTAATCTTCTTGTCCTTGAGCAGCTCCAGTATTCGTCTCTGATTTTCAGGCATGGTAAACCTCCTCAAAAAATTATTTAAAAGCAATGTATATCTTCTCCTGACTTTGATTGATGTCCACCTCCAGGCCGCGTGAGGCGGACAAAAGAGTCAAGACAGCCGGAAAGACAAGGAATGGTCTCCACCAATTCAGACGCCAGCGGATGATTGCCACTATGAGAAGCAGAGGCAGCAAGACTATGAACAGGGCAGCCACGACAGTTCCCGTAATCGGGACTATAATAAAGAGGGGCAGCCAGAGATTGACTCCCCGGCGTTGCCGCTTTATCTTGAGCCGCATTACCATCGGAGGGAAGTTCATTGCTTTAACCTCTCGATGGCCTCGGCGGCCGTAATCTCCCCGCGTTCAAGTTCCGCCAGAACATCCTCGCGGGGAGGGGAGGGGTGATTCTCGACCAGCTTCAGAGTATCAGCCAGCCGGTTCAGACGATTCTTCACAGTAGGGTAGCTGATGCCGAACATCTGCTCCATATCCTTTATCGAGCCGTGGCACTGAATGAAAGCCATAATGAAGACCTGGTCCTCGGCAGTCAGACGGGCCAGCTTCGGTAACTCGAACTCGCCCTCTATGGCGATGTCCCTGCCTACCAGGCGCACGCGCTCGATGACTATTTCGGCGCCCTGAGTAATCCGTGTTAGTTCGTTCCATTCTGCAGCCATAGTGCACCTTCTTTATTAATAATATTAACTTGATAATTGATTAAATTAACTTAAGTATAGCATAAAATTTCAGTTTGTCAAGTATTGAGCTATTTAACACAGGGTGTCTCGCAATGACAGAGTTGGTTATTGAACGCTCTCGGTCTCTTAATTTGTATAGCTGCTCAATAACACCTATAATGAGCAAAGCAAAAATGATAAATACTGCCAGAAAGCTGAACCTCCGCCCTTTTGTTTCAGGACTGGTGCTGCTATTTATTCTCGCTCATTTCGGACACCACGGCGTCGGCGCTATGCTGAATCCTCTGATGCCGATGATAAGGTCCGACCTGGGCTTGAACCTCACCCAGTCCGGCTTATTGATGTCAGCCTTCACAATCACCAACGGCTTCGCTCAACTGCCGGCCGGCTGGCTGGCAGACCGTCTCGGGGCGCGCTTCATGGTTTTGCTGTCCATCACCGGAGTAGCGCTGGCCGGCTTTTTCCTCGGCTTTTCTAACTCTCTTACCAGCTTGGCCGTTTTTCTGGTACTTGCGGCGATAATGGGAGGCGGCTACCACCCGGCCTCGGCGGCGGCTATTTCATCAGCGGCGCCTGCTGAATACCGCGGGCGGGCGCTGGGCATTCATCTCATCGGTGGCACCTCTGCGTTCTGGATGTTGCCCCTGATAATAGCGCCTATCGCGGCCACCTGGGGCTGGCGAATGCCATTCAGGACTGTTCTAATTCCCATCGCCTTTATTGGAATCCTGGTTTATATTCTAATGGGCAGGCTGAGTCTGCCCACCTCCAGCAAGCGGCGGTCTGAAGGCAGCGGGGCTTCGGCGGCGCCGGCAGAAACTGTTAACTGGGGCAGGCTGGTGCCCTTCATGGCCCTGAGCGTCCTGGCGGGCGCCATGATTATGTCCACACAGGCATTTATTTCATTCTACGCTGTTGATGAACTGAATGTTCCCGAAACGACCATCCCGTTGCTGATGGCCGTCGGTCCGGCGATGGGGCTGTTTATGGCGCCGCTGGGAGGGTATCTCTCAGACCGTTTTGGCGGCATGAGGGTAATGATAACGCTCGGTTTTGCCGCCATCCCGCTTATCTACCTGACGAGAGTGGTTCCCAATGTCCCATCCCTTATTGCGCTGATGGTGGCCTACGGACTGGTCACCAACACCCGCATGCCCACCTCGGAGAGCTATATCGCGGGCAACACCCCGGAGAGGCTGCGCAGCACTATGCTGGGCATCTATTTTTTCGTCGGCACTGGTGTGGCTGGGCCTCTCTCTCCCTTTATCGGTAACCTTATAGATAAGCAAGGCTACCAGCAGACCTTTGCCTTATCTGCCGCCGTCACCGCGGTAATAACAGTCCTCTGCGCCCTCTTTTTGTGGAGAGCCAAAAGCAGCAAACCCAAGGGTGTTTAGGCACAGATGCCTTGCGAGGGCACATTCCTTCTCTCAATGTGAACTCCGCACCGTGGCAATCTCAAAAGATTTATATAGATTGCTTCGTCCCGATGAAATCGAGTCTCGCAATGACAATGTGGTACTCAAATTGACAAACAGGCGTGGCTAGCTATAGAATATTGAGTTACCAGTTATCTGAAGAATATTCTGGCTGAAATAATTCATATCCAGATACAGGGAGGGGACGGGGAAAGACCATGATAGTCGAAATGCAGACCGGGGTGAGCCAGGAAGAAGTAGATGCCGTAGTGCAAAAGGTGAAGTCGTACGGCTGGGGCGCCCAGGTGATGGCCGGCACTGACAAAACAGTGATAGCGATATTGGGCAGCAATACCGGCCGGGTGTCTACCGATATCTTTGCCGTATACCCCGGAGTAGAAAAAGTAACCCGGATTATGAAGCCATATAAACTTGCCTCACGGGAAGTAAAGCCCAAGGATACCATAGTCTCCATAAATGGGATTGAGGTCGGGGGCAAGCGCGTCGTCGTTATGGCCGGTCCCTGCGCTGTCGAGAATGAAAAACAGCTTACCGAGGCCGCCAGAGTGATAAAAGACGCCGGGGCTGTCATCTTACGCGGCGGCGCCTTTAAGCCGCGTACTTCCCCATTCAGCTTCCAGGGCCTTCAGGAAGAAGGCGTGGAGCTACTCCGCAAAGTCAAGAAGCAGTTTGATTTGCCCGTTGTTACCGAAGTGGTAGATACCGAAGACCTGGAACTGGTATCCAGGGCAGCCGATATCCTCCAGGTCGGTTCCCGCAATATGCAGAATTTCTCCCTGCTGACTGCCGTCGGCAAGAAACAACGCAATATGCCGAATGGCAGTGTACCCATCCCGGTGGTGCTCAAGCGGGGCTTTTCCTGTACCGTTACCGAGTGGCTGACAGCGGCCGATTACCTGCTGGCGGAAGGCAACGACCAGGTCATTCTGTGCGAGCGCGGTATCCGCACCTTTGAAGACAGTACCCGCTTCCAGGTGGATATCGGGGCAGTGCCTGTCATCGAGAAGGTCAGCCATCTGCCGGTCATTGTCGACCCCAGCCATGCTGCCGGTCATTACTCACTGGTGCCGGCTATCGCCAGGGCGGCCATAGCGGCTGGCGCCGACGGCCTGCTCATCGAGGTTCATCCCAATCCCAAAGAGGCGTTGGTGGATGGTCTCCAATCCCTCACCCCCTCAGACTTCGGCAGGTTAATGAAAGAACTGAGACAGATAGCCCGGGCAATCGGGCGGGATATTTAGAGTGAGTTATGTAGGGGCACAGCATGCTGTGCCCCTGCGCTTTAATATCGCTGGCATAGGCGTCCTCGCCTGTGCATGCCCCAGATTTGTGCGAATGAAATAACCGCTCATCTTTCCTGAGATAGACTTAATCCAAACTCGCGGCGGGCGGGTCACAGACCCGCCCCTACAGAGTTTATCTTTGCCCAACTACCGGAGTCTGTCCGCTCTCGGCTTGAGTGGCGATGAGTTTTTCAGCTACCTTACGGAAGTGAAATCCGAAAACGGAGAGACTGACCGATAGCGGAAAGGCCCGCGGATTCCTGAACAGGGTAGCAAACATCAGTTTCCAGTAGTACCTCCTGCCCTTCTCCTTGATGCCCAGGACCCACACGGATTTCAGAAACCCTTCGATATGATGAAGCTGCAAACGGGGACCCCTATCTTTCACCCGGGGCGGTTTATATTCTTTCAGAAAAGTCCTCATCCGCTCATAATAATGCTTGGGCGAATAAATGGTCTGCAGAATGTTCTTATAACCTTCGACAAGCGCATCGTAGTTCATCTTGGGCACGAAGTTCATCTGAATATCGGTATTGTTACCGTTAAAATTCGCTATAAGCCGTCCTTCTTTGCTCAAACGGTGATATAGTTTCGTGCCGCGTGGCGCGTTAAGCAAGCCGACCATCGCTGTGGCGATACCGCTCTTCTGGATGAAGTTAATCTGGCTTCTGAATATAGAGGCCGGGTCACTGTCAAACCCGACGATAAAGCCGCCCTGCACCTCAAAGCCGTGGTTTTGCAGCGTCTTGACTGCGGCGGATAAATCACGACCTTTATTCTGCTGCTTATTACACTCTGCTAGGCTATCCTCATTCGGAGTTTCGATACCCACGAAAACACGGTCGAAGCCGGCTTCCGTCATCAGGTGCATCAGCTCTTCATCATCAGACAGATTTATGGATGCTTCCGTGAAGAAAGCGAAGGGATACTTCTTACTCCGTGACCATTCAATCAGCGCCGGCAGCGTTTCCTCTTTTAGCTTCTTCTTATTGCCGATGAAGTTATCATCAACGACGAAGACACCGCCCCGCCAGCCGTGATTATAGAGAGCATCCATCTCAGCGATTATCTGTTCCTTAGTCTTGGTGCGGGGGGTGTGACCGTTCAACAGGACGATATCGCAGAATTCGCAATCAAAGGGACAGCCTCTAGAATACTGAAAATTCATCGAAGAATACTTCTTCATCTTGATGAGGTTCCAGAGCGGGACCGGAGTTTTATCCAGAGCCGGCCGTCCGTCAGAGGTGTACATCGGTTTGGGCGACCCTTTAGCTAAGTCAGCCAAAAAGAGGGGTAGGGTAATTTCAGCTTCACCGAGCACGAAGTGGTCGACGCCTTTGAATTCATCGAACCCGGTAGTGAAGAGTGGGCCTCCGGCGACAACCTTGGTGCCGAGCCTGTTACAGCGGCTGACTACTTCCTTCACCGAGTCTCTTTGTACTACCATAGCGCTGATGAAAACGTAATCAGCCCACTTTATGTCACTATCGTCCAGGACGGATACGTTCATATCGACCAGCTTTTTCTCCCACTCGTCAGGGACCATAGCGGCGATGGTCAATAAACCCAGAGGCGGGATAGAGGCTTTCTTGGAAATAAATTTAAGAGCGTGACGAAAGCTCCAGAAAGTATCCGGATATTGCGGATAAACAAACAATATTTTCAAAAGCGGCCTCCTTAACCTGATTTGATTAAGGGCAAACCTGGACTCGAACCGAGACGCCATTCAGCATTACTAGCTATTTGAAATCATACTACTTGGCTTACGAACAGTTTGTCAAGCTCGAAAGCGTGTATCCGATTGCGAGGGCGTTTGACAACACTGCGTCATTGCGAGCGTAGCGAAGCAATCCGTAAGCTTGGGCAATGGATTGCTTCGGGCTTCGCCCTCGCAATGACGGCGTGAGCAGGTTGGTATGGTGGCAGTTATTACACACCCTCATTGCTGTATTTGACCCTCGAAGAGCCTTATGTTAGTATTAAAACACTTTATTATTGCCGTAAGATAACTGACAGTTTCCGCTGGTTTATTCAAGTGTGAACACACCTTTATTTTCAGTTAGTCTTATTCAGTGAGAGATATTATGCAGGTCGAGACGGAGCTAGCTGAAATAGCCCCCGAAAAAGATATGCTGCTGACCATCGGGGTCTTTGACGGTGTTCACCTCGGTCATAAATACCTGCTTTCACGGCTGAAAGAGCAAACCGGGCAACAGAATCTCCTCAGCGGAGTGGTCACGTTTCGCCAGCACCCCCGAGCGGTACTGTCAGCGAAGGATGAGCTGCCCTACCTAACTAGCCTTGAAGAAAAGGTTAGCCTCATCAAAAAAGAGGGCATCGATAAGGTCGTCACCCTGTCTTTCACCAAAGAGTTGTCTCAAGTGAGCGCCCGCCGGTTTGTCGAACTTTTACAGAAGTACCTCAGAATGCGCGGCTTGCTCCTCGGAGCGGACTTTGCCCTGGGTCGGAAGAGGGAAGGCAATATCGCCGCCCTCCGTAAGCTGGGTCGGGAGATGGGCTTCACTGTCGAGACAGTGTCTCCGGTGAAGATAAACGGCCTCGTGGTAAGCAGCACGGCTATCAGGGAAGCTCTGGCAACTGGTGATATTAAGAAGGCCACGAGTCTGATAGGACGTCCCTTTAGCCTGCGGGGGAAGGTAACCAACGGGGCGGGCAGGGGAGCGGGTTTGGGCTTCCCGACGGCCAATCTGGAGATAGACCCGCAGCAGCTTCTCCCGCCGGACGGTGTTTACGCTACACAGGCTTACGTCGATAGCAAAACCTATCAGGCAGTGACGAATATCGGTAAGAATCCTACTTTCGGGGAAAATAAGCGTACCGTGGAGACTTATCTCCTTGACTACCAGGGTGCCCTGTACGGGCGGGAGCTAAGAATTGAAATCATCGAACGGCTGCGCGGTGAAAAGAGATTTAAGAGCGTCGAGGACTTGAAAAAGCAGATGAAAGTGGATGTTGAGCAGGGCAGAGCGGTGCTGGAAGCTTTGACTGCAAAAGCCCGCTGACAGGTCGGCTTTTGAGGTAGAAATAGGCATGGATATAGACTTTGTACTAAAACGGGCGGTCGCTGAGATTATCGTCCGCGAAGAACTGGAAAAGCTGCTTAAGTCAGGCAAGAAACTGCGTCTGAAAGAGGGCTTAGACCCCAGTTCTTCTGATATTCACCTCGGACATATGGTCGGGCTTCGGAAATTACGTCAGTTTCAGGAGATGGGGCATCAAGTAGTGCTCATCGTCGGCGACTGGACGGCGCAGATTGGCGACCCCAGCGGCGCCTCCGTTACCCGCCCGATGCTCTCGGCAGAACAGGTAAAAGCTAACGCCCAAACCTATATGGAGCAGTTCTTCAAGATTGTCGATAAGGACAAGACCGAGGTAAGGTGGCAGAGCGAGTGGTTTGATAAGTTCACCCTGGCCGACCTGGTTCGCCTGACCAGCAAGTTCACCGTCGCGCAGTTCCTGGCCAGGGATGATTTCAACAAGCGGTTCAAGGCTGAAAAGCCTATCGCCATTACGGAGTTGCTCTATCCTTTGCTGCAGGCGTACGATTCGGTAGCTGTTCAGTCGAATGTAGAGTTCGGCGGTACAGACCAGAAGTTCAATTTTCTGGTCGGCCGGGAGCTTCAATCGATGATGGGGCAACGTCCTCAGCAATGTTTTATGACCCCATTGCTGGTCGGCACTGATGGCACGCAGAAGATGAGCAAAAGCCTGGGTAACTATATCGGAGTCGCCGAGCCGCCGCACGAGATATACGGTAAGGTGATGTCTATTAAGGACAGCCTGATTATGGACTACTTTGAATTGCTGACCGATGTCCCGGACAAAGAGCTGGCCGAGTTCAGACAGGCGCTGGATAATGACAGGGTAAACCCGATGGAGCTTAAGAAGCGGCTAGCCAGGGAGATTATCACCCAGCTCTATGATGAGAAGGCGGCCAGTGAAGCCGGGGAGCACTTTACCAGCGTTCATCAGAAAAAGGAGTTGCCCGAAGAGATAACCGAGTACCGCGTTCCTGCGGCAACGTCCAGCATCGATATCACCTTAGCGCTCGTAGAAAAGAACCTGGTTCGCAGCCGCAGTGAAGCTACGCGTCTGATTAAACAGAAAGCTGTGGAAGTGGATGGTGAAAAAATAACCACGCATGTAGTTCCCGTTCGAAATGGCAGCATCGTCAAGATAGGCAAACTGCGCTGGATGAAAGTCGTCAGTGGTGATTAATGGTGTGGGCAGGCTTTTGCGAAACTGGGAAAATTAGCTCAAAATCCCCCTCAGTCCCCCTTTGCCAAAGGGGGAGGAACCAGGTATCTCCCTTTCGTAAAGGGAGATTGAGAGGGATTTAAGGCTTTTTCCTAGGAAGCTGGCAAGGTTACACCCTTTCGTAAAATCGTTAATTCCGTTATAATTGATTGATGTAGTAAAAGGAGCCAATATGGAAGAATTACGTATTCCGGGACCCACCCCCTGCCCGCCTGAGATTCTTCAGGCAATGGCCAGACAGATGATAGACCACCGGGGCAGCGAGTTCGTCAAGACAATGAACCGGATGACGGAAAAGCTGAAGCAGGTCTTCATGACCAAGAACGACCTGCTGACACTGACCGGTTCGGGCACCGGCGGTATGGAAGCGATGGTGGTCAACTTCCTTTCGCCCGGCGATAGAGTGCTGGTTGTCTCCATCGGCTCCTTCGGCGACCGTTTTAACGGCATCGCTAAGGCCTTTGGCGCTGATGTCGTTTCGATGAACGTCGAATGGGGCAAAGCCGCCGACCCCGATGCCATCCGCAAGGCGCTGCAGGCCGACGCAAAAATCAAAGCCGTCCTGGTGACGCACAATGAGACTTCGACAGGCGTTACCAACGACCTGGCGGCGATAAGCAAGGTAGTGAAAGGCATGGAGAAGCTGCTCGTGGTGGATGCCATCAGCAGTATGAGCTCGATAAAATGCCCTGTGGATGAATGGAACCTGGATGTCGTCGCCTCCGGTTCCCAGAAGGGCTGGATGGTCCCGCCGGGGCTGGTTTTTGTCAGCGTCAGCCCGGAAGCCTGGAAAGCCCATGCCAGCGCCAAAATGCCCCGGGTTTACTGGGATTTTACCCAGGCCAAGAAGTATCTGGAGAGAGGGCAAACTCCCTGGACGCCGGCCGTTTCCATTGTCTTCGCTATGGATATCGCCCTGGACATAATTCTCAAAGAGGGACTGGATAACGTCTTTGCCAGACACGCCCGGGCGGCTAAAGCTGCTCGTGAAGGAGTGAAATCTCTGGGGCTAACCCTTTTCGGTGACGAGACGCACGCATCCAATACGGTCACGGCAGTAAATGCTCCGCAAGGGCTGGAGGTGCGAGGGCTGCGTAAGATTTTAAGGGAGGAACATCACGTTGTCCTTGCTGGCGGGCAGGGCAAGATAGAAGAATCGATATTCCGCATCGGGCACCTGGGCTGGGTGAGCGAGGCTGACATTAAAACGGTAATCACGGCTCTGAAAGCAGCCCTGCCTAAAGCCGGTTTCGCTGCTAAAGACTGACTCGTTGTTAATTCGTAGGGTGGGTGAAACCCACCAATATGAATTCTTTTTCCCATTCCGTGCTTGACACGGAATCCAGAAAACCTGGATACCGACTTCGTCGGTATGGTAATGTTGAAATCTAGAATAGTGAATTGCGGTGATTAAAAATGACGAAAATTCTGATTGCTGACCCGGTTGGAGAAGAAGGTTTAGCCCTCCTGCGCGCTTGTGCCGAGGTGGATATCAAGACGGGCTTAAAGCCCGAAGAACTGATTTCGATTATCGGCAATTATGACGCCCTGGTGGTGCGGAGCCAGACCAAGGTAACTGCCAAGGTAATCGAAGCCGGCAAGAAATTGCAGGTGGTCGGGCGGGCCGGTGTCGGCGTCGATAATATCGATGTGGAGGCGGCGACCCGGCTGGGCATCGTGGTAGTCAACGCACCTTCCAGCAATACTATCTCGGCGGCTGAGCACACCGTTGCCCTGATGCTTTCTCTGGCCCGCCATGTTCCCCAGGCAAACGCTTCACTCAGGAGCGGGGAGTGGCGGCGAAATGATTTTATGGGCATCGAGGTCAGAAATAAGACGCTGGGCATCATCGGGCTGGGTAATGTCGGCTCGGAGGTAGCCAAACGAGCCACCGGACTCGAAATGAAGCTGCTGGGCTTCGACCCCTTCGTTTCCCCGGACTTCGCCCGCAACTTCGGTGTGGAAGTCGTGCCGATGGAACGTCTGCTTAAAGAAGCGGACTTCATTACTTTGCACGTCCCGCTGACCAATTCGACCAAAGGAATGATCGGGGCTAAAGAACTGGCGCTGGTCAAACCGACTGCCCGTATCATCAATACCGCCCGGGGCGGGCTGGTCGATGAAGCGGCTCTGGTCAAGGCAATCGAAGAGGGCAGGGTAGCTGGCGCCGCCTTCGATGTCTTTACCACGGAACCGATTACCGATAGTATTCTCTTCAAAAATGACAGGATAATAGTAACGCCTCATCTGGGCGCCTCTACTATCGAAGCCCAGGCTCTGGTCTCTGAGGACGTGGCGGAACAAATTATCTGTGTCCTTAACGGCCAGCCGGCCCAATATGCGGTTAACGCTCCCTTTGTCTCAGCGGAAACTCTTTCCGTGCTGCAACCCTTTTTCACGGCGGCCTCCACGGCCGGCAAGCTGGTTGCCCAGCTCGTTGAAGGGCAGATGGCGTCTCTCCGGATTAAGTATGAGGGTGAGATTTCCGAATATGATTCCAAAGTTCTCAAGGCGGCAGTCCTCAGCGGGCTGCTGGCTGAGATTAGCGAGGAACGGGTGAATCTGGTTAACGCCAACCTGCTGGCTGCCAAACGAGGGCTGACCGTGCTGGAGCAAAAAGAACTTGCCTGCAGTAACTATGTCAATCTGATTACTGTCGAGCTTTCCAACGGCAGCGATAAAGTAGTTTGCGCAACTACAGTCGTTCAGGACCAAACCCACATAGTCAGGGTGAACGACTACTGGATAGATATTTTTCCTGCTGAAGGCAATTTCATGTTCAGCGACCACCTCGACCGCCCGGGCTTGCTCGGGCAGGTGGGCAGAGTGACCGGCGATGCTAATATAGATATTACCTCGATGCATGTCGGCCGTCTCCAGCCGAGAGGTAAGGCGCTGATGATACTAGCCCTGGATGAAGTGATATCCGAAAAAGACCGCCAGAAGATCCTTGCCATCCCCGATATCTATTCGGCAAAACTGGTGAAGCTATAAACCAGAGCCCCGCCGATAGGTTCGTTGATAGCTCAGGCCGTCCCAGCTCGCCCATTCCGACGTAAGTCGGAATCCAGGATGATGTTGCTCTCAGGATTCTGGCGCAAGCCAGAATCCTCCATGCTCCGATTGCATCGGAGCACCACGAAGTATGAAAATACTAAGGTAGTCATTCCATTACGACCAGTTTGCATTGTAGAGACACGGCATGCCGTGTCTCTACGGGACTAATGACAGAAGAGTAGATTTGCCTTAGATAATGCCAGCTTCATCGCCGAGGCATACCTTAGCTGCCTGGGTTGGCAGGCTTACCTCCACCCGGCGCAATCGCGTGGCTCAGCCGGTAGTTTCGGATGGTTGAAGAACCCAGAAAGACACCGACAGCGATAGCGGCTGCGATGCTGGCGAGAACGATGGTAACGATTTTCGGACCTCCAAGCAGGTCGGAACCGACCCCGGCCATCAACCCGCCCAGAGGCGACAGAGCCGCATTCAGATTGACGACAGCCGTCACCCGGCCCCGCAAATTATCCGGTATCGAGAGTTGAAGCAAGGTCTGGTTGGTCGTCAGAAAGACCATTTCGAAGAAACCGGAGAGTGCCAAGAACATCAGGGCGACAGGCAGATTCGTGCTATAGGCAAAGCCGATAAGCGTCAGGCCTGTTAGAAAGAGAGCGGCAATCTGGACCAGTCCCCGCCGCTCGAACCGTCCCAGCGAAGCGACGACAACACCTCCGGCAATGCCGCCGACGCCCACGGACGAGAGCAAGAATCCCAATACCTCCGGACCGCCGTGAAATACCTCGGCGGCATAGATGGGCGGCAGAATAGTATATATCGGAATAATAAATAGCGGCAGGATGAACCCCATCAGCATAAAGGTGCGAGTAACACGTTCCTTCGCCACGTACCGGATACCCTCCCGGATATTTTGCAGTGGAGAACTCCGTACGGCGTCCGATTTTCGGGCCGGGAATTGAATCTGTGCAATGGTAACCGTTATCAGGGCGTAGGCGCCGGCCTGGACGAGGAAGTTGCCTCCCGCACCGAACCAGAGAATGAGGAAACCACCGATTGCCGGGCCGAATGAGCGCATCAGGCTCCAGCCGGTCTGGATGATGGCGACGGCGTTGGGAGTGGCCGCGCGCGGCACTAGGTCGAAGATAACCACCTGCCGCAGGTTCTGATCGATGACCGCACCCAGTCCGCCCAGGAAGGCGAAGACGAAAAGATAAGCTATGTGAGCCTCGCCGAAAATCAGAATGAGTCCCAGCAACAGAGTAATAAGAAAAAGCCAGCCGTTGGTCAGCAGCATTATCCTGCGGCGGCTGACGCGGTCAATCAACACCCCGGCCACCGGTATCATACCGACCGAAGAAACCGAGCGTACCATATTGAGGGAGCCGAGAACGGTGCCGGAGCCTGTCAAATCGTAAACCAGCCAGTTCAGAGTTATCTGCTGAATCCACATGCCGGCATTCGCGAGCACAGTTCCGGTCAGCAAGAAGCGGAAGTTGCGTATGCCGAGCGCGGCAAAAGGGCCAGTATTTTCAACGGCGCGCTCTTTTTCAGGGTTGGACTCACGGCTTAACTTTTCCGACATTCTTCCTCGCTGGTATTTTAAATAAGTTCAGAGCTCAAAATCCAAAGTTCAAATAAAACCAAAATGCCTAAATACCAAACCTTCATATTCTTGTTATTTGAGCTTTGTCATTTGGATTTGGCAGACTGTCCTATTCTAGCATTGTAAGCAGGCATTTTCCTACTTGTCTTGAGGTTATGTTATAATCGGGGTGTCTGGAACAGCGGAGAGACTGTGAAGTTTAGCGAATTGGTCAGGCTTCTGGAGCGTAATGGATTCGATGTGGTCAGAAGAAAGGGTCAGTCCGTTACTATGGTAAAGAAGGGTATAAGAATCTGATTCGCATAGATTATCATGGTTCGAGGGAAGTTCCGACAGGGACTTGTAATGCCATTCTAAAAGCAGCCGATTTAAAGGGGAAAGGCGGAAAATAAAAATGATTGACTTGAGATATTCTCTGATAATAGAGGCAACCGAAGACCCTGCATTCTTTACCTTCTATTCGCCGGATTTGGAAGGCTTTACCGGTGTCGGTAACTCTGTTGAGGATTGCCTGTACAAAGCAAAATGGGGGATGAAAGAGCACGTAGCCTTGCTCAAAGAGCGCGGGCTTTCCGTCCCAAGAAAAAATCCCAATCCTACCGTAACGATTAAGAATGCCAAGCTGGCGGGAGTGAGCTAATAAGTAGGGTGGGTGGAGCACATTCACTGCGTTCAGTGTAAACTCTGCAAAACCACCACACAACCGTACCTAACAGCAAGGGTGGGTTTACCCACCTCCGAGACTTAGTTAAAATGCGGATTTCTCCTCAATAGGTGCTTCTACAATAATCGTGACGTTAGTAAGGGGTAAAAGAATGGATGAAATCAGATTTTTATTGGAGCATAGGAGACATGCGGAAAACGTATTTTGGAGTAGAATACAGGTTCTTCATCTTAATATCCAAGTAGCAGTTCTTGGAGGCGGGTTTGTATTGTGGAAGGCAAACGAAAAAGGACTATCTGTCGCGTCTATACTTGTGGGACTATTGTTGACCGTTATTTTAGGATTATTAGCCCGGAATGATTGGGCTGATGCAAGTGTAAACGATCATAGGATAGATACCCTGAGTGGTGATAATTACCGTCGGACTGCGCCTGGTTGGAGATTAAGAAGTCACAATCTAATATGTTTCGTAATACTATTATTCTTGGGTATCGACATAGGGTTTCTGTTTTGGTTAATAGGAAGAAATAATAACTGAACATTACCATCGACGCGAGGTAAAATACTGACAGATTCTTTTCCGGAAGGCTACAGTCTCACCACCGTCGTCCCCTCCCCACCCTCACTCCGCTGACCCGGCCGGAATGCCTTGACCAGCGGGTGAGAAGCCAGGAAGTCCCGCGTTATCTGGCGCACCGTGCCGGTGGCGACTCCGTGGATAATCAATACCTCGTTCAGATTCGAGAGGGCGGCATCATTGAGATAGCTGTCCAGAAGAACCTCGACTTCATCGGCCCGCTTGCCTCGCAGGTCTAGCTCAGCCGGAACAGTTTTCAAGGCCGGCCTGGTGATTCTGACCGCCTTCGATGGGACAGCGGTTCCTCCGGGAACCTTCTCGACGCTGTTCAGCCCGACCTTCAGCTTCATCCGGCCGGAAAGAAGCTCAACCTCGTTGGTTTGCTCCGAGATTGAAAGCACCGTGCCGGTTATGTCGTTCGCTCGCAGGTAGACCGTATCGCCTACAGAAATCGGCTGGCTTGCTTCCGTCTCCCCTGCCTTGAGCTGCCAGGCCTCGCTGCTCAGCCGGGTCTGCATATCTGCCAGCGTTTTTCTGGCCGAATCAATTGTTTGCCGACTCTTTGTCTTGCGCAGCTCCGAGTTCGCCTGTCGGATTTGCTTCTGAAGCTCAGCCGCCTCACGGATAATCGTGTCCCGGGCGTCTTGAATGATTCTTCTCTCATCAATCTTAAGCTGGTTAAGACGGCTTTGCAGGCTGGCTTTTTCGGCTTCGGCCGCCTCTTTTTCTTTTTCCAGTTGCTCTCTGACCGCCTTAATCTTCTCTTTTTCCGTCATAATATCAGCCAACGTGGCTTCCAGAGCCAGGGCAGTCCGGGATAACATCGACCTGGCCTGGCTTACGATTTCGGGCGGCAGGCCGAGGTGCTCGGCGGTGACCAGGGCATTGCTGCCGCCGGGAATGCCCAGCGTCAGGTGGTAGGTAGGCGTAAAGGTAGCCGGGTCGAAATCGAAGGAGGCGTTTTGCATACCCGGCGTGGTATGAGCAAATACCTTCAAATCACCGTAGTGGGTGGTGGCCACCGTCAGTATCCGCGAAGACAGGAAGTGGAGCAGAACGGCGCGAGCTAAAGCCGAGCCTTCGGCCGGGTCGGTGCTCTTGCCCAGTTCGTCCAGGAGCACCAGGCTTCCAGCGGTGGCATTCTTGATGATACGCACCAGGTTGCTCACGTGCCAGCTAAAGCTGGAGAGGGTTTGCTCGACACTCTGCTCGTCTCCGATATCGGCAAAGACGCTATCGAAGACAGGAAAGCTGGTTTCCGGCGATGCCGGAATCGGGAGCCCGGCTTGCGTCATCAGAATCAGGAGACCGATTGTTTTCAAGGCGACCGTTTTCCCGCCCGTATTCGGCCCGGTGATGACGAGGGTCGAAAAATCACGGCCCATCTCGATAGATAGGGGGACGGCCTTCTGTCCGAGCAGAGGGTGCCTGGCATTGACCAGTTTTATGAAAGTGGCCGGGCTGTTTTCGACTCGTTCCGATAAGGTAGAGTGAATAAGCTCAGGCTCGCTTGCCCTGACGGCGCGGGCGTATTTCGCCTTGGCCAGCGCCATATCCAGTTCGGCTAACCGTGAGATGCCGGCCGCTATCTCAGCCTCATGGTCGCCAACGGACATGCTGAGGCTTCTGAGAATCCTTTCTACCTCACGCTTTTCTTCAGATACCAGCTCGCGGACGGTGTTGCCCAGCTCGATGGTCGCCACCGGTTCGACGAACACGGTAGCCCCTGTATTGGAGACGTCATGGGTAATACCCTCGATTCCCTTTCTGAGTTCGGTTTTGACAGGAATAACGTAGCGCCCCTCGCGCTCGGTAATAATCGGTTCCTGGATTATCTTCTGGGTCTCCGGCGCTCTGATTAGTGTCTCCAGGCGCTCTCGCAATGTCTGGCGCACCTCTCCCAACTGCCTCCTGATGCCGGCCAGGTTCTTTGAGGCCCGGTCTAACACTTCGCCGTCAGGGGAAAGGCAGCGGTCGATGTCCTTCTCTACCTCAGGAAGGCCAGTGATATCCTGTGCAATGTTCCAGAGGAGCGGCGCCTCCTTCGACATTGCGGAGAGATTGCCGCGCACCAGCCGCAAGGCTGCCAGGGTCTGGCGGCACTCGATGAGGCTCAGCGGCTCGAGGACTTTGCCCAGGGCGGCCGCCCTGGCTATTTCACGAATATCGGAAGCCTGGCCGATGGTAAAACCCGGATTGAGAGACAGCAGGTGACGCGCTTCCGCGGATTGTTTCAGCCGGAGGGAGATAGTTTCATAATCGGCAAGCGGCTTCAGACCAAGAACCAGTTCACGGCTGGTAGAGAACGAGGTTTGCTCAGCGAGTCTCCTTCTTATCTCAGGAAACTCAAGTATTTCCAGGCTCTTTTCATCCATAGAAAAATTGTTAGTGCCCTTAGTAATTAGACCCTTCCGTAATTGGTCTTATCTCACCCTCACCCCAATCGCTACGCTCAGGGCAGGCTCAATCTCCCGATTCCATACGGGATCCCGCACGAAGTCGGGACTCTCCCCTCAAGGGAGAGGAGAGTGGGGAATGTTATTTCTCCTGGATAGTGACAGAGTTTATGTGGACGTCGACTGTAGGTACGGACGGCTCACCGCTCTGGCTTCTGGTGACCGGCACCTCGCCTATCTTCTTGACTACATCGAGTCCGGCCGTCGTCAGTCCGAAGATGGTGTAGTTCTTCTGCAACGGGTAATCGGCCAGCATGATAAAGAACTGGCTGCCGTTGGTATTTGGACCGGCGTTAGCCATCGCCAGCGTGCCGGCGACATAGTTGCGCGTAACCGGCTCGTCGGCAAACTTATATCCGGGGCCGCCGGCGCCCGTGCCCGTCGGGTCGCCGCCCTGCATCATAAAACCCTTGATGATGCGGTGAAATTTTACCCCGTTATAGTAACCCTGGCGGGACAGGAAAACGAAGTTGTTGACGGCCAGCGGCGCCTCTTTGGGCAGAAGCTGCACCACGATATCGCCATAGTTGGTCTTGATGGTCGCCGTATATTCTTTATTCTGGTCGATAGTCATCGCCGGGGGACTGGACCATTGCATAGTTTTACCTCCACATGCTGCGAGTCCCATTATTGCGTAAACCAGCGAAAATAGCAATAAGCCTTGGGCTAATTTCATTTTCCCCCTCCTGCACAATTTTGCGTATTGAGACCTTAATCCGTGAGTCTGAAAGAATCTCACCACCGAGGTGCCATTGCGAGGAGCACATTCCCCATTCACTACGTTCAGGGTCAGTGTAAACTCCGCGACGCGGCAATCACCCCTTCGATGTCATTCCCGCGAAAGCGGGAATCCAGGAGGTGGGTATCATCCCCACCCAGATTGCTTCGCCTTCCGACTGCGGTCGGAATGGTCTCGCAATGACAGGGCAGATTGGGTCTGGGAATCCAGGTATTACGGTTGAGAAGACCACCCTTTACACGTACAACTGTCAGCGTTGGTCGTAATGGCTCATTCTGTCCTTTATCCAGTCCCAGTCCGGGCCGCCGTGGCCGAAGAATGACTTGAAATTATCCTTCAGCCACTCATAATAATCATCTTCTGTGTAAAGGCAGAAGGTCTCAACCAGCTTGTCCTTCGGAATATCCGCCGGAATTTCCCAGTCTCCTTCCTCGAACTCCGTGTCCAGAAATTCTTCGACCACGTCTCTATTGAGCATGTTATCTCCTTACTTTACTGACGCAGCTTTTTCTAAGTTATGTTTAGGGCACAGGTGCTGACCGTTAGCTACCGTTGTTTTGCCCCCTTTGCTGAATGGAACTATGTGGTCAGCATGGAATTCGCCCCATTTGACCTTTTCACCGCCAACAGGACAGATACCATCATATTTCCTGAAAATAGCAAGGCGTTGTTCTTCAGTAAAGATACGTTGTGGGTCCAGGGGTAGAAGGTCTGGGCAAGATAATAAGAACGAAGTCAGTAACATACTGTGACGGAACTCGATAGATGGTTTACTGTCTACTGCTTGCAAAATCACTTCTTGGTAGTGAATCCAGTCTGGTTCACGTTCATCTTCTGGCTTGTCCTGTTCCTGTCTACGGTCGCTCTCAAACTTGACAAACCAATCTCTGAATAGTGTTTCCTTGCCACTTATGGCATATTTTTCTAAAAGCTCCGAGACGAGTAAAAAGAGGGAAACTACGTTTTGTTTCCTAAGTTCCGGAGTCTTGTCGGGGAAAGCCGTATCTAAGAAATTTAGCGTGCGCTTGATTTTCTTAGATACCGAACCATTCTTGTCAAATTTCGCGCAGTTTTCATACATCTTCCTTAAATCCTTAGCTTTGGTGTCTGTGGGTCCCCCTGCCAACTCCAGGCAGGTCATTTGAGCACATACTTGGTCGAAAGCAAATCGTGTGTTCTTGAAAGGGACTTTCCCTAGTAAGGGATGAAAAGTAAGCTCCTTCACAAAGTCCCTCATATCTCCAGGCATAGCATTTCGTTTTTCGGCTGCCGTCAAGCTCTCGCCATTATTGAGGCGGGTGAACATTTCTTCAACCTCATCCTCCGTTGCATCCTCCAGTATCACAAAACTAAGTTCGTAACTCTGGAATTCATCTACCAAGCCGTTTGGCAATTCACTGAAAAGTTTACCAGCAACTTCATGCCCACGAACAGGGTCACAGTCTTTGGCTATGGCAAACTTGTCCCGGCAGAATTCCCAGATAGCACGTAACCTTTGTTGTCCGTCAATTACCTCATACTTATACGGGGGATTATCGACAGCACGTAAATAGATCTTGGGAATGTCATAGCGACGCAGAATGCTGTCCATAAGTAACTGTTTTTTGCTATTAGACCAGACGGGGCCTCTTTGGTATGGTGGCTGAGGGTCGACTTTGTTTTCACGCATTCTGACACTATAAAGTGGCCACTGCTTTGTATAGGCTTCTTTCATCTTTGCTCCCCGCTTTATTATGCATTTTCCTCAGCCACCACCCCAGGCAATCGAAGTAGCAAGCGCCCTTATGCTGGAGACTTCTCACAGGTATCACAAAAAGTCAATATCTCACTATTCCCTTATCCCACGGGTCGTCTTCAACGTTATCCCAACAGTTGATATGGCAGGCATATCTGACGCCAGAGCCTTGAAAGTCCGGTTCATCATTGGAATTGGCTATCTTTCCTTCGGTTATGATGATGACGTTCTGACCCTTCTCCATCGGCTCACCGCACTTGTCGCAGGTAATCACGCCTAAACGAGCATCCATCATCTTGACCCCACTGGCTTTGCCCCTTGTATTCTCCCCCCATCTTAATCGTTTGCTCTTGGCTTTGTAAAGAATTGGCCCCATACCGACGAAAGTCGGTATCCAGAGAGACGTGTAGGGTGGGCTGCGTTTCACATACCTACTCTAAACGCAGCCCACCGCCCCGTTGGAACAAAGGTGGGCTGCGCTGCGGCTCAGCCCACCCTACTACTGGATTCCGTGTCAAGCACGGAATGGTGAATAACCTTACACCAGCCTGTTAAAGACCAGCCCGGCGGGGGCTTTGGGATAGAAGTAGGTGGATTTGGCGGGCATCCTGTCGCCGGCATCGGCGACGGCCTTAATCGTTTCAGGCTTGACCGGACTCAGAAGTATGGCGAGCTGGCAGTCCCC
>JACPPR010000073.1 GCA_016190895.1 Chloroflexota bacterium | reverse complement strand
TGGGTTATTCGGCAACGGCAACAGGTCGTTCCGCAGCCTGGCATAAGAGCGTAAGATGCCCCAGATGCCATTCCAGAACCCCTCACTGGCTGAGTTAGCCGAGTACAGGTAATCTGCGGCGTCTGTCTGCCCGGGGTCCGGTGGGATTACCGTGTCCAGGATGAACTGCTCGGATATGCCCATCAACTGGGAGTTACGCCAGCCGGAGTTCGGGCTGGCATACTCCTGGAGCCATTTGAGGCCGTGGATACTGAAGTTGTGCCCTTCTTCAGTTGCCCCGACCTGTATCCTGACCTTGACACGGTCATTTACGTAGGCACGTGCTATAGGCGTGAAGGGGTCGCCGGGGCGAATATCGGCCGTCAAAGCCGGATAGAAAGCCGGCTGGGCATTGAACCTCGGGTTGGCACGCGTAATGTTGGAAGACAATGCCAGTGACAGGTCCCCCGCGGGACCTACTGCCTGCAGTCCCGTACCCGGGTCAAAGATGCGGAGAGCTAAAGGTTCGTTCCTGTAATTAATGGAATACGTGCCGACATCCGCGGCGGAGATTGCTTCGGGGACAGGAGGTGGAGCAACGGCGCCCGCTATATCGGGGACGGGATTGGCTGCGGTACCACCACGCCCTTCCCTGTAAGCAAGCTGGAAGTCAGCGAACTCGAAGTAGAACTCCCGGTAACTCGCTCTGTCGATGTTGTTGGTCGGACCCTGGCCGAGGTCCTCACTTGTAATAATATCAGCCCGCCAGCTAGTTGGACCGCCATCGGTCAAACCTCCGCCTATGGAGCGTGGCGTCACCCCTTCTCCTCCCTGGATTTGCCCTGTTTCCGAGTCACGCCATTGGGAGCCTTCCGGTTCAGTAAGGAGGCTGCCGTACAGTCCTGTCTGCTGGTGAGTGGATGGGCCAAGATGGTCATGGGTGAAAGAGTTACCCATTATCCGTTCCTGCCCGGCATTATTGACCAGCGGGTCGGTATACCAGCGCTGGATATTGGTGCGAGCGCCGAGCCAGTTCTCGCCGTTAGGTCCGGTGGCGCCAAAGAAGGGATGGGCTTCAGCTGTCAGGTTGGCGGCGGTCAGTCCATCAGGCAGGTCAAAGGCTCCTCCACCCGGCGCTTTTATCTTATCGATGCGCTCGCGCACTTCTTCGGGGCTGAGGGCGCCGTCTTCATAGTTGTAACCATTGGCAGAGCCATCCGCCGAAAGGACGTCGAATTTGACCAGGTGCATGTGCTGGCCCATAATATCGGTTTCCGTCAGCACCTGGAAGGCATCCTGCCGATATTTCATAGGAATGAGATTTGTGAGAAAGAAATCGATAATATCGCCTGAGTTAGTCCGCATAACGAAAGGCTCCGGCGCTTTGGCGCCAGTCAGCGTTGCTTGAACGTCTCCCCATAACGTGGTGATTCGGGATTGGGGGAAATGCCACCCGTCCTTATTAAGAATCATGTCGAGTTGAATATCAGCCGCCCGGTAGACCCGGTTAGCGGTATTGGGATTGGCCACGGGGCCGCCGGCATCGGTCCTGGCCGGGTCGGCAAAAGGTGCGCCCGCCACCGGAGGCAACCCGTTAGTCTCGAAGCCGCTGGCGCCCGTTGCCGCAGCACCGTCCGGTTTGAACGTATCATGCCGCAGCAGAGTATGGAAATCCATGGCTGCCTTTTCGGCGGACGTCCCGTCCTCAGGTAAAAACTTGGCTACTATCGCGTTAAAGTCCGCGGCGAAACTCAAGGGAGAAAAAGTCTTGTTTGCTGTGCCGCCGATGACGATGTGCCTGGGCAAGCCGCCATCATTCACCAGGTCGAGGGGTGGGGTCGGGGCGCGATGACCGGCGACGCCCGGGATGAACAGGGGGAAGCCGACGTTCCGGTCGGGTTTGCCATCGCTGTTGGCGTCTGGCTCGGTTATGGAAATTTGACCTCCGGGCAATTGGGGTGTGAATGTCGAGCCGGGAACTATGGTGGCAGTACCTGGCAACGGCGCCATGGCTAAAGTCGGTAACGGAACGACACCGGGAATCGGCGTGCCAGCCTCTATCTCCCCATCCGGCAAGGCTCTACTGCCAGCCGCCGGACGACCATCGCCATCCAGCACAGTTCCCGATTCAAATGTGTCATGAACCCGCCACAGTCCCCACATCCCCTGGGCAAAGTGAGGATAGAAGTGGCAGTGGAAGATGGCATCGCCGAAGGTTTTATTGCGGTTGCCCGAACCATTGTAGGCTATCTCATAGGTATAGCCGCTCCCTGGCCCGATTGCCTGCATGTCAAGGTAATTTGAGTTGTCATCATCGGGGGTCAGTAGCCACTGGTGGGTGTGCAGGTGGAAGATATGAGGTTCTTTGCCAACGGCAAGATTCCTTATCTTCACCCGGTCATTCATGTAGCTGTGATAAACGTTAGACGGGTCATCTGGGAAAAACGACTTGGTGGACTTCGGCCCGGTAAGAAGCTGGCTGGTATTGTCTGTGGTATTGGCCGGAATATCGACTATCATCGCCGGGTCGCCGACCACCCAGGAGCTTAGGAATGATTCTTCATACTTCATATCCACGGCGTCCCACATCGGCCCGACGCCGAGACGGTTGGCAATAACCATAGCGCCGATACCACCGCTGCCATAGTTTATGGCAAAGGAATCACGCACGCTATGCAGCGTTTCTTCAAAGGCCGGGTCTTCAAAGTGAGGGAAGGCCTGGACGACCTCGTTTTCATCGTGGAAGACCAGGGTAAACTCGCGGAAGGGCCGGTTCCGGTTGGGATAGGCTGGATTCGGCGGGTTTTGTCCGGCAGGGAAGTTGCCCTTGCCTGGTCCGGTGATAATGGCACTGAGGTCGGAATGAACGATTTCATTTCCGTTCAGAATCTTAAGAATTGGCAAGCCCGCATAAGTTCCGGTGAGGTAAACAGCATCATAGTTCAGGACCGGATGACCGTCATCGGTAGTGTTAGCGGTCGCCAACGCCATTTCTGCCTGTGTTACCTGGCTACGATACCACTCGGAGCCGGCCGGCTCGACATTCACGGCGCCGAAAAGACCGAAGTTCCAGGAACTGAGCACCCCGCTGCCGGCATCGGCGGTATTCTGGAGGAGAAAGACGCCTTCTCGCTCGGCATGAATTGTATAGGTAATCTGACCTCCGGGCGCTACCAGGCTGCTGGGATTATCCCCGACGTTTGAACCATCGTCCAGGATACTATTGACCGGGTGCATTCCCAGCACATGGATTCCCGTTGTCCGCGTGGCCGGCTGCAATAGCTCTGGGCCGATGGGTCCCGGGTGCTCCGGGTCAGGTGGGAGTGGCGGCCCCAGCAATGGTTCGGGGTTAAGCAAGTTCTGGAAGTTTATCTGGAGCCTGTCGCCGACGTTCATCCGCAGCGTGAGCGGGCGGGGACGCTTATCAGGCCGTAACTTTACCTGTCCGGGAGCCAGAATACCGCCTTGAGCCTCAGTCAGGCCGGTATTCTTATTGACTACATCCCGCCGGAGGGCATACATCATCCCCCCGGGTGTCACTGCCCCAAGTCTGTTAAAGACAATGGGCTGGTCGAGAGCGACCACATTTGCGATTATCGTGCGCCCACTTTCGGGCGGATTTGCCTGAGCAAGCGCCGCAGGCGGCATCAATAGGCCAAAAGTAGCAACTGCTGCCAGAATCAGTGATATCGTATGTCGTTTTCGGTACCCCGTCACCCCTTAACCCTCCTTGTGGCTAGCGTCGCAAGCAGGATAATCACCCGCCACCTTGTTCAGCTTGTTCTTAAGCACAACTAATGAATCTCTGGAAGGGCTAAATGCTTTTACCGGACTGATGATACTACTCAAAGAATTATTTTAACATATCAAATAGCCTCTCGCCTATCCGTATGTCTACGTAGTTTCTCTGTTCATCTGCCCCGTCTTGGGGGCACTAAACAAGCGAAAGGTGACTTCGGCGTCACAATTTACTGAATTGATATTTTTGAAGAAGTTGGAGAAAAAACTAGCCCAGTAATAGCGTTTTCGCGAAGGTTTGTCTTCCCCGGACATGTAACTTGTTTGATGTGAGAGTGTCACATCAGCAGTGTCACATCAGCCTCACTCATACTTTCCCCTATCCAAAATTCAGGCATTTCGGAGTCATATTTCAGCAATCACCCGATTGTGTTTTGGGCTCGCCTGGCTTACATTTGTGTTATCTTTACCTGTCAGCAGGGTTTCGAGATAAAAGTAAAGGCGCCCAAACTTCCGGTGGTTCTGCCGCGGAAATCAATTACAAAGATAATAGTCCAAAGTAGGGCAAGAGAAATATGAAGGAAAGAGGTAAACAGATGAGGAAAATCCTATGGCTGGCGGTCAGTGGGGTTATGGTGTTGTCTCTGGTGTTAGCGGCCTGCGGCCCCGCGGCACCAACCGCTCCGGCTGCTCCGACTACACCGACCGCTCCGACGACTCCGGCTGCTCCGACGACTCCAGCTACCCAGGTAGAACAGAAGACACAACAAGAAGCAGAGAAACCCGTCGCTGAAGCGCCAAAGTATGGCGGCATTCTTAATCTGACGGTAGCGGGCGAAGTTCAAAACTGGAGTCAGATTCTGGGTATCCGCACCGGACCCTGGGGTTTCCCGTTGATAGACGATGACCTCTTAATTGGAGACTGGGCGAAAGGTCCGGCTGGTACCGGCGAAACTACCTGGCGGTCCAGTGGCTACGACCGCCAGAGCTTCAAAACCGGTTTACTTGCCGAGAGCTGGGAATTCACCGGGCCCGACACTGTTATCTTCAATATTCGCAAAGGCGCCCGCTTTGCTCTTAATCCGGCGAGTGAGGCCAGCCGCCTGGTTGGCGGACGCGAGGTCACTGCCGATGATGTCGTTTTCAGTCTGAAGCTGGTCACTACTAACACCCAGGCTTATATTTACAGGACCGGACCATCGCTACGGAACACAGAGATAACTGCACCGGACAAGTACACCGTCAAGGTTAAGGTTTCCGACCCATCCGCTATGGCACTGGCGATGACTCGCCTGGGTAATGGTGCCCACACGGTGGCCCGAGAAGTATGGGACAAATATGGTGATAAAGTGGCGTGGAAGTGGACACAGCATGTTGGAGAGGGTCCCTTCATGGTGACCGACTATGTTCCTGCCAGCATAGGTACTTTCAAGAGGAACCCCAACTGGTTTATGAAGGACCCGGTTGGCCCGGGCAAGGGCAACCAGCTACCTTACCTGGAAGGGATTCGGGTGTTGATAGTGCCCGATATCTCCACCCAGCAGGCTGCCTTCCGCACCGGGAAACTTGACTGGATAGAAGCTACCAAGGAGCCAGCTCTCAATTTTCTGAAACAACAGCCTAAACTTAAAATGGTCTCCTGGCCTGATGAGCCTTACAATATAGCCGGCCCTATGTACGAGAAGCCCTATAGCGATGTCAGAGTGCGCCGGGCGCTTCAGCTGGCGCTTGACTACGATACGATAATACAATCCCTATTCGGCGGCGAGCGCGCTTTGCCGGGCTGGCCGATACAACCTCTGGACCAGTATATGGGAGCTTATCTCCCCATTGAAGAGGCGCCAGCCTCAGTGCAGGAACTTTTTAGCTATAACCCCGAAAAGGCAAAACAGCTTCTGAAAGAGGCGGGTTATCCCAGTGGCTTTAAGGCCGAACTGCGTTTTCGAAACGCCGCTCGAGACCTCGAGATGGCCGAGGTGGCTGCTCATTACTGGTCCAAGATTGGCGTTGAGGTGACTCTCAAACCCTATGAAGCAGGTGTCTGGTCTGCTTTGTCCCGGTGGGAAAAGCTGGCAGGCGGCTTTGCAGTAGTTGGCGCTGGTTCACCTCCGGGTCTCTTTTATGCCATGCAGAACTTTAGGGGGGACCAGGAATCCGGTAACTATAGCCTGATTGGTTGGAACGCCTCTACTCAAAAGTGGGATATTACCGACTCAGTTATCGAAGAGGCATTCAAGAAAACGCAAGAGGCCCTCGCCGATAGGTCGGACAAGGGCTTCTTGGCCGCCTCAGCGATACATAAAGAGCTAATGAAATACGTCCTTGACCAGGTCTATGTAATACAGGGGCCGACTTACTTTAGCTACATGGTCTGGTGGCCCTGGTTGAAGAACTACCACGGCGAATTTGCCATGGGTTATGTCGACCGCAGAAACTTTGTCAGCTTCGTCTGGATAGACCAGGAGTTGAAGAAGTCCATGGGGTATTAACCTTTGCAGGATGAAGAAATTGATTTAAGGAGAGAGAAAATGGCAGAGAAAGATAAAGTCTACAAGTGTCTGAACCCGCAAGGTATCCAGGAAACGATAGATCTATTTCCTCTGGCGCCACGTCTCGACACTATTGACGGCAAAGAAATCTGGATAAGTGAGTGTGGCGAGCCGGATGTCAACATAGCCCTGGAGAAACGGTTGAAGAGCGATTATCCCGATGTCGACTGGAAAGTAAAGAAAACATATCAGACTAATGCGATTCAGTTGACGGAAGAGGAAATGAAGACCGCCGATGCTGTGATACAATCGGTGGCATGGTGAAGCGGCGCTATATTCGGGCAGTTGCCCTACATCGCCAAGCTTGAGAAAGCCGGTATCCCGACGGTCGTCGTTGATTATCAAGACCAGGAGGAGTTGATTAAGGAGACGTTGCTGAGACATGGCGTCACCGAGGAACGCCTTGTGCACGCTTCGCATACACTTCCCGGACCGGCTGATGTTGACAGCTTCATTCAGCCTATGCTTGAAGCCCTGACCAAACCCTTGACTAAGAAGGAAAAAGAAAGCGCCCGCTGGGCCCCCCCGCAACCGAGGATTCTCTTCGAAGGCACCCTGGGCGAAGCTCAGACCTTTTACCAGCAGACCAGGTATATCCCACCGCCACTGGATGCGCCTATCGCACTCTATACGGACGGGTTTCCTATAATAGTGCCTACCGAGGAACTGGTGCAAGAAATGCTAAAGGGCACCAGTCACAAACCGGAAGAGGTAATAACCTACCCGATGGACGGACCGGTGTCAGCGTCAAGAAGGGGAGAGGGAGCCGAGGCGACAAAGAAGAAGGGTGAGCCGGTACGATTCGAGAACAAGCAGTGGACAGCTACTGTGGAAAAGGTAGCTACTATCGCCGTGATGGCCGGCTGCAAGCCGGAGTACCTGCCCGTCGTGCTGGCTATTGCCCAATCGGGATGCCCTACTGGTTCCCAGGGTAACGCTGGCTATTGGGCCTGTGTCAGTGGTCCTATCGCCAAGGAGATAGGGATGAACGCAGGAGTCGGCCTGCTTAACCCGGGGAATCCGGCCAATGCCACCATCGGCCGGACCTATCAACTCATGGCCATCAACCTTGGTGGCGCTCTTACCGGCGAAAGCCGCTTGAGCAATCACGGGAATCCCTTTAATACCGGCGGCGTTTGCTTTGCCGAAAATGCGGATGGATTACCATCGGGCTGGCTGGGCTTGAATGAAGAGTATGACTTCCGGAAAGGCGAGAACGTTGTCATGGTTTCGGGCGGTGGTAACGTGAGGGGTGCTAATACTCCTCCGGGCGGATTCCGTGCTCTTCAGAAAAGCGGTCATGGTGGAGTAGCCAGACGTCTTAATGTTAAAGGCATTCCAGGCCCGCACAACTGGTTGGAATACATGGTTCCTGACATCTGGGCTGACCACGACGGCGGTTATACTTTTCTTATGATTCCCCAGATGGCTCAAGACCTTTATAACTGCGGCTTTACGTCAAAGGAAGCAGTCTACGAGTGGCTTTATAAGAAGAGCTTCTTGACTGTGAAAGAGTATAGGGACCGTGGGGGTGGCGACCTAAGTACAAATGGCTGGATGGGCATAGAAAGAACATCAGGGAAACACTGGAAAGAGCTGTCCGATGACTATATGGTGCCATTGATGAACGACCCTGCTGCTAACAATATCATCATCTGTGGTGGCACTACAGAGTTCGTCGTTCTATTCAATGGCCGCCAGGGAGGCTTAGCTCCTTATAACGTCTTCAGCATTGACGCCTGGCGGTAGGGTCTGGCCACGTTGTTCTTTCCGTAGAAAACAATCGAAAGGGAGGATAAGAGATGAGGAGAATTCTCTGGCTGGTGGCAAGTGCACTTATGGCGCTATCTCTGGTGATGGCTGGGTGTGCCCCGGAGGCAACCACAACCACGCCAGCTACTCCGAGCGCTCCTACTACGCCAACTACCCCGACTGCGCCCGCTACACCAACCATACCAACCGCTCCGGTTGGAAAAGAGGCAGTAAAGCCGAGTCTGGAAACTCCAAAATACGGCGGCACGCTTAACCTCGTGTTGAGTGCCGATGTAACCAGACACGATCCTATAGACGGGTCTACAAGCGGTGCCACTATCAATATGGTGTACGAGAATCTCTGGACTGGCGACTGGACCAAGGGTCCCGCAGGTGGATATGGCACCAGCGAGACGCGCTGGGCCAACAACACAATCGATATTTGGGAGCACAAACGAGGTGCGATTGCTGAAAGCACCACATGGACAACTGACCCCCAGAAGAACGAGGGGACGATTGTCTACAAGATTCGCCAGGGAATACACTGGGCGGTCAATCCGGCGCCGTGGGCAGAAGCCAGCCGGACGGTCAACGGGCGGGAACTCACTGCGGATGATGTGGTCGCCCACTTGAAACGGGCTACTACCGGAACGACGACTTATATCTATTTGGGTACTCCCGAACTCAGGGTTGCTAAAATAACCAAGACCGGCCCCTGGAAAGTTACCGTCAGCCTGCCGCTCGATGCTATGGTGTCAGGGATAGCGCGGTTTGGCGATTCAACGCAGATTGTCGCACCGGAGGTGGTGGCGAAATACGGTAACGCAAGCAATTGGAAAAATTCCGTCGGCACCGGGGCATTCATGATTGCTGATTACGTTTCCGGCAGTCTGATAACTCTGGTCAGGAATCCGAACTACTGGGATAAGGACCCGATAGGTCCGGGCAAGGGCAACCAGTTGCCTTACCTTGGCAGAATTCAGTACATCATCCTGCCCGATGCCTCTACCCGGTTAGCCGCCCTGAGGACAGCCAAGATTGACCTGATGGCCGGCGTCCAGTCGGAGGACGCTGACCAGATAAGGAAGACGACTCCCTCGTTGAAGGAGCTAGAGCTGGGGACGGGCAGCGGTATTGACGGTGCCGCTATGAGGGTCGACATACCGCCCTTTGATGATATCCGGGTACGCCGGGCAATGCTTATGGCAATCGATTTCAAGGCGATAAGCGATAGCGTCTTTGGTGGTAAGGGATGGATACTAGCCTACCCATGGGACTATGCAAAGGAGTATTCAGACCTTTACATCGAGCTTGACGACCCGGAGATGCCTGAATCTACCAGGGAGCTTTACACGTACAATCCTGAAAAGGCAAAACAGCTTCTGAAAGAGGCCGGCTATCCCAATGGCTTGAAGACCACCGCTCTCATAACATCAGCTTCCGTAGATGAGTTCGCGATATATAAGGATATGTGGGCTAAGGTGGGCATCGAGGTGACGATTGATATCAGAGAAACCGCGGCCGTCAATAATATCAGGACGGCAGGCCAACACCCACCGTTGGGGGCGCGGGACCGGGTTCCTCCAGCCACATTTTTCAGGCCGGCGGTATTCGACGAAAGTCCCACTTCTAACCCCTCCCGGATTAAGGACCCTGTCCTTAATGAGATGCTGGTCAAGCTTCGACTGACTGCTGTCACAGAAAGCTATTCCGCAGCGGTCAAAGAGGCGAAGCAATTGACAAAATACGTCCTTGGGCAAGCCTTCCAGGTACCTGGCGAGATTGGGCCGAGCTACACCATGTGGTGGCCCTGGCTAAGAAATTACTCCGGCGAACAATCAGTTGGCTACTATGATGCTATCTGGCCGCAGTGGGTCTGGTATGACGAGGCGCTGAAGAAATCAATAGGCTACTAAGCCCTACAAAGCGAAAAATAAGTCTTAGGAGAGCAAAAATGGCAGAGAAAGACAAGGTCTACAAATGTCTCAATCCCGCTGGCATCCAGCAACCGATAGAATTGTTTCCTCTGGCGCCGCGTCTCGATAGTATCGATGGTAAAGAAATTTACATCAGTATGGCTGGTGAGCCGGATGTCAACATCGCCCTGGAAAAGCGGTTGAAGGCTGACTATCCAGATGTAAATTGGAAAACGAAAAAGACTTATCAGACCAACGCCGTCCCACTATCGGAAGAGGAGATGAAGACTACCGATGCCGTGATACAATCGGTAGTCTGGTGAAGCGGCGCCGTGTGGGGGCAGTTGCCCTATATAGCCAAGCTTGAGAAAGCCGGCATCCCCACGGTAGCTGTCGATTATCCCGACCAGGAAGAACTGATACGGCAGGAAGCGCTGAAAAATGGCGTTCCCGAAGTGAGAACTGTGCACGCTTCGCATACCCTGGCCGGGCCGGCCGATGTCGATAACTTTATTCAGCCGATGCTCGAAGCCTTGACCCAACCGCTGACTGAGAAAGAAAAAGAAGGCGGCAAGTGGGCCCCGCCGCAGCCCAGGGTGCTCTTCGAAGGCACCCTAGATGAAGCTCAGACCTTCTACCAGCAGACCAGAGATATGCGCCTGCCGTTGCTGAATGCGCCTGTCGCTATCTATACCGACGGCCTCCCGATAATAGTACCTACCGAAGAGCGGGTGCGGGAGATGCTGAAAGGCACCAGCCACCGGCCGGATGAAGTGATAACTTACCCCAGGGATGTCCTGGGACTAAGGGGCGGGCCAAGAATAAAGGGAGACCTGGTGCGGTTCCAGAACATGGGTTGGACAGCTACAGTGGAAAAAGTGGCTATTATTGCCGTTATGGCAGGGTGTAAGCCGCAAGACCTACCCGTGGTGCTGGCTATTGCCCAATCAGAGTGCCCCACTGGCGCTCAAGGCGCCAGCGGTCAATTGATTTGTGTCAGCGGGCCTATCGCCAAAGAAATCGGGATGAATTACCAATGCGGCTTGCTCGATTCCGGCACGCCAGCTAATTCCACCATCGGTCGCACCTATCAACTGATGGCGCTAAACCTCGGCGGTACTGTTAAGGGGGTGAACCGCTTGAGCGATTTCGGCAACCCCACTAATGCTGCGGGCACCTGCTTTGCAGAGAATATGGACGCGCTGCCGCCGGGCTGGAAAGGCTTGAACGAAGAGTATGGCTTCAAGAAGGACGAGAGCGTAGTCATGGTCTGGACCGGAAGCGTACTTAAGATGGGTAACTTTCCCCCGGGCGGATACCGGGCGCTTCAGAAAAGCGGGCATGGTGGAGTTGCCAGGCGCCTGGGTGTTAAGGGCATCCCCGGCCTGCACAACTTGCTGGAATATATGTGCCCCTATATCTGGGCCGACCGTGAAGGCGGATATACCTTTCTCTTGATTCCCCAGATAGCTCAAGACCTGTATGACTATGGCTTTAAGTCTAAAGAAGATATCTATGAGTGGCTTTATCAGCACAGTTTTGAGCCGCTGAGAGACTACAGGAATCGTGCCCAGCCTGATTTAAGCACTAATGGCTGGATGGGGATAGAATCGACTTCGGGGAAGCACTGGAAAGAGTTGCCCGATGATTATATGGTGCCGCTTGTCGATGACCCGTATGACAACTGCATCATCGTCTGTGGTGGCACCACCGAGCACCTTATGATGCTCGCTGGCCGGCGCGGCGGTCTTTCCCCACATGCTGTTTTTAGCATAGATGCCTGGCGGTAAAGCATATCTGGTTGGCTCCTCCACAGCTAGTAGCCGCATAATTTATCATATCGGCGCCAGTAACTTTGGGGAATTCTGGTGCAGAAAGCAAGTGTGGCAAATAAGAGGTCGTTTAACAACGGTCGTCATTGCGAGGGCACATTCCCCTTCACTACGTTCAGGGTCAGTGTAAACTCCGCCCGAAGCAATCCGTCCCCAGCTTCACAGATTGCTTCGCGGAGTTTACACTGAGCGCAGCGAGTGTGCTCGCAATGACTGCGCTCCCTGCTGTTGCCGCAGTTTAAACACCTTCTAATGTCTGTTACTAAACACTCTCGCAAATAACATAACTCTGTCTAAATCCAAATTGTGAGTCAGTTTGAGAGGGGAGTAAAGTTTGGATGTCTTCTTCTCTGTTTCTTGATTGGACATTGTTGAGACGTGTTTACACAGTTCTTTCCCTGGCAAACCCATCAAGCGATTATGAACCACCTACCTCAAGAACTGTTTGAAAAACCTCGTATGGGGTACTTTATCTTCAATTTTGTACAATCTGACGGCGTTGCCACCCAGGATTAAGTTAAGGTCATCCTGCGGTATATCCAGCTTGTCCATCCATCTCAGGCTATGGCCGAAGATGTCCGGTATATGTGCGGGGATACCTTCCTTCCGGCTCTGGTCGAAGTACGTGGTGGGATAGCTGCCTGGCCACCATTGCATAGGATGGGCGGCTCCCCAATCCGTCGCCCATAGCAATCTCTCAATACCGATGTTCGGGTCGCGAAGCGGTTTTTCATAAAGTTCGGGCCACCATTGCCCGGTTTCCAGGTAAACGTTGGGGTGAGCGGCGGCTACCTCAAGACAAAGCTCATAGGTTCTTTCCCCCCACCAGCCATCTACGCCAGCGTGCGTCAGAATGAGGGGTACGTCAGGATAGGCGGCGGCGACATCGTGCGCCAGCAACGGGTTACCACCTTCTCCAAAAGCACGGCTGCCAAGCTGACCACGGGCTCCCGCGTATCCCGAAGAGCCTCCGGTGTGCCAGCCCACTGTGGTCTTGTGCTTTCGCGCCACCTCCATAATCTGGCAGATATCTGCAAACCGTTCCCCCCAATCTGGCACCTTGTTCGGGTCCCGGCCGGGATTACCGCCGGGCATTCCCTCGCCGATGCCGGCACGAAACAATCCCGTGCTGAGCAACTCATCAAGCTCTTTGCATAAGCCTTCTATCGACCACTCCACCTCCCCACGGTTTACCTTCTTTCTGTAGGCAGTCCCGCTGCATTTCCCCACGAACCTATCCGGGTACTTCTTCACTGTTTCGGCTGTCAGCTCATCGGTGCCTCCGGACTGAGCCATAACGACGCACATATCTACCTTATATCGCTCCATATCGAAGAGCAGCCTGGGAGAGTTGTCATACGGCTCAGATTCCGCCCTGAACTTTGCTAAGGAGACGTAATCCGGCTGTACTCCCCGCCCTTTCCAGTTGAGCGCGTGTCGTTGGTTATGAACATGTGCATCGATGACAAATCTGCCTTGAGCAATTCCCAACTTGTTATCTCCTATCTTTCAGTCGTAATTTTTCTTGGTTATGTTATTTCTGCCCGGCAGCACTCTGATTCCCCTGACAGGGCTAGCAACCTAAAACAAGTCTAATGCACGAGCGAGTGGAAAAACAATCAGGCGGTTGCTGAATTATTAGACAAAAAGACCTGAATTTCGGAGGTAATAACTCCCAATGGCAAATTAGGAAAAGTATGAGTCAAGGTGGTTTGAATGCAGACCAGGCTCGACAACGACCAAAAGGTGGGTGGCTTTGCACGGTCCGGCTCAATATGACTCGACTTTTCATCGTGTTGTGTGATTGAGATAATGGGAGCCGATCCCGGTGAGACGACAACTAGCAGTGCCGGATGAAGGACAGGCCAAAGATTCTTGGTATCGTATACCGTGGCGCTCACCGCTAACAATAATAGCTGGCTGGTTTTCCAGCGCTTGGTCAGAAGGTGCTATTTCTTGTCGTCGTTAGACGCAGCGAGGCGCCTTTTCAAGTCATCCCTCAAGGCTTTCTTGTCCGGTTTGCCGATGTTCGTCAGGGGGATTTCATAGATGAGTTCGATTCTCTCCGGTAGCTGAAGCACCGATGCCCCCTTTGAGCGTATGAATCTGACGAGACTTTCAAGGCTGGGGTTGGCATTCTCTCTGGGCTTAATATAGGCGCAAGCCCTTTCTCCCAACTCTTTATCTGGCATACCGATTACGGCAACGTCCTCAACGTCAGGGTGCTGCCTCAGCAACGACTCAATCTCGACAGGACTTATGTTCTCGCCGCCCCGGATGATAATGTCCTTGCTTCTGCCGGTTATCCTGATAACCCCGGAGTCGCTAATCATCGCCAGGTCGCCCGTAAGAAAATATCCGTCGCTGGTAAAGGCAAGCCTGTTTTCCTCCGGCGCCCCAAGATAGCCGGAGAACACTCCGGGGCCTTTTGCCAGGAGCTCTCCCTCCCTATCAGAGGGCAATTTCCGCCCGTCGGCATCTACGACTATAAGCTCGTCATGCGGACAGCACGGCCTGCCTACGGTATTCAGTATCGTATCTTCATCATCATCCAGGCGAGTAGTGCAGGTTACGCCTTCAGACATTCCGAAGGCGGTGACATACACTCTGCCGAGCTTTTTATGGGTCGCTTGTATGACATCGGGCGGAGTCTTCGCTCCGCCGACGTAGAGCGCTCTTAATGAGCCAAGGTCGTATTTGTCCAGTTCCTCAAAACTGACGAACCTGTCCAATAAGGTTGGTACGATAGGAGCGCGGGTCACCCTTTCCCGTTGAACGGCGGCGCAGAAATCTTCGGGCAAAGTCGAGTCCAGGAGAACCAGCTTGCCATAGCTGAAAACGGTGCTGTCCAGCGATGCCAGGCCTAGATTGTGTTCCAGCGGTACGCAAAGCAGGCACACATCATCGGCGCTTTGCTTGCGTGAGATTGCCTTGTACTCCGCCTCGCAAACAGCGTTATTATGCGTCCGCGGCACGGCTTTTGGCAGGCCGGTAGTACCGCCGGTGGGCAGTATGAAGGCTATCTGCCGCGCGTCTGGCTTTCGCTCTTTCAGGGCTTGCAGCTCGTGTGAACTCAAGTCTGTATCCGCTATCATGCCTTCAAAGTTAACGAACGGCGTGTTCTTCCCACCTCTAACTGTGATGATATGCTCGAGGCTGGGGTTGGCTTTCTTGACGTCCTCGATGACGGGCCGATAGTCTGTCTTCCTATAGGTCTCTGGCACTATCCAGGCTTTCGCCCTGGTCAGAGCGCAGAAGTGGTTGATTTCTAATTGCATGTGTCGCGGCAGTAGTAGAACGGCCGGCGCCCCAATCTTCGCAAGCGCATAAAGTGTCAGAACATACTCTCCCCAGTTAGGAAGTTGCACCATAACGCAGTCGCCATCGCCAAGCCCCAGACCAGATAGTCCGATAGCCAGCCTGTCCACACTTTCCTTGAGCTGGGAGTAGTTGAGCCGGCATCGGTCATCGACTAAAGCTTCTTTGTCAGGGTGTAGCGCCGCGGCCTTATCCAGGACGTCTCCGAGCGTGATATTCCGCCACCAGCCCATTCGCAGGTATTTCTCGGTGTCCTCTGCCTTTGGCTGAACAAAACCATCGACTAGCCGCATAGTTTGCCTCCAGATTTCTAATCCAGACACCTATTTATCGAGGTGAAGGAGTCTCCTGGCGTTCCCCTCGAATACCATATCTTTGTCCGGCTGGGGGATATCTAAAGATTCGACTGCCTTGATGACCTCTCTTGTGAATCTTTCCCCATTCTCATTATCGTAAGGAAAATCAGTGGCGAAAACCGTGCGCTCAGGACCGAAGAAAGCATAGCCGCAGGCGAGAGCAGCCGCGTTACCGTTGAGTGCGGTGTCAGCATAGAACATACGGAAATAATCGATGGGTGGCTTGTTCAAGGACTGTTTCCATTTGGCCTTGAGATTAGCTTCAGCATAGTCCTGTCCAATGACGAGCCTCTCGGAAAAGAAGGGAATCATGGCCCCACAATGGTGGGTTATGAATTTGATGCCGGGAAATTTATCGAACACGCCGGAGAAGACCAGCCGCACCATCGCGGCAGTCGTTTCATAGGGCCAGCCGAACATCTGATAAATGTAATATCTGGAATGGCTTTCGGACCTGTAGTCGGGAACGGCGCGTCCTCTGGCCGGGTGAATCCAGATGGGCAGGTCATATTGCGCCATCTTCTGGTATAGATGCAAAAGCTCCGGAGAATCGAGGGCCTTGCCGCCTGTCGGCGTGTATAACTGCACGCCCTTGAACTTCAGATAGTTTATCGCCCTGTCGGCTTCCTTCAAGGCGGCTTCGATGTCATTCATCGGCAAACAGGCCACGGCGGCGGCGAATTGGTCCGGATACTTCAGCGTAAGTTCGGCCAACTCGTCATTGGCGAGCTGCGCCAGATACTCGGCATTCTCCGGGCTGGCCGTTTCCTCGAGCGCCGGCGAGGCCACTGTTAGCACCTGAGACAATCCTTCGTATTTTTCAAGAACGCGAAACCGATTATCAATATCTGTTAAAGCCGGAGTCCCGGCAATCACCTTATCCCAGTTTTCGGTGTAAAAACGTTGGTCGGCCCTGCGGAGAAGCGCCTCTTTGTATTTTGGTGGTATGATATGAGTAAAGATGTCAATTTTCATCGTCTATCCCCCACAGCTACGATTATTCATTAAGCAAATTCTACCCCAATGTTCGCATGCCGGTCAAAGAGATTCGAGGGAGAAGCCTGCCCATCCCCACATTGCCACTTGAGCGGAGCAGAGACGAACTTTACTGAAAATGGTGCGGATTACTATTCGTACCCGTGTCGGTGAAGTATCTACTCCATACAGCCGTCAGGCGTCCTCCTTCATACAAAGTACCGTCGATATGCCTTGGAAGTTTACTGCCGTGGTGTGGTAAATAGACCAGCCGTAATACGGATAGGGGGGCAAATTTGCCAACGAGCCTGCCCTGTGCCAGCGAAGCTAGACAAAGAGAGCATCCCGGTTCTTAGTATTGTACATTATGGTCGGCGATACTTTATAACATGCAGAACCAAGACATTCGATTTGGTCTTCCGCGTATGACCGTCTGTTCGACCCTAGCTGGAACTTAAGGTTGCGATCGTACTGTCTGACTGGCCCCAATCCGCCGTTCGGTTCACGTCCAGAAATACTTACCACTGGGGCACTTGCATCTACAAGTTGGCGTTGACATCATTTTTCGATGTTTGTTGGGTAAGCTGTGTGGAAACACGCTGTAATGGAATCCAAAGCCGCTGTAGTTCAAATCCCGACTTGTCCTAGAAGCATTCCCCGACCTTCGATTTGAAAAGAAGCGACTCGTCTCGGCGTCGATGCGACGTCTCTCTTACTCAAATCGAAATGGCTTGGTTCGACCCTCTTCGGTCCACAATTCAGTTCAAAAGGTAAACATTTCGACAAGACGTTCCGGCATGTGTTCTGACGCCCGGTTCGATACCTTGGCTGGAGCCAAGGTCAATAGGTAGTACTGGCAAGGAATTCGATCTTATTTTCAGCCTCGGTGTTTGAGCGGGGATCGGCTAATTGAAAGAGCTTCGGGGTCAATGCCATGCCCAAGAGCTCTCTGCCACAAGCATGCTCGCCCGGTCCAAGTCCGACTGGCGATTGATATTGAAAAAGGAAAGTAGATGGGGGTCAAACATCTGGCATTCTGCAGTTTCAACATATCTTACACGCACCATCGTGAGGAATGAGTAAGCCTCCAGATTACCAGCCTCCAACTGCTGTCTTATACTACTCAGGCATCTCCTGGAATAGACTGCGTGGAGAGGCTCCAGCCTTTCTTGTCCTATTCTGGGAACGATCGCGTCGAAATCGGAGGATAGTCTAACCATGTAATCCAGTAACCCGGTATTCAGGGAAGGCATATCACAGGCGACAACAAGATTGTGCGACGACCGAGACCTCATTAAGCCAGTACATATGCCACCGAGAGGCCCTTTTTCTGGATAGATGTCTGAGACGATTTCTGCGTCCATATGTCCGGGAAGGTTTATCTGGTCTTGGGCTGTCACTATGAGAATCTCGTTCGTATGTGACTTAAGACTTTCGACAACGCGCTTAATGAGACTTTTTCCATTGATGACTAAAGTGGCCTTGTCCTTGCCCAGTCTCCGGCTTTTGCCCCCGGCCAGCACAATGCCTGTTATCTGCATAGCTCACCAGCAATCTACATCAGTTCTAAGTTGACCGGACCACGTCTGAACGCGACCCGCGTTTGAGAAAAGTCCTTATCCGTGGCAGAGAGACAATCAATAAATGCAGAGTCATGCCTGCGGCCAGGCCGATGGCAAGGTTAGCCGTGAGAAGCCCCGGTATGGCTACCGCCAAAGCTACCAGTACCTCCTTCTTGGTCTTCAGGTCTCGAACCAGCAGCAAATGCTGTACACCGACGAAGATTACCAGCACACCAAGAATAGCGTAAGGGACGAGCGAAAAGAGAGGTATAACGTTGCCATCGAGGAAGATAGCCATGGCTATCAAAGGAATACCTACCATGAGGGGAGCGCCGCCGGTTCTGGCGCCCAAACGAAAATGTGCCGTCAGGCCTCCTGAGCCATGACATATCGGCATGCCGCCAAAAAGCCCCGCTCCCAGATTGGCGACACCCATAGTAGTGAGCAATGCTTTCGGCGCAACTCTCTCGGCCTTATCCCCAAAGTACGTCTTTGCAGTATCCGCCATAGCGAAGACAGCATTCCCTAAGGTCAGCGGTATCTGGGGTATCACCAACAGCACCAGCGCAGTAGTGATATCAGCCAGGCTAGGTATGGTAAATACGGGTAAACTCAAGCCAAAACGCAGTGTGGGCAATCCAAGGAGGGAACCCCAGAATGCACTGACGGGGATTCCCAGAGCTAATACCACTAAAGACGCTGGCAGCCTCTTGGTTTTCAAGAAGATAAGGAAAATACCCCCCAATATCAAGGCAATAAGCCAGCCGACGGGAATAGAGAGATTTACCAGAGTAACCAGGCCATCCTTTCCGCCTATGATGACCTGTCTCTTGGCGACCAATAACAGCCCTGTCTTTACCAGAATCAGCCCTAATCCGAGTTGAATGCTACGGACTATCACTTTGGGGAAGAGCTTGCCTACCTGATTTATGGCTCCGGTCCCGGCCAGCAGGAGCAGGAAGACCGCCATCACAAGCCCCGAGGCCGATATAACAGACGGAGAAAGGCCTCCTGCGATTGCGATGGCCGCTACGGCCTTCAGTGGTTGAACCGGCACCGGCAGGCGGTAAAACAATCCAGCCAGAACATAAGCCATGCCAACGATCAGTAACACACTGGTGGCGTTCATATGGTTCAGGGTGATGAGCGCTACCATCAGAGGCAAGAGCGTACCCAGGTCGCCCACGGCTCCACCCAACTCGCGTAAGTCGAAACGAAATGAACGTGTCTTCATTTCACAAACCTGTCGGCTAAATGACACATACAATACTGCGGCGTGTCTCGTGTATCTGCTTCTTTATGATAGCGATGATTTCACGGATATCAGATGAATTGAATTCAGGGACACCGGATGGAGAAAGCTGGCTTGAGACAACAAACAGTGTTTCGCCGTGGTAGCCCAGCTTGCCTATCTCCTTGTCGACTCCTAAGACGACAATCTTTGGTGTCTCGCTTGACTTATACCCTTCGGTGATGAGGATGTCTACCTTATCTTCAAACAAACCTACAAGGTCATCAAGACCGGGTTCGGCAGTTACCTTCTCCAGGATGGCGACCCTTTCAGGTGAAGCAACGGCTATCATGTCCGCCCCGGCTTGAGAAAACCGCCATGTATCTTTCCCCTCTCGGTCGATGTCAAAACCGTGCGGGCTGTGTTTTATGACTCCCACGCGAAACCCTTCCGTTTTGAGCATGCAAACTACCTGCTCTAGCAAAGTGGTCTTGCCTGAGTTTGAACGGCCGATGAATGATACTACTGGAATCATTCGCTTATCCCCGTCGGCCGAATTCCGGAGGCTTCGCTCCGCCAACATGTTCCTTAGCAGTCTCCTTGCGGAATTCGCGAATGGCCTTACCGAACGAGCTGCCAACCTGCGGAAGCTTGCCGGCGCCAAAAACAATGAGAACAATCACTAAGATAAGCCCGGTTTCTAGTGGCCCAAACCGAAATGGCATTCCCCACCTCCATCGACTACCAGTCTACCTATTCTTCATTAAGTTCTTCATCAAGTTCAGCAGGCAAGCCTGCGCCATTCTCCTCTGAACGCGATGCCGTCATCGATAAGTCGTTGATAACTACTTGGTCGTATCGAATCCAGCCCTCGGTGATATCTGCCAGAGCATGATAGAAACCTGTCTTGTCAAACTCTCTGGTTTTCTGGCAGAACTCGGGAACCCATCTTATCAGGTGCTCATTCAAGTAGGACGACTCCTCTTGAAGCCATTGCTGACCACTCCCTCCGGTTTCCCAGCACGAGCGTTCTTGTTCACACAAGAACGCCATGAAATCTAGTTCAAATGCTACGTGGTCAGGCGGCTCGTTATCTTGAACGGCAAGCCCGAATTGTCGAAATCTGTTGATGACATCACTTGTTGACGACCCATAGAGGGCGCCACCGTCGACGTAGACGGATTCGTACGGCGGCGGTGGCGAGTTGAAGCGACTCAACCCTCGGAAAAGCCTGGTGAACTCCGCCGCAAGGTTAGCGATGAAACCATCGCTTGGCTGCGTGTACTCTTGTTCAGACCACACAGCCAGGCTCCTGGCTCCCTGTAACATGCGAGGAGAAGGAATAGCCCGGTCAAGTTCTCTTTCGGCCAAAGCCCAAGAAACGAGTAGCCCAACGAGCTGTTCATCAACTGGCCTTGCGAATAATGTACCCAGAAGCCGGTACATATTAGCGCGGCCCGAAGCGAGCTCCGCTATCGACCGTGCACTCAACGCTGTTGATGTCATTCCTGAACCCCTCGGCCTGACCCGGGGAACAGTTCATACAACGCGGCTGAGAGAATCATGAGGATTACACCAACGACAAACACCAGCGGTGAGAAAGGCATAATAGGGGAGCCCGGGGCGCCATTCGGCATCGCTAGGAAGAAGCTACCGGTAGCTACACCTAGTCCGACCAGAAGGGTTGCAATAGAAATCACTTTTCGCATATGTCACTCCTTTTTTTCTTTTCAGTTCTCTGATATCTCAACAATCGGAAACACCTTTACGAAGACAGCGTAGAGTAACGCCCCTAAAGCGAAGAGTCCCACGATTATGGAGTATTCAACCCAGGTGGGAGTGTATGAGCCAGGTATGTATGGAAGTATCGTCCCATTGGTTTGAGACGGTACAACGATCAGAAAACGCTTGCCGATGGCGGCAATATTGACCATCGCCCCCGCAAGAACCATTAGCCCCACCGAATAGCGCCTGGTGAGGAACTGGAGCAACAGGATGAAAAAAGGGATTACGAGGAACGCCACCGACAACCAGAAGACTCCGGCATATTGACCCGTAAGCAGGGCCCTGGACACAGCGGTTTCATGCGCCGGCGCGGCGTAGTTAGCAGTAAGCAGTTCTACTATCAGAAAGTACAGATAGGCAGCGGTCAATACCCAGAGCATGTTACCGAGAAAGCGAAATGCGTCCAAAGTGATTTGCGCTCCGAGGTTCAGCGTCCTTCTCAGTATTGCCGCAATTATAATCAGGAATCCAATACCAGAGACGCCTGCCATTATTACGAACCCGGGAGCCTGAAGGGCGCTGAACCAGCCCGGTCGGCCGGCCTGGATTCCAAAGATGGCCCCGAGAGTTGAATGGGCGACTATCAGCAGCGGCAAGATAGCAAGAGCGAGCCACCACGACACTGACGAATGCCTTTCACGTTCGTCTACTTTGTCTTGATACCCGGTGGCCCATAACCTGTAAAACCACTGTAATCTGCTCGGGTGTTTGGCACAGATCGCAGCATCCCTGCGGCCAGCAAGATAGAGGAACATCAGGCTGGCAAAGAGGTAGCCCGATATGACCAATGTCAGCGTTCCAAAGAATGGGGATTGAGGGCGGGCATACTGCAGAAGATAAATCAGCCCGCGCTCCGGCTGGCCCAGGTCTATGACCACTACCAACGCAGCGAGCGGCAATGATATGACAGTAAGAGTTTCTGCGGCTCTTGACAACGGCCTGAGGTGTCTTAAATTTAGCAAACGGACGAGCGCCGCGGTAGTAATTCCAGCGAAGCTGACACCGACAAAATAGATATCAAAAGCAATATACAGGCCCCAGGCGGCTCCTGCCCCAGAACCGATATCACGCATGCCGGTAACGACGAGGCCTTCCGTAAACTGGCGCGTGTAGGCGAAAATGGCCCATCCAATAAGGGCCGTCAATATGATGACAAAGAGCCACCAGGCTCGGCCTGCTTCCCTTAGTCGATACGGCATCGTTTCTTCGGGTCGAGGGGTTCTCTGAGCGAGGCTAGCTTCCATTTACTGCACCCTCCCTACAATTGCATTGAGTTGGGTAGCTTCCAGTTTGAGCGGGGAAGCTCCAACGTAATGAACACGCGGTTCTGTGCCTATGTCCTCAGCCAGACGGAATGAAGGCTTCTGTGCCAGCAATTTTGATACTTTGCTTTCAGGGTCGTTCAGGTCGCCAAAGCTCAGCGCTTCAACGGGACAATTAGCTACACACGCAGGTAGAAGACCCTTTTCTACGCGGTGCACGCAGAAGGTGCACTTTCCCATCACGCCCTTGTAGTGTGAGCCGCCGGAGATCCGGCGTTGTTCTTGTCCATAGAGCAAGTCGTGGTCCGGATTTCGGTAGGGCGGCACGGCTCCGTCCGTCCCGATTTGAGCGGATGCTGAGTCCCAGTCGTAATATTGGTTCTTCTTTGGGTCTTTCCAGTTGAAGTAATTGACACCATAAGGGCAGGCAACTTCGCAGTAGCGGCAACCGATGCAGCGATCGAAATCTGTGAGAACAAGTCCGTCGTCTCTTTTGTAGCGCGCACCGACCGGACACACTTTCACGCACGGCGCGTTATCGCAATGCATACACGGTCGCGGTAAGTTCTGCATTCTGACGTTAGGGTAATGCCCGTCCTCGATGCGGAAGACATACATCCAGAAGACTGCCGAAGGAGTGTTATTCTCAACTTTACATGCTTCCATACACGCACGACACCCGTAGCATCGGTCGAGGTTGATGACCATTCCATACTTGACCTTCTTGTCCGACGCAATCGGTTTGGCGCTCGCTCGACCTTGTCCGATTTGCATTCCGGCCGCTCCAAGTGCGGCGGCCGCGCCAACAGCAACCAGAAAATCACGGCGGCTAACCTCTTTGACGGTGTCGGAACGCTTCTGTTCGACAAAATGTGACATCACTTACTCCTTATACACCCGAACTTTTACCTGGAATGACGCGTCTTGCGTGGCACCCACATATCCCTCACTGCCGAAATAAAGTGAATTTGGTGTGGGACCCTGTCCCTTCGCCTCGGGATGCACCCATTTCCCGTAGTGATGCGGCATGAATACAGTATCAGGACGTAGACCTTCCACGTAGGACACTGTCACCTTCAGCTTTCTGGTTTCTCCGGTTATAGCGTTCTGTGACTCCATCCAGACCTCGTCACCATCATTGATGCCCTTTGCTTGCGCTGTTCCAGGATTCACTTGCAACCTCTGCTGTGGAGCGAGCTCCTTTAGAAGCGGGATGAAACTTGCTCTGGACTGTTTGAACTCTATCTTCTTCCCGCTAATCAGATAAAGGTCGTACTGAGACGGTGATTTGTCCATGGTCGGCTCTCGCCACATTGGTAAAGCGGTATAGTCCTGCCAGTAGATTTCCTCAACGCTCTTTGCCTTCATTTCATTGCGGTACCGGAGCAACGACTCGCCGTAGAGGCGATGCCGGATACCACCGAAGGGAGGAGTCACCCCGAAACCGTAATATTTCTTGGCAGAAACGACTCCCTTGGACAGCACTCCTTTCGTCTCGAAGAAGGCAACGCCCTCAGCGATGCCAGCGGACTTCGCCCAGCGGTCGAAGATGTCCCTGGCGATTGGTTTAGCGGTCAGGTCCAGTTTGTGCGGGTCCGCAAGTTTCAGTTCGTTGTTAATCAGGTCGAGATAACCGCCTTTGCCATAGAGAACGCCTGCCTTTTCACACAAGTCCATATAGATTTCAATCTCCCCGCGCGATTGGAACAGTGGCGCCATCGGAGGTACCCGGAGGGTCTGGGCATCCTCGTATGTGTCGCTAACACCCATAGGTCCCTCATATTTCTCGATAGTGGCTGCCGGCAGGACAACATCGGCGAAGAGGTCGGCTGTCTCACTGAGGAACGGGTCGATAACGGCTATGAACTCAAGCTTTTCAAGGTAGGCGGTGAGCAACGGGGTATCGACAAACGAGACTATGGGGTTAGCCATATGAATAATCATAGCCTCTGGCACCCAGTTAACGCCGTATTTGGCGGGGTCTTGCACCACTTTGGCGACGAACGTAGGATTGCCCGAGTTGATAGGAAAATATTTGCTGGATTTAAGAATGGGGTCGTACGGCGGGTCTTTTATCTTTACGGCATCCAAGCTCTTAAAGTTGGCATGCTCCTTCCAGGTGGAATCAATCCGTACTCCGCCGACTGCCTCCATCGCCCCCAAAAGCATGAAGACCTGTATGGCAGCCCGGACCGCCTGGAACCCCAGTTCCTGCTGCGCAACATGGTAAGCCATAATAGATACAGGGCGATAGGGCAGTTCCACACCGTCTACAATGACCTTGCTGCCGATCATGGCGTTCTGCCCCAGCTCCTGAGCTACTTTGCGGATAGATTCTGCAGGCAATCCGCAAACATCGGCAGCCCATTCCGGCGTGTACTGAGCAATATGTTCCTTATAAACTTGAAAGGAGGTCTTGACCTTTGTGTCGCCAACATTGAACTCGCCTTCCAGCGCGGGCACGATTCCTTTTGCATCATATGGCTTGGCAGATTGCGATGTGGTATCCCAAACTTGTTCTTTGCCTTCCACTTTGAGGAATAAGCCGTCTTCCTTAACCAGGAACGGCGAATTGGTGTGGCTTGTGAGATAGCCTTTGTCTACGTAACCGTCCTTGATTAGCTGATGGCCAAGCGCCAGGAAGAAAGCCAGGTCGCTGCCGGGTCTATTAGGTAGCCAGTCGTCAACCTGCGTGCCCATTCCCGGACGCCATGGGTCAAGAGAGACCACCTTCAGCCCGCGCTCGCGGGCGTCAAGGAACTGCCGGTTCCAGGTTATCCAGCAGAACTTGTTACCGCCGCCGTTCGATGCGTTCCAGCCCCACGCGAGCAGATACTTCGTGTGGCGGAAGTCGGGATGCAATACACCGTGCCCACCAATAGTATACTCCGCACCGCGATAGCCAGCATCAGAGCAATAAGCCCCGTGCCCCATTTTGGTGGCGCCGACCGCCTTTACGAAAGTATTGTCGTAGAGGGACTCGGTCTTGCTTCTTCCTTTCTGCCATATCAGCAATTTCGGGTCCTTAGCTCTGACCTCTTTTATCTTGTCACCGACCAGCGTTAGCGCCTCGTCCCATGATATTTCCTTCCACTGTCCCGACACGCCTTTTTCGTTCGTCCTGAGCAGCGGAGCCTTCAAACGATACGGGTCATAGACAGCCATAATCTGCGCCACGCCCTTTGGACACAAGCGCCCACGATTGCGCGGGTTATCCGGATGCCCTTCGAGCTTTACAATTCTGCCATCGATAACGCGCGCCAGCATACTGCACTCCTGCTTACCGATCCAGCAAGTTGTCGGCACCCATTTCTCTGAAGTTGGGACGTATCCTTTGGCAGCTTTGCCCAGCAACGGCTTGAGTGGGTTAGCAAGCAACGTAGACGCAGCGGCGCCCAGCGCCGTTGTCGCCGCTACTCCCTTCAGGAAAGCCCTCCTTGAAACTGGTTGCCTGTCAACAGTGTCTGCCGGATTTGCGTTTTCTGATTTAGGCATAGACTTCCTCCCCAATTTCCAATATCATCGCTCGCTTGTCGGTTACGTTGCCAGGAGTAGTACTATATATAGAATATGGGGAATATGCCTATAGCGCTATCAGGGAAAGTATGTATTCTTTGTAAGGAAACTGTCAGGGACATACCCTATTTTTATGATACTTTGTCGGGGTATACCCTTATACAATATTGGGAATTGATGCCCAACGGCAGAAAAATATCGGGGAAACTATTGATTGTTTCGCATCGCTATCGGAAAAACACTGAATGTGCCGTCTTTTTGCAGGTGGTGCTAGTTTCAGGCAGAAAACAAAGAGGAGAGCCATGTCTGGCTCTCCTCATGCCGTCCGCAGGGCCGGTTTACGGTTCAGAATCCATAATGCCCGCTTTCTAGGGCAAGTAACCATCAGCGCCAATTCGAAGCATTGAACAGTAACTGGGCGATACTGGGCTCGAACCAGTGGCCTCTGCGATGTCAACGCAGTGCTCTAACCAACTGAGCTAACCGCCCGCATTTAGAATTCTACTAGATGTGAAGCTTGAGGTCAAGGAAACGAGCCCCCTTTTCTTGACCTGACCGTCTCCCTGCCTTTCTTCCCTAAAAGGGAAGGGAGGTGAATTCTTCGACTCGGGGGGCTAAAGCCTAAAGCCTACTAAGGGCTGCTCGCAAGCTATCATGCGGGACAACCAACGGGACAACCAGCGCCACAAAAAATGAAATTACCCCTCACCTTAGTCCTCTCCCGCAAGGGGAGAGGAGGTATTTCGTAGCAATGACACGGCAAACCCTATTCCGTCTGTTCGATGGCTTCCTCAAGAATCGAGAGCATCAGGTCAAGCTCGGCTTCGGTGATGACCAGGGGCGGCCAGAGATAGACGGCCCGCCCCCGGGGACGGAGAAACAGCCCCAGTTCGTAAGCCTTGCGCACGATACGGGAAGCCCGCCCCGCCCCGCCATTGGCGTCATCTATCTCGATGACCGCCATCATACCCAGCGCCCGCACCTTCGAACTACCACCGAGTGTCTTGCCCAGCCGGAGCATCCCCTGCTCGAGCTGCTTGATTCTGGGCTGGCATTTGTCCAGCACCTTTTCCTTTTCGTAGGTCTCGATGGCGGCCAGGGCCAGCCCGGTGATAATCGGATTGCCGCCGAATGTATGGCTGTGATAAAAAGTCTTATCCCTCGAACCCGCTCGGGACAGGTCCCGCCCGTCACCGGTATTGCGGAACGAATTGTAGATAGTGTCGCTGACAACCGCCGCGCTCAAAGGCATATAGCCTCCGGTGATGCCCTTCCCCACCGTCATAATATCAGGCACGATGCCCGCCCGTTCACAGGCGAACATAGAGCCGGTGCGGCCGAAACCCACGGCTATTTCATCGGCAATCATAATCAGGCTGTGTTCATCGCACAGCTTGCGCAAACGACGCAAGTATTCTTCGGGGTAAATGCGGATGCCGGCGGCCGCCTGACAGAGGGGTTCGACTATGACCGCTGCAATATCACTGTGATACTCATGCAGGATTTCGTCCATAGAATCAAAACACTCGGTGTCACAGGTCTCCGGCTCCTTGCCGTTGGGACACTGGAGGCAGTGCGGCGACAAGGCGTGATAGGCGGGGCGGACGACATACTTGTAGTCCCTATGAAAAGCCTCGACATAGCCGACGCCCATCGCCCCGAGGGTATCTCCGTGATAGCCCTCCTCAAGGCCGACAAAATTGACCCGGTTATTCTCGCCGAGATTCGCCCAGTATTGGACGGCTATCTTCAGGGCAGCCTCTACCGCAGAAGCGCCGTCACTGGCAAAGAACGAATGGGAGAGGTCACCCGGGGCAAGCCGGGCCAGCTGTTCAGCTAATTTAATGGCGTTCGGGTGGGACATTCCCCCGAGAATAGCGTGTTGCAGTTGGCCGGCCTGCTCCCGGATAGCCTCGATGAGCCGGGGGTGGCCGTGACCGAGATTGACACACCACCAGGAGGCTATGCCATCGAGCAGCGGACGTCCGCCGACCTCATAAAGATAAACTCCTTTAGCCTTCTCGACGATGGGGAAGTCCATCTGCTCGAAGCTGTTAATTTCGGTGCAGGGGTGCCACAGGTATTTGATATCGAGTTCATGTAAAGTTTTGTAATCCATTATCGATTCAATTCTTCCAGAATGGTCCAGCGTCCGGGAATATCCGTCTCTAAACACTGCCAGGCGTCTAGCTTTTCCGGATTCAGGCTGTCAAAGTACCGCAGTTTCCCCAAAACGCGCACCCCGCCAAAGCTGGCAATGGTCTCAGGGTTATCCACTTCGATAAACCGGTTTTCAGTCTCCGGCAGCCCGGTATGGTTAAAGACCACACCGAGCACATTCAGTCCGGTGGCCCGCAACACGACCAAGGAGAGTAATGTGTGGTTGATCGTGCCCAGACCGGAGCGTGCCACAAGCACGACCGGGTAACCCAACGCCACCATCAAATCCAGCATCGTTTCCTTTTCGTTCAAAGGTACGAGAACACCCCCCGCTCCTTCCACCACGATTGCCTGATGTTGGCTCAACAGCATTTCGGCACACCGCACAATCATCGGTATTTCGGCGTAATTATCGGTGAGCCTGCCAGCAAGATGCGGCGAGCAGGCCGGCTCATAAGTGTAAGGCGACATCAACCTCGCCTCACCCAAGGCCGGCCGGATGCCGGCGACGGAGAGGCAGAACTCAAGGTCGGGAGAAATCAACTCACCGCCCCGCCACCCCGCCCCTGTCTGCACAGGCTTCAACGGCACAGCGTCCACACCCAGCCGGCGCAACCAGCGCAGAATGCCAGCGGTTACAACCGTTTTGCCGATTCCTGTGTCAGTTCCGGTGATAAATAGTCCCCGGCTCACTGCGTGGTGACTCCGGTGGAACCATGCAAAGCTATTCCCACCTCCTCCGCTGCTTCAGCTATTGCGCAGGCAGCCTGTTCCAGAGCCGAATCAGTCATCGAGAGGGTCAAGGAAAGGCGCACCCGCGCCGTCCCGGGCGGCACGGTCGGCGGGCGGACTCCCTTCACGAGCAATCCTTTGCGCGATAGGGATTCGGAAAAACGCATCACATCTTCGTTGCCTCCGACGATGATGGGCAAAATCTGTGACTCGAAATCGGGCATTTTCAAACTGTGCTGAGTCAGCAAGCTGTGGAAGCGCCGTGCTTTTTCTAGTAGAGTTGTGCCTGGTTCTGGTTCTGAGGTAATGATGCGCACCGCCGCACGGGCGCTGCCGAGACAGGCTGGCGGCAAGCCGGTGCTGTAAATAAAAGAGCGTGCTTTATTTATGAGGAGCCGGCGCACCGACACCGAGCAGGCAACGAAACCTCCATAACCGCCCAGAGCCTTGCTCAAGGTGCCGATAATCACATCGGGCTGGATTTCACGGCCGGGAATACGGCAGACGCCCCCGCCCTGCCGGCCGAAAACCCCGATAGCGTGAGCCTCATCGATTATCAACATAGCATGATAGCGACTGGCCAGCTCGGACAACTCCTTCAATGGGGCGATATCACCGTCCATGCTAAAGACAGACTCGGAGACGATAATCCGCTTGCCTGGTGTATCCTGGCTCTTCTTCAGAAGGTCTTCAAGGTGAGCCATATCCTTATGCCGGTAGCGATAGCAGTGGGCACGGCTGAGACGGATGCCATCGATTAAGCTGGCGTGATTCAAACGGTCGGAGAAAACGTGGTCTCCGGGGCCAGCCAGTGACGAGAGCACGCCCAGGTTAGTCAAAAAACCACTGCCGAAGACGAGAGCCGCGTCTGTATCCATCATTCTTGACAGGTCGGACTCAAGCTCCTCATGAAGCGTCAGATGCCCGGCCAAAAGCCTTGAGGCCGTCGCGCCGCAGCCATAGCGGCTGACCGCTTCGACCGCCGCCTCTTTGAGGCGCTGGTCCCTGGCCAGGCCCATATAGTCGTTGGAGGAGAAATTGAGTACCTTTTTGCCCTCGATGACTATCTTGCCGCCGGTTTCAGGCAGAGCCTGCAGGTCGCGTAATAGTCCCCGCTCTTCCAGGGAAGCTAGTTCTTGCTCAGCATTATCATACATACAGCATAATCCAAACACGTCTTTCTCCCTTTCGTAAAGGGAGATTAAGAGGGATTTCAGAACCGAAAATCCCCCTTAGTCCCCCTTTTTCAAGGCATTAATATACTTGACACAGTAACTTAGCTGTGCTATTATATATCTGTAAGTGAGAAATGGAGCATAGCAATGAACGAACCAACTACTCTTATCGAAGCAATCAAATACTTTCGTGACCCCGATGTCTGTCTCGACTTTGTGGTTAAGTTGCGCTGGCATGATGGCGTGGCTTGCCCTACCTGCGGAAGCACTGATGTAAGATTTATCAAGACACGCCGGATATGGGAATGCAAAGGTCAACATCCTAAGCGTCAATTCTCGGTTAAGGTGGGCACAATCTTTGAGGATAGCCCTATCGGTCTGGACAAGTGGCTGGCCGCTATCTGGATGATAGCCAATGCCAAGAACGGCGTTAGTTCCTATGAAATCGCCCGGAATCTCGGTGTCACTCAAAAGACAGCTTGGTTCATGCTTCACAGAATCCGCCTGGCAATGGGAAGCAATGACAATGGCAAGCTGTCGGGCACTGTAGAAGCGGATGAGACATACATAGGCGGCAAGGCTCGTAATATGCACAAAGCTAAGAGAGAGGCAATTATTCAAGGTCGTGGTGGCGTTGGCAAGGTTATCGTCATGGGACTCTTGGAGCGGGGCCGGGGCAAAGTTAAAGCCAAGATAATCGCCGATACCAGTCGTCAGACTATTCCGCCAGCCGTGCGTGAAGATGTAAAGCAAGGTAGCAATCTTCTGACCGATGCCCTTGCTCCCTACAACGATTTGGACAAGGAATATGTCCATGAGGTTATTGACCACGCCAAAGCCTACGTGAATGGACACGTTCACACTAACGGAATCGAGAACTTTTGGAGTCTCTTGAAGCGGGCTATCAGAGGGACTTACGTCAACATCGAACCCGCCCACCTGTTCCGCTATCTTGACGAGGAAACTTTCCGCTTCAACACCCATAAGACTGACGATGCCGACCGCTTTCAGGGCGTGGTAAGTGGGATTACTGGCAAGCGTTTGACCTACAATGAGCTTATTGGGGGTACGACGCAAGCGTAAGAGAGGTAAGAGACGTGAAAAAGGAATCAAAGGAAAGGACCGAGCCGAAGGGTGAAACTCCCTTCGGGCGGTTTCGGGAATTGGCAAAGAAGATTGTGGCTGCTCCGAAGAGGCAACAGGAGCATAAGCAGAATAAAGATTCATAATTTATTTGCCTTTAATCTATCCTGCACATCTTGCGGAAGTTTGCTTAACATTTTCTGGAACGATTCTCGGTCAGATATTTGGATTCCAGGCTGACCTAGAATTACCTTTTTTGGCGTGAGTACATCTAGAATTCGGAGTATCCCCTCCTGCACTGATTGTTCGTTCTTGGTAAGAAGACGATTCCAAGCGTAACAGTACATATCTGCTAGTTGCAACCCCGGTGAGTCTACTGACCGGATGAAAGTGACAGATTTCATTTGTTCTGTACGTTGACCATCAGATAGCAGTCCCACGGTTGCGGTTTCTCTGAAAGTTTCTTGTGCGCGTGCTTGGAGAACATTTTGCTCATCAAAGACAAAGTGCACTCCTACTTCAGGTGGAACATGGAATAGGGCTTCGGACACAAGGTAATTCATTGCGAAATAATACGGCTTGGAAGGAGCGCCTGTCGTAGTCCATTCCCGTGACCTATTAATGAATCCACCCGTCAAGAATTTTCTTTCGCTAAGAGTAAATGAATTAAAATCAGAAACATCAACTGCTCCACCAACGGGATATAGTTGACGTGGTTTTACTACAGAAAGAAGAGCTTCAAGAAAGGTGCTGGCTTTTGCCAATGACCACCTATCGTATAACCCATGTTTCCCTTGGGGGTTACGCCCGAAGTAATCCTTAGCATGGAATTCAGTGGTTTCATAGTTTTTGAGTACTTTTACCCATTCTTGATTAAAGATTTCCCATTGTCTAGGACTTGCGATAAAGCCTAATACTAAGCAATATTTCGGACTCCCTTGCAAGCCACTTTCATCAGCGTAGGTAAAGTATTCTACAGCCACTATTAAATGCTTCCCCTCATTGTATGGATATTTACCACGACTCCCCCGGATAATGGTATACTTATCCAAATTCTACTCCCCCTCTCGGCACTGTGTCAAGTATATTAGTGCCTTTTTCAAAGGGGGATACCTACAAAAAGAGGGTCTCTTCAGCACCATGCTAGTCGCCGAGGTCTTCGATAGTCGATTCAAAACCCATATCCGCAATCATAGTGCAGACTTCACCGACCGATGTCCCGCCGGTAGTGAGATAGCCGGTGACAAAAATAGAGTCAGCGGGGTAGAGGGCCAGCGGCTTAAGCTCCCGCAGGTGGTATTCCCACCCCCCGGCCGCCCGCACTTCACTGGCGGGATTGAGAAAACGAGCCAGGCAGAGAATCTTCAGGCACTTCCGGGGGTTTAAACCGGTATCCAGCCCGCCAAAGGGCGTCCCCTCGATGGGAACGAGAAAGTTAACCGGCACTGCCTGGGGTCTGATTTCCCTTATGCTCAACAGCAAATCGATAATATCAGCGTCTGTCTCACCCTGCCCCACGATGCCGCCGCAGCATATCTCCAGACCGGCCGCCTGGCAGCGGGCAACGGTATCGAGTCGCTCCTGGAAAGTGTGAGTGGTGCATATATCTCCATAATACCGGCGGCTGGTATTGAGGTTATGGTTCACTCTGTCCAGTCCGGCAGCCTTCAAACGTTGTGCCTGGCTTTCGGTCAGCAGGCCAAGAGTGGCGCATAACGGCAGACCGGTCTCCTTCTTGATGGTCTTGATGGTATCACAGAGCCGGTCGATTTCAGCTTCGCTGGGGCGGGTGCCGCTGGTCGAGATACAAAAGCGGGTCGCTTTGATTTGGGCAGCTTTTTGAGCTTCGGTCAACAGAGCTTCCTTTGAAACAAGGGGGTATTTCTCGATGGGCGCCTGCGAAACCCGCGATTGAGAGCAGTAACGGCAGTCCTCGGCGCACAGCCCGCTCTTGGCGTTTCTCAGCACCTGGACATGGACGTGATTGCCAAAATAATGATGCCGCACCTTGTAGGCTTGATGGAGCAGCAACATCAGGTCTTCATCGGGACATTGCAACACTGCCCGGCACTGTTCCCGGGTGAGCTGCTTCCCATCTATAGACAGACCGGATAATTCATCGATATGCATACTGAATAATTGTATATACCGCCACAAGGTAATGTCAATTCTGATTCCGTCTGCCATTGCGACGAAATAGGTGTAGGGGCGACCATTGAGGTCGCCCTGGGCAGGCACAAGGCCTGCCCCTATAATTTATTTGTGATGTCGATAGAATCGGCCTGACAGACTGCGAGTCCTTCGGCCGGCGATCTCATAATGACGAGGTGAGATTTGTTCGCAAAAATCGGAGCGAAAAAGAAAGGGCGCCTTTCGAGCGCCCGTTACTCCAGATTAACCTCAAACTACCCTTAACCCTATCGCCTGGGCTTCTGACTACCTACCAGACCAATCTCGATGTTCTTGCCGCAGTGCGGGCAGGTCAGGTTGAGAGAGACCAATTGGCTCATTACCCGCTCGGCGACTGCGCTAACCATAGAATCGATGTTGTCCAGACGCTGGTCGAGCAAGTCGACTTGCCGCTTGATACGCTGAACCTCCTGCTCGGCAGCTGCGGCCGCTTTATCTGTATCTGCCAACCTTCCCTCCAGAGCCTTAACTTGCCTCATTATATGAGAGATATGGGGAGATGTCAAAAAGATTAAACCAGCAGCAGTTTATAGGCAGCTCCCAGCAACCCTCCACCCAGCACCAGCCAGACTGAATTGACCTTGAACCTGAACACAAGAAACAGGGCGCCAAGTGTTAAGGCAATGGTAAACATATCCACCAGCGCTACTCGCCCAAACTGTATGGCTATTGCCAACATTAGCCCAAGCGCTGCGGCGTTGACTCCATCCAGAAACGAAGCTGCTAACGATGATTTGCGCATGGCAGGTAAAAACCGGCTCAACAAACCTACCAGAATAAAAGATGGCAAGAATATTCCCACTGCCGCCAGCAAGGCTGAAGGCCAGCCGCCTAATAGATAGCCAACGAAAGCCGCGCTATTGAAAACCGGTCCGGGGGTAATTTGTCCGGCAACGGCGACAGCATCAATAACCTGAGCGTCGGTCAGCCACCCGAGTCCGGCCACGAAATTAGACCGCAGGAAAGCAAACAACACATAACCGGTACCGAACAAGGTAGCGCCAATCTTGAGGAAGGTGAGAAAAAGGGTAGTCTGGCTAAATACTGCGGCACCGGTAGCAGCTAACCCGGTCAAAGGCACCTTCAGCAGCAGGGTCGGAGCAACCAGCAGAGCTGCCGTCCTGTGTCTGAATAATCGCCCCCCGTTCTGTATCAGCAAAACCAGCGTTGCTCCGCCTAAGAGGAGCAATATTTCGTTTGAGCCACGCAGATATAAGCCTAATACTCCCAGCCCAACACTAATCAACAGGGGCTTTTTGATGCTGCCTTTGGTAAGAGACCAGACTGCCTGGACAATAATGGCAATCACGGCCGGCTTGACTCCATAAAGGACCCAGCCTACCTGAGGCAATGAACCATAAGTGACGTAAGCCCAAGCGACTACCATTATTGCGGCTGTTCCCGGAAGGATAAAAAGCCCACCCGCCAGAATCAGACCCAGCCACCCGGCACGAATTAGTCCCAGGTGAGCGGCGATTTCGGTGGCGTTCGGACCTGGCAGAAGCATAGTGGCGCTCATCAGGTCTAAGAATCTCTGGTCGTCTATCCACTTACGGCGCATGACAATCTCATGATGCATCAGAGCAATATATGCCGCAGGTCCGCCGAAGCTGGTAGCTCCCAACCTGAAGAAAAGTAGAGCGACTTCTTTGAGATAGCTTTCTCTTGCCATGTCGGTCTTTTGCAGAATCCGACTTATTCTATCAGAATACCTTGATTATGGAAAGGAGATAGCCTATACTAACCTAAAGTTAGCTACCTGATGCCAGGATAATGGAGGTGCCAAATGCCTGAGGTTGAAATCGGAGTAGTTTCTGACTTCTTCGCCCGCCCGGTAGTCGCCGGCATCGAGTTGACAGCGCCTCTCAAGCAGGGCGACAAAATCCACATCGTGGGTCACACCACCGATTTGGAAATGGCTGTCGATTCGATGCAGATTAACAATGTGACCGTCCAACAGGCAAACAAGGGAGACGCCATCGGCATCAAGGTCACAGACAGGGTTAGAAAAGGCGATAAGGTCTATAAGATTAGCTAGTAAAAATCCTAAATACTAATTTCTAAATCCCAAACAAGTCCAAATTCCAAAGCTCAAAATTCAAATCAATGACAAATGTCAAAGCCCACAAGATATGAGAGGCAACTTTGACATTAAAGCCTTTGAACTTTACTTGTTCATTTGGTTTTTGTCCCGATGTAATCGGGATGGATTTATTTAGTATTTAGGATTTAGTGCATTGAGCTTCATTATCAGCTTATGCCCTTGAGCAGGCTGGCCATCTCGATGGCATCGACAGCCGCCTCGAAGCCTTTGTTGCCCTGTTTAGTACCCGCTCGCTCGATAGCCTGCTCCAGAGTATCGGTTGTTAGAACGCCGAAAGTAACCGGCAGTCCGGTATCCAGCCCAACCTTAGCAATACCTTTGCTGACTTCAGAAGCCACATATTCAAAATGGGGCGTGCCGCCCCGGATAACCGCCCCAAGGCAGATGATGGCATCGTACTTCTTGGTTTGGGCCAATCTCTGGGCAACTATGGGAATCTCGAATGCCCCGGGCACGCGGGCAATATCGATATCGGCCTGACTTACCCCGTGACGCAAGAGCGCGTCCTGCGCCCCTTCCAAAAGTTTATTCGTAATAAAGTCATTGAACCGGGAGACCACCAGACCGAATTTTAGCCCCTTGCCAAGTAATAAGCCTTCAAATGTTTTGCCCAAGTCCGTGCCTCCTAATTAAGTTGTATTAACCCTATCCGTTAATCCCATTCCCCTAAAAAGGGAAGGGGAGGTGGGAGTTCTTCGAATGGGCGAAGCCCATTCGAGCTTCCCCAATCTAGCCCTTTCTTAAGATGGCCATTGCCACTCTATGATTGGGTGCCGTAGGGGCGCAGCATGCTGCGCCCCTACTTCGTGTCATTATCAGGGATTTTTAGCAGGTGACCCATTTTTTCCTGTTTTGTTTTCAAATAGTTAAGGTTATACGGGTTCGGGTTGACAAGAATCGGCACCTGCTCCACGACCTTCAGTCCGTAACCTTCGAAACCAACTATCTTCTTGGGGTTGTTGGTGAGGAACCTGATTTCATGCAGGCCGAGGTCAGCCAGAATCTGAGCGCCGATGCCGTAGTCTCTCAAATCCGGGGCAAATCCCAGCGCTACATTAGCCTCTACGGTATCCAGCCCATCATCCTGAAGCTCGTAAGCGCGGAGTTTGTTATGGAAACCGATGCCCCGCCCCTCCTGCCTCATATAGAGCAGAACGCCCCGCCCCTCGTCGGCAATCTTCTGCATAGCCATAGCCAGTTGCTCCCCGCAATCACAGCGTAGACTGCCGAAAACATCGCTGGTCAGGCACTCGCTGTGAACACGAACTAATACCGGCTTATCGCCGGAGACATCCCCCATCACCAGCGCCACGTGCTCGGCCGGGTCGGTATCGCTCTTATAGGCAACCGCTACGAACTCACCATATTTGGTGGGCAGCTTGGCCTCGGCGACGCGGTGCACCAGCTTCTCATGGCGGCGACGGTAGTTAATCAGGTCGGCGACGCTGGCAATTTTCAGACCGAATTTAGCGGCGAATTTTTCCAGTTGGGGCATCCGGGACATGGTGCCGTCTTCATTCATAATCTCGCAGAGGACGCCAGCCGGATAAAGGTCGGCCAGCCTGGCTAAATCAACGGCGGCTTCGGTCTGCCCGGCACGTACCAGGACGCCGCCTTCTCTCGCCCGCAGGGGGAACATATGCCCCGGCATCAGCAAGTCTTCCGGTTTCGTTTTCTTGTCGACAAGAACCTGAACCGTTCTGGCCCTATCGGCAGCGGAAATACCGGTGCTGGTGCCGTGTTTTGCCTCGACCGAAACGGTAAAAGCAGTCGTGAACCTGGAAGTGTTGTCCGTCACCATCATCGGAATACGCAGAGCGTCTAGCCGGTCTCCGGTGAGCGGCACACAGATTAGCCCCCGGCCGTGAGTAGCCATAAAGTTAATCGCCTCCGGAGTGACCTTCTCGGCGGCGATAATCAGGTCGCCTTCGTTCTCCCGGTCCTCGTCATCGACCACTATGACGAATTTGCCGGCCTTAATATCCTTGATTACATCTTCAACGTTTGATAATCCCATTATTCCCTCACTTGAACCCGTCAACCCACCGGAAAGCCATTCTCCCGCAAGAAGTCGGCCGTTATGCCAGCGGGACGGGCCTGAGTAAATTGTTCCACATATTTGGCAATTATGTCAACTTCCAGGTTAACCCGGTCGCCAACCCGTCTCTCACCCAGATTGGTATTCTGGCGGGTATAATTAACCAGCGATACCTGAAATGAACCGGCGTCTCTCCCTATCACCGTCAAGCTAACCCCATCGACAGCGATAAAACCCTTTTCCACGATATAACGCATCACTTCTGGTGGAGCTGCAAATCTGGCTATAACAGCAGACTCTTCCCAGCGAGTCGAAGCCAGCTCTCCGGTAGCATCTATGTGACCCTGAACCAAATGCCCCCCCATCGACCCACCCAGGGCCATAGCCCTCTCCAGATTAACCCGAGCCCCGACCGAGAGTAGCCCCAGGTTAGACCTTCTCACTGTCTCTGACATTATGTCAACAGAAAAGGCGTTACTAGTTAATTCGGTGACCGTCAGGCAGACTCCGTTAACAGCGATACTGGCGCCAAGCTCCAATCCCCGGATGACTTTGCTGGCAGCGATGGTGAGTTTGTTGGGTTGGGCGGTGGCAACCCGGCCGACCTCTTCTACAATGCCGGTAAACATTTAGTGCCTCTTGATATAGCCATTAATCATGACATCATCACCGAATCTTTCCAGTTTGACCCGCTCCAGCTTAATGGCGTCGGCTACTCTCTCAACTCCAATACCGGCAACAGCCGTCTTTGCCTCTTCCCCACCGATAATCACCGGGGCGATAAAAGTGAGCACTTTATCCACCAGATGGCGGTCAAAGAGAGAACCGAGCAAGATGCCCCCACCCTCCACCAGCACGCTGGTAATCTCCCTTTCCCCCAGCTTCTTCAGCAAGCTCCCCAAATCGAGCGCGCCTTCTGACAAAGGTAATTCCATCAGCTCGGCGCCGGCCCGAGCAAAAGCCTCTTTCTTCTCGGCAGGGACTGATTTCCCCACGGCCAGGAGAGTCTTACCCGGTTCGCTGAATATCTGCGCCTCCGGCGAGATACGTCCCATACCATCGACAATCACCCGTAGCGGCTGCTTCCGGGCCGCCCCACCTGTACCGGCATAGCGGCAGGTCAAGCGTGGGTTATCGGCAATTACTGTGTTAGCGCCGACCATAATGGCATCCGCAGTGTAGCGCAGATAATGGACGTATTTCCTGGAATCGATACCGCTAATCCACTCGGAATCCCCGCTCCTTGTGGCGATTTTGCCGTCCAGACTGGTGGCGAATTTGGCGGTCACAAATGGCATACCGGTGGTAATGTATTTGATATAAGCTTCGCTTATCTCTCTAGCTTCTTCCTCATGCGCGCCGACATAGGTTTTGATGCCTTCTCTCTCCAGCTCATCGGCGCCGCGTCCGGCAACGATAGGATTCGGGTCGAGCATTGCCATGTGGACCTCGGAGATACCGGCTGCGATAACCGCCTGGCTGCAGGGCGGCGTCCGGCCATAATGGCAGCATGGTTCTAAGGTAACATAGAGAATAGCGCCCCGAGCTTTCTCCCCAGCCTGCTTGAGAGCCATTACCTCCGCATGTCCCGAGCCCGGAGGTTGAGTGTAACCCTGTCCGACCACCACATCATCTTTGACTATCACTGCCCCCACGGCCGGATTGGGGCTAACCTGACCCTGAGCCAGTGTGGCTAGGCAAAGCGCCTGTTTCATATAATCCATACACTAGCATTCTAGCACCACGCCAAGAAAAAGTGCAAATAGAAGTGTTTAACCTCACCCCCTTGATCCCCTTCCCCTTGAAAAGGGGAAGGGGATAAGAGTTTCTTTGAGAGGGCTAACGCCCTCTCAAACTCTCCCACTATTAAGAGAAGGGGGAGATTGGAAAACGCTCGAAGGCTAGAAAGAGACGGCCAGATAAAGTATAATGCTTATGGAATGCCAACAACAAAAGGGAGTAGTTTACTGAATGCGAGCTTTTTTCCGGGATACGTTAACAGTCATCGTCATCGCAGCCATAATCGTAGCTGGACAAAGGGCAATCGCCCCGAAGATCGTCGTCGATGGCCCGAGTATGAACGTTAATTTGCACAACGGGCAGCAGATAATAGTCAATAGACTGGTCTATAAGTTTCACAAGCCGGAAAGAGGCGATGTAATCGTATTTTATCCGCCTATGAACGGCAAAGAAGAGTATATCAAACGAATCATCGGCTTACCCGGGGAATCGGTCGAGATAAAGGCAGGAGTGGTCTATATTCACAAGAAAGACGGTACCGTGTTCCCGCTGTCTGAAGCCTACATCGCCGAACCGGCCAGGCAGTCCTTCCGGGGGGGAACCATTCCCGAAAATGAGTATTTCGTCCTCGGTGATAACCGCAATAACAGCAGTGATTCCCGCAGCGGCTGGACGGTGCCCTTCCAGAACATCGTCGGCAAAGCCTGGTTATCGGTCTGGCCGCCGAGTGACTGGGGAACGGTCACTAACTACCTGGCGCAAGAACAGCAGACGGCTCTCTCGATAGTAAATACGAATCTGATTGAAGAGCCTGCGCCGGGCAGATTTTAGCAAGAAATCGAGGGCTTATGGTGAAATCCGGAGTTTTATTTAAATATAGGGACTTTCTGCCCGTTACCTCCAGCACGCCGATGTTTTCATTGGGAGAGGGAGACACTCCGCTAGTCAGGAGCGAAAAACTAGAAAAGGAAGTGGGCTGCGGGGAACTCTATTTCAAGCTGGAAGGGTGCAATCCGACCGGCTCGTTCAAGGACCGGGGTATGGTGGTCGCCATCGCCAAGGCGCTGGAATCCGGCAGCCAGGCCGTTATGTGCGCCTCGACCGGCAATACCAGCGCCTCGGCTGCAGCCTACGCCACCTTCACCGGACTGACAGCCATTATTATCGTGCCTAAAGGCAATATCGCATTGGGCAAGCTCGCCCAGGCAATTATCCACGGAGCCAGGATAGTGGCTATCGACGGCAATTTCGACCAGGCGCTGACCATCGTCCGCCGTCTCACCGAAAAGCATCCAGTCACTCTGGTGAACTCGGTCAATCCTTACCGCCTCGAAGGACAAAAAACAGCCTCTTTCGAGATTATCGATAGCCTGGGCGACGCTCCGGACTGTCTTTTTTTACCGGTAGGCAATGCCGGCAATATTACTGCTTATTGGAAAGGGTTCGTGGAATATCATAAAGCAGGCAAATCGACTCTTAAACCCAAGCTGATGGGCTTCCAGGCCGAGGGAGCTGCGCCAATCGTCCTGGGGCACGTTATCGAGCAACCGCAGACAGTCGCCACGGCTATCAAAATCGGCAACCCGGCCAGCTGGCAGAAAGCGATTGCCGCCCGGGATGAGTCCGGCGGTCTCATCGACATGGTTAGCGACAAGGAAATTTTGGCTGCCCAGCGGCTGATGGCTGGCAAGGCGGGCATCTTTGGTGAACCGGCCTCGGCGGCCTCTTTAGCCGGGCTAATCAAGCTTTGCCGGAACGGGATGGACTTCTCCTCGAAAAGGGTGGTTTGCGTGGTCACCGGCACCGGGCTTAAAGACCCCGATTCTGTCATGACGGGAGCCAAGCCGTTCCTCGAATTACCTGCCGATTTAGCCGCCGTAGAGAAAGCCTTAGGCTGGAGCTAATTAAGATTAAACGCTTACACTACGGCTGGGTAACCGTTATCATCGGCTTCTTCGTCTTAGCCACCAATGCGCTCGCCGTCTTTGGTTTCGGAGTTTTCTTGAAACCCCTGACCGAACAATTTGGCTGGGATAGGGGCGCTCTCTCCGGCGCCTTTGCCGTAGGCGCGATAATGACCGGAGTTATGGGCCTGACAGCCGGAAGGCTGACCGACAAATATGGCCCCAAAATATTCACTATTGCCGCCGGCATATTGCTGGGAACAGGGTTCATGCTGATGTCGCGAATCAACGCGCTCTGGCAGGCATACTTGATTTGGGGGCTGTTGATTGGGGCCGGAATTGGCTGCTCGGGTACCTCGATGGTTTCCTCAATACCCAGGTGGTTTACCAAAAAAAGAGGAATGGCCATTTCTATTACCATTGCCGGCTTCAACTTCGGAGCCGTAATCGGGCCGTTAATCATTCAATGGTTGGTATCCACCTACGATTGGCGCCGCGCCTTTCTCGTTATAGGTCTCATACCTATACTCGTCAACATTTCTCTGGCACAGTTTCTGAAACGAGACCCGCGGCAAATAGGACTCAAACCCTACGGAGAAGAAGAGAGTCCGACGGAAATAGTTAACCCTGTCATAAATAAGGCGATACAAGAACTCTCTTTCGCCCAGATTATTAAGTCCTCTCGTTTCTGGGTTTTTGGCGCTTTACAATTTACCTTTGGCTTTTGCATGCAAATCGTAATCATCCACATCGCCCCTCACGCCACTGACATCGGGATTTCAGCGCTCGTTGCCGCCAGCATACTATCTATCAGCGCCGGGAGCAGGGTTATCGGAAATCTGACCACTGGCTTCCTCTCCGAATTGTTAGGCAGCAGAAGGGTGATGAGCGCTTGTTTCGTGCTATTAACCCTGGGGCTTGTCTGGCTTCTATTCGCCAGAGATGTCATCGGTCTCTTCGTCTTTGCGGTCATCTTCGGCGCAACCAGCGGTGGCATAAACCCATTACTGACATTAGTACCGGCGGAATTGTTCGGCTTGAGAAATTTGGGAATAATATCAGGGGCTTTTCTCCTTATGGGCACTATGGGAGGGTCGATAGGGTCACCGCTGGCCGGCTATATCTTCGATGTCAGTAAGGATTATAGAATCGCTTTTGGCGTCAGCGCGGCAATCGGTGTGATAGCTGTCGTACTAAGCCTGATTTTGTTGCGGGACAAGGGCAAGGTGGAATATAGTAAGATTTAGCAGGAGGAGTGAATTGATTGACAAAGCTGAAATCAAGAAGGCGATTACTTCCATCATCAAAGCCATCGACGAAGACCCGAATAGGGAAGGTTTACGCGGAACGCCGGAGCGCGTCGCTGAGATGTACGCCGAGCTTTTTAGCGGAATCGAGATGGACCCCAAAGAAGAGCTATCGGTGGATTTTGAGGAAGGGCACCGGGAGATGGTCATCCTCAGGGATATTCCCTTCTACTCGATGTGCGAGCATCACCTGTTACCATTTTACGGGGTCGCCCATATCGGCTATATTCCCAATGCCAGCGGACGTGTCGTCGGCGCCAGCAAATTAGCCCGGGTTGTCGAAATCGTAGCGAGACGCCCTCAGATTCAGGAAAGGATGACCACCCAGATTATCGATGCCATCGTGAAGGGAATGAATCCCGACGGGGCCGGAGTTGTTATCCAGGCCGAGCACCTGTGTATGATTATGCGGGGTATCAAGAAACCGGGGAGCTGTGTTCAAACCTCCGCCCTGAGAGGCAGCTTCCGCAGCAAACCCACCACCAGAGCCGAGTTCATGTCTCTCTTGCAGTGCAAATAAGATAAAATAAAGCTCACCGCCAGACCGTCCGATACGGTATCCGGTGGTGAGCTTCTTATCGAACTACGTGAAAACCTTTAGTCTGAGGAGGGAATCGTCCTGGGTTCCTGGACTTCCATTTCTTTTGCACAACAAACGATGGCGCCTTCCCCACCCTTAACGCAGAGCACCTCAGTGCCGCAGACAGAACACTTATACCTTTTCCCTAGCTGACTTGCCGCCAAAACTGCCTCCTTAGCTGTTCTTAAGCTGTAATTGTTATTTCTTGATTTCCATGGATTTACCACAGTGGTGAACGGCGCCGATACCGGCCTTGGTAACAATAAATTCGGCGCCGCACTTGGAACAGACATACCTTTTCCCTATTTCGTTCGCCATCTAGCCTCATCCTTTTCTATCTAATCTTCGGGGCAACTTGAATATTATAAGTGGTAGCCCAATCTGGTGTCAAGAATTATCGGGGCTAGGGTCAAATCAAATCTTTCGGATACTACTCCCCCATAACCTGCACGATAATTTGCCGCGAGCGGTGGCGGTTGTCAAAATCAACCAGCACAATTTGCTGCCAGGTGCCGAGGGCCAGTTTCTTGTCAGTAAAAGGCACCACTAGCGAAGCCCCTAGAAAAGAGGCACGAACATGCGAGAAGCCATTCCCATCCTGCCAACGCTGGTTATGGTCATAGGGGATATCTTGAGGAGCCAGTCGTTCCCACATCGCTTTGAAGTCAGCCAGCAAACCCGGCTCAAATTCGATGGTTGTCACGCCGGCCGTCGAACCGGTGACAAAGACCGTAACAGTCCCGTTAGCTATACCTACCTTGCCCACGTGCTTAGCCACTTGAGCAGTGATATCAATGATATCGCAGTGCCCCTTGGTCTGGAGGTTGATTTCTGCGGTGACTATCATTTCTAAATCCCTCTCAGTCTCCCTTTTCCAAAGGGAGATGACTACTACAATGCTCTCTCGTTACAGTTATCCCCCTTTGTAAAAGGGAGATTAAAGCATTGCTGTCCAAATTAGCTAAGAATCGGATGTTCTCCTTGTAATTTCGTTCGTATTTTAGACGAGATATTGCATTTTTAAAAATCAGGTTTGCCAATCAAGGGTTTTGGCGAGCGGGTGCGAGCCAAAACACCATAAAAACAACTCCCTCGCCCGCTGCGGCGGGCGAGGGCCGGGGTGAGGGTCTCTTTGCTGTCCAAATTCCGTTGCCAAAAACTAACTCCGAAAAACCTAATTTGGACAAGAGGGGGATTAAAGGGGGACTTGGGTCTCTCCCCTTTGGCAAGAGGCTGTCCCGTGCTTGACACGAGTGGGATTAATGGAGATTTATAGTCCGAGTTCATCCCACACCACATCCGACATCTCAAACACGGGGCCATCCTCGCAGACTTTTTTCAGACCCGATTTCGTCTTGATGGTGCAGCCGTAGCAGACCCCTCTCCCGCACCCCATCCTCACCTCCAGGGAGACCTGCACCGGCTTATTTTTCAGTTCCGGCATCCGGGCCATCGACCGGTACATCGCCAGCGGCCCGCAGGCAAAGATCTGGTCGGCTTTCCTGGCATGCTCAGGGATAAGTTCGGTAATCAAACCATGATGGCCGACCGAGCCATCTTCGGTAGCGGCGACCAGTTCCAAATCTTTGGGGAACTCCCGATACCGGCTGTTATCCGCAGTACCGTAAAGAAGAGCTACCTTGCGCTTGCGGCTTAGCGCTTGCTCAGCCAGATAATACAGCGGGGCGATGCCAATGCCCCCCGCCACCAACAAGAGATTCCTTGCACCTTCAGAAATGGAAAAACCGTTACCCAGCGGGCCGAATATTTCGACGGAATCTCCGATTCTACGCTGAGACAGCCAGTTCGTACCCTTGCCCCCCTCCCAGACGGCGAAAAACAAGACAATCTGCCCATCCTTTGCCTGGTGGATGCTGAAGGGGCGGGGCAGAATAATCTCCCCGCAGCGCACCATGATATACTGGCCGGGTCTCGCGTCTTTAGCTATCTCCGGACATTCCAGCCACAGGAGATGGCTGTCTATTACGCTTCTGGCGTGGGGACGGACCTGACCATTTAATAATTTTTCGTTGGTGATGACTTTGGCTGTCGTTAGATTCAATGTATTAATTCACCCTCACCTACCTCTCCCATCGAGGGAGAGGGGACGAAAATCTCTCTCCTGTCTCCCCTTTTCAAGGGAAGATGCCTATAGCCAATCTTAATCTGTCGCAGGTATCCCCTCTTTGTAAAAGTCTTGATTCCGTATGAGTGAAACGAATCGGAAAGGGACTAAGGGCAATTTCGTCTCTCAATTCAAGGCTGGTTTCATTTTGGCGCCTTTTTCCGATAGTCTGGCAATGGCTGGACGCTGTAGGTCTGGCTGCCCGCCACCAGCGCCCTTACAGCCGCCCGGGCGGTGTCCAGCGAGGTGAAACAGGGAATCCGCTTCTCAGCGGCCGCCCTGCGGATATAGAAGCCGTCCCTGAGGGCTTCCTGAACGCCGGTAATTGTGTTGAGAACGCTGGTGACCATTCTCTGATTGATGGCATCGACAGCATTCGGATGGCCTTCGCTCAATTTCTTGGTAATAACCTGCACCGGCAGCCCGGCGGCTTCAAGCATCGCCGCGGTGCCCTCGGTAGCGTAGAGCTTATAGCCTATCGAAGCCAGTTGCCTGATAATGGGCATCGCTTCCGGCTTGTCCCTATCGGCGATGCTGAGCAGGATAGCCCCCTGGGGCACGAGCATCAGTCCGGCTGCCTGGAGCGCCTTACCCAGCGCCGCATCGAAAGCATAATCGATGCCCATCACTTCGCCGGTGGACTTCATTTCGGGACCCAGATAGGTATCGACGCCGACCAGCTTGGACATCGAGAACACCGGGGCTTTGATGCCGACCAGCTTCTGCTTCTTTCCAAGCCCGGTTTTATAGCCCTGAGCTTTCAGGCTCTGGCCGAGCATAACGCGGGTGGCCACATTGACCATCGGCACGCCGGTCACCTTCGAGATAAAGGGTATGGTGCGGCTCGCTCTGGGATTGACTTCGATAATATAGACCGAGGAGCCTTTTTCACTTTGTGGTGACTCAGTGGAACCAGCGTCTCCGGGCATAATGACAAACTGGATATTCATCAGCCCGCATACTTTGAGACCCAGCCCGATGCGAACGGTATAGTCGATAATGGTGTTAACCTCGGCTTCGGTCAGATTGACTCCGGGGTAGACGGCCATCGAATCGCCGCTGTGCACGCCGGCCCGCTCGATGTGCTCCATGATGCCAGGAATGAAAACGGTCTCCCCGTCGGCCACGGCATCGACCTCACACTCCTTGCCTTCAAGGTACTTATCGATAAGGATGGGGTGGCGGGTATCCAGCTCGATGGCGGCGCTCATATAGCGGATAAGCTCTTTGACATCATGGACAATCTCCATCGCCCGCCCGCCGAGCACATAGCTGGGACGCACCAGCACCGGGTAGCCGATGAGCTTGGCGGTATTGAGGGCTTCGTCGACCGAAGTAACGCCCGCCCCGGGAGGCTGGGGAATACCCAGCTTGGTCAGGAAATCCTCGAACCTGCCCCGGTCGCTGGCGATATCGATGGCATCGGCGCTGGAGCCGAGCAAGGGCATACCGAGATGAGCCAGCGGCTGAGACAAATTGATGGCCGTCTGGCCGCCGAACTGCACAATAGAAGGCGGGAAGTGATTGCCACCATATCCTTCATTTTCCAGGATGTCCCGCAGGCTCTCCTCATCTAGGGCTTCGAAATAGAGGCGGCTGCTGGTATCGAAGTCGGTGGAGACGGTCTCCGGATTAGAGTTGACCATAATGCTCTTGTAACCGGAATCCCGCAACGCCCATGCCGAGTGCACCGAGCAATAATCGAACTCGATGCCCTGGGCAATGCGGATAGGCCCGCTGCCGATGACCACGGCTTTGTTTTCTTTAATTGGCTCAGCCTCGTTCTCCGTCTCGTAGCTGGAGTAGAAATAGGGGGTGACGGCATCGAACTCGGCAGCGCAGGTATCCACCATTTTGTAAACGGGGCGGATGTGCCACTCGTTGCGGAGTTGCCTCACCTGCTCGGTCAGCCTGTCGGCTAGCGTGCCAATCTGCTGGTCGGAGAAGCCGAGCCGCTTCGCCTGCCGGAGCAGCTCCGGCGTCAGCGGTTCGGCTAAAAGCTGTTTTTCCATCGCCACGATATTTTGCAGCTTATCCAGGAACCAGAGGTCGATTTTCGTCTTATCGGCCAGCGCCTGAGGCGTGATTCCCCGCCTCAGCCCCGCCATCAACGCCCACAATCGCAGGTCGTTAGGTTCCAAGGGGTAGCTATCGATATTGCTGTCTTTTTTCCATTTGGCGTCTTCCCACAATAGCGACCGGCTGCCGAACTCCAGGGAGCGCACCGCCTTCTGTAAAGACGCCTCGAAGCAGCGGTCGATAGCCATCACCTCGCCGGTCGCCTTCATTTGTGTGCCGATGATACGGTCGCCCGAGGCAAACTTGTCGAAAGGCCAACGGGGTATCTTCACCACCACATAGTCCAGCGCCGGCTCGAAGGAAGCCATCGTCTTGCCGGTGACGGCATTGGGTATTTCGTCCAGCCGCTTACCGGCGGCTATCTTGGCGGCGACGCGCGCTATAGGATAGCCGGTGGCTTTGCTGGCCAGGGCGGAGCTGCGGCTGACGCGGGGGTTGACCTCGATGACGTAATACTGGCTGCTCTTCGGGTCGAGGGCAAACTGCACGTTGCAGCCCCCCTCGATGCCCAGCGCCCGGATAATCCTAAGGCTGGCGGTGCGCAGCATCTGATACTCTTTATTGGTAAGGGTCTGGCTGGGGGCGACGACGATGCTATCGCCGGTGTGCACGCCCATCGGGTCGATATTCTCCATATTGCAGACGGTGATGCAGGTATCGGCGGCGTCCCGCATCACCTCGTACTCGATTTCCTTCCACCCAGCCACCGACTCTTCCACGAGCACCTGGCTGATAGGGCTGGCGGCTAAACCGGAGGCGACCACCTGCTCGAACTCCTCCATTGTCCGGGCCATCCCGCCCCCCGTCCCCCCCAGGGTAAAACCGGGGCGGACAATGAGGGGCAGGCCGATTTCCCTGGCTACTTCTTTGGCTTCTTTCAGGCTGCTGATGGTCCGGCTGCGGGGCACCGGCTCGCCGATACGGATGAGAAGCTGCTTGAAAAGCTCGCGGTCTTCAGCTGTTCTTATCGTGTGAATCGATGTGCCGAGCGCCTTGACCCCGTACTTATCCAGCACACCGGCGTCAGCCAATTCCACAGCCAGATTAAGCCCTGTCTGCCCGCCGAGCGTGGGCAGCAGACCGTCCGGGCGCTCCCTCTCGATGATGCGGGTGAGCATCTCCAGAGTCAGCGGCTCGATATAGACGGTATCGGCAATGCCCTCATCGGTCATAATGGTGGCCGGGTTGGAGTTCACAAGCACCGAGAGGACGCCCTCTTCGCGCATCGCCTTGCACGCCTGGGTGCCGGCGTAATCAAACTCCGCCGCCTGCCCGATGACAATCGGACCACTGCCGATGATTAGGACTTTAGAGGGTTTAGACAAACTTTCACTCCCTTCAACAGCCTTTTTTAGTTAACGAGAAATACTATAAAAACTACCCAAAATACCACTAAGATGACGAAGATTAAACTAAGCCATCGACCTAATGGAGGTACATATTTGTCGTATCTCCAAAACGCCAAAAGCCAAAAACACGAGCGTGATGGAAACCTATCACGTAAATCTGAGAGTTGTTTCTTCTTTTCATCTGGTAATTTCTTCCAACGGTCAAGAGCATCAATTAAGTAACCTTTCCGCATCCCCACCTCAGATTCTATCTGTTGTATTCGGTAATAGTTAATCTGAATCGTATAATTGATCCTCGTTTGGTAAAGAAACAAAAGTACATTAATACAAATTGTCCCTAAGCCGAGCATTAGGCTTAACGGCTTGATGGTAGCCACTGGAAATGCGCCTCCTGAAGAAGTAGAGGCAGCGAGAAGCCCAGCCAAAATTGCTGTATTAAGAGATACGTAGATACCCGAGACAACCCAGAATCGTGACGCAAGAGTATTGTTATCCGACTGACAAGTCTCGTATTCTTTTAGCAATATCTCTTGTCTATCCATTTCTACGTCTCCCCATCAGATAAGCCGTATCACCAATGTTACTTAAACCACGCCTCATTAAGAGCATAAGTCCAAGCGCAGGCCCACAAGGTACTAACTGCTACTATACCAGGAACTTGCCACTCATTATATGGAGGTATTACAGACTCGGCGTTTGCCCAGAAGAATATGACTGGAATACCCACGATAACAATGAAAGCCCCTAATTGTCTTAAACCTTTCATATATATCTTCACCTCAATTCCAGAGAGTCTTGGATATGACTCTCACCCCTCGGTCCCCCTCTCTGGTGGAGACGGGGACGAAATCTTTCTCCAGTCTTCCCTTTTCAAGGGAAGATGCCTACAAGCAACCCACTCTTTTGCAGGTATCCCCCCTTGCGTAACCGTTACCTCGAGCCTTATCCCAAGATGTCGCCAGTCGTTCCGGCTTGTCCCGTCTTGTCATTCTGAGCTTGTCGAAGAATCTGGGGGAGGCGGTCTGCCCAGTCAAGGCTCAGGTCTCTCCATTCCGGATTCACCGATTCAATCAGGGCAATTTTTTTCTTCCTGAGCCAGCCTTTCAATTGTTTTTCTCGCTCAATTGCTGCTGTGACATCCCCAGTCGATTCATAATAGACTAGGTCAGTCACGTTGTACCTCGCCGTGAAACCGGGCGACACTTTCCTTTTGTGCTGGTCCACACGCGCCATCAGATTATTAGTGACGCCAATGTACAGCGTGCGTGACCAGTTGCTCATAATGTAAACGTAGTATTCACGCGTTTCCATCATCTCGTTAGCTGCTTATGCTTTATACCTGGCTTTTCCAACTCCGCCCCCAGATTCTTCGCTGCGGCTCAGAATGACAACCGGGGGCACTCATTTATCTACCCCTATCTCCCCACCAACCCCATCAAAACCTCCTCATAGCTTTCCAGCTGCCGCTGGTACTCCTGTTCGCGGCCGGTTTCCGTGCCGACGACAAAAGCTTTGCCCGCGGCATTGACGAAGCGGCGCACTTCGACCGATTCGGCGCCATACTCCACTTTCAACGCAGCCGTCGTCTTATCGAGCCACGGCTTAAACTCATTGTTGCGGTAGGGCAGCGTCTGTAGATAACGAATCTGCTCCAGAGCCTGTTTGACAAGTGTTTCCCGTTTTGATGAACCGAAACTAACCAACCTTATTCTCCTTCTTATCTCCACTTATCCCGACTTATCGGGACGTGGTAATCTCAACAAATCTTACGGATTGCTTCGTCTTCCCCGACAAAGTCGGGGAAGACGAAGCAATGACAATTTGAAGATTGCCACACTTTGGCGACTTTCGCAATGACAGTAGCATACTCATTTCACCTTCTTCACCATCTCCAAAAACTGTTCAAATAGATAGGTGTTATCCAACGGCCCGGGGGAGGCCTCCGAGTGGTACTGGATGCAGAAGATGGGTAACTCTTTATGCCTTACGCCCTCCACCGTGCCGTCATTCAGATTGATATGGGTCACCTCCAGCCCGTTCTTGACGGTATCAGGGTCGACCGAGTAGCCGTGGTTCTGGGCAGTGATATAGACTCGCCCGTCAGCCAGGCTCTTGACCGGGTGGTTGCCGCCCCGGTGGCCGAACTTGAGCTTGAATGTGCTGGCCCCGAAGGCGCGGGCGATAAGCTGCTCACCGAGGCAAATGCCCATAATCGG
>JACPPR010000079.1 GCA_016190895.1 Chloroflexota bacterium | reverse complement strand
GCGACGGTGTGCACCCGGCTGCGCATATCTTCGGTCACTGTTTCATTGTTGAAGATAGCCACGTTCATCTCGACCTCGGCTTCATCTTTCATCCCGCAGGCGATGGCATCGCACGTGGGCAACTCCCGCAGGAAGCGGAAAGCTTCCTCCACCTCCTCGTAGAGATGCCCCCCGCCGAGAGGCTTCATAGCATAAACGAACTTGCCCTTGCGCTTGGACTCCTGGAGGGCGAGCAGCATATCTTTAAGCGAGCCATCGATGATGCCCAGTCCGCGCCGGTTGAGCACCGGAAAGACGACATCGATGGCCGGCTCATCATTTACAGCGTTCATGCCGGCGATGGTATGCAGCGAAGCGCCGATGGACCTGACGATGCCCTTTTCTTTGAACTCGACCAGGCAATCTAGCGCCCCCTGCCGGCCTTTCAGGTCAGCCGGGGATTGTATCTGGTGGAGATGGAACATGCCGATTTGCTCCAGAGAAAGCTCACGCAAGCACTCTTCCACGGCTGCCTTCATTTCCTCGTAGGAGCGGGCGTGGCTTTTGCTGGCGATGACCACTTTGCTTTTGTCAATGCCTTTCAGCCCGAGAGCGAGGTAGGGATAGGTGCGGTAGCCCTGGGCGGTGTCATAGAAATTAACCCCCATCTCAAAGGATTTCCGGATGGCTTTAGCCCCTTCCTCAGGAGTCACGTTCGCCTGCAGCGGCCCAAGAATCAGCGTGCCGTGGCAAAGCTCCGTAACCCTCAGTCCAGTCTCAGCAACGTTTACTATTCGCATATTAAACACCCCTTTCGAAAAATCCTTCCCGATTTTATCGGGACTAAACCCTAAATGCCGATTCCTTACGTCATACGGCATCCCGAAGTGAATCGGGACAATATCAAAATTCAAAGGTCAAAGGTTAAAAGATTTAACATTGGACGCTATGTGAGTTTTGAGCTTTGACCTTTGAGCTTGTCTAGTATTTAGGATTTAGTGCTTAGAGTTTGGTAGTTTTAGATGTCCTTTATCTTAACTGTGTGGCAAGCCGGGTGTCAATTTTCCTGAACCTTACCCCCCACCTCTCTCATTATGAAAACGTGAGGCGCATATTAAGAAACGAGCGACCGACGTGTCATTCTGGAAGGAGCGAAGCGGCTGAAGAATCTCAAGGTTGGGGGATAAGCCTGTCAACCCTCCCCTCCCTGAGATGCTTCGTCCCGACAGGTCGGGACTCCAGCATAACACTCTCGATACTGCCTGGTTCACATCACCTGCCTTCTTAAGGAGAAGAAAAGCCTTCTTGTTACCCGCCAGCCTTGATGTTACAATATATCTGTTATCTGATGTTTGCCGGAGGTTCTTCCCTTTGTCTTTAGATTCCATCATCGTTAAAGGTGCGCGCGAGCACAACCTGAAAAATATAGACGTGGTCATCCCTCGGGACAAGCTAACGGTCGTCACCGGTGTCTCCGGTTCGGGCAAAAGCTCCCTCGCCTTCGATACTATTTATGCCGAGGGACAGCGTCGCTATATGGAGTCCCTCTCTGCCTATGCCCGCCAGTTTCTGGGCAGAATGGAGAAGCCCGATGTCGATTACATCGAGGGTCTAAGCCCGGCTATCTCAATCGACCAGAAGGGCCCCGGCAAGAACCCGCGCTCGACTATGGGCACCGTCACGGAGATTTACGACTATCTGCGCTTGCTTTTTGCCCGGGTCGGGCATCCCCACTGCCCCAAATGCGGCCGTGAAATCGCCACCCAGACGGTGCAGCAGATTGTCGATTCCATCCAGGGCATCAAGGCAGGCAGCCGGATTATGATTATGGCGCCGCTGGTGAGAGACCGCAAGGGCGAATACCAGGCAATCTTCGAAGACCTGCGTAAGGGAGGTTACGTCCGGGTGCGCGTCGACGGCAAAATCCGCGACCTCTCCGAGGAATTTCAACTCGATAAAAACAAAAAGCACAATATCGAAGTGGTGGTGGACAGACTGGTCACCGGTCAGAGCGGCAGCGAGGGGCGCATTGCCGACTCCGTAGAGACCGCGCTGAAGCTGGGTTCGGGGGTGGCGCTGGTGGGCATAGAGGGTGGCGAGGAACTAATGTTCTCAGAAAAGTTTGCCTGTGTCTACTGCGGCATCAGCTTTGGTGAGATTGCCCCCCGGACTTTTAGCTTTAATAGCCCTCACGGCGCCTGTCCCGCCTGTACCGGCCTGGGATTCAAACATGAGATAGACCCGGAGATGGTGCTGAACAAAGAACTGACCATCAGGGAAGGCGCAATCCGGCCCTGGCAATTCCATAACTGGTACCTCTATCGGGTGGAGTCTCTGGCCAGGGCTAATGACTTTTCACTGGATACGCCTGTGAAAAAACTGACCGAGGAACAACTCAACCTGTTGCTTTACGGGGAGGGCGGGGAATCGCGGGTATACCGCCGCTTTGGCAAGGTCAGGCGCTACCACGAAGGTTTCGAAGGCGTCATCCCGGCTCTGGAACGGCTTTATCATGATACCGAGTCAGAAGCCTCGCGGCTTAACATCGAGCGCTATATGATGTTAACGCCCTGTCCGGTCTGCAAAGGCCAGCGGCTTAAGCCGGAGTCTCTGGCCGTGACTATAGACGGCAAGAACATTATGGATGTCAGCGGTCTCTCGGTCTTAGCCGGGTTGGAATGGATGAACGCCATTGCCGAAGGCGTGCTTACCGAACGGGAAATGATGATAGCTCACCAGATTCTGAAAGAAATCCGGTCCCGTCTCGGCTTCCTCAAGGATGTCGGGCTGGATTACCTGAGTATCGACCGTCCGTCGGCTACCCTGAGCGGCGGGGAAGCCCAGCGCATCCGCCTGGCTACCCAGATTGGCAGCGGACTGATGGGCGTGCTTTATATCTGCGATGAGCCGACGGTGGGTTTGCATCCTGTAGATGGCTCCCGGCTTATCGAGACATTAATCAGGTTGAAAGATTTGGGGAATACCGTCCTGATAGTGGAACACGATGAAGCGATGATGCGGGCGGCCGATTTCATTATCGATATGGGTCCGGGAGCCGGAGAACACGGCGGCGAGGTGGTCGCCACGGGAACGATGGATGATATTATGATGTCGGATGCTTCCATAACCGGGCAGTATCTCAGCGGGGCAAAGCAGATTCAGGTACCGGGGCAGCGCCGCCCCGGCTCGGGCCGGGAAATTGTCATCAAGGGCGCCCGCCACAATAACCTCAAAAATTTGACGGTGGGTATTCCGCTGGGCAAATTTGTTTGTGTCACCGGCGTTTCCGGCTCCGGCAAAAG
>JACPPR010000072.1 GCA_016190895.1 Chloroflexota bacterium | reverse complement strand
TTGTCGCCTTCTTCCATCGGGAAGAAGATGTAGTTCTGGTACTCTAGCAGAGATGCCCAGATACGTTGCGGATACGTCAACCCACCGAGAGCCGTATTAATATCCCGAGCATACTCAGCGTGTAAGCCGATGAGGTTCCAGCCGGCATATGTAGTATAGGTAGGTGGCACCTGTTGCGGCATTAGTACCACGCCAGCCACAGTCAATTTAACCGGCGCCGGGGTATCGGGCAGGCCAGCCGCCATCGGGCCGGAGACTTTGCCGGCAGCGGTGAAATTAGCCGTGTTCTTCATCTTGACCCAATAGCCCTTGCCGGGTCCAAGAGTAGTCAGGTCGCCGCCGACACCGGGCTCATAGAACTTCCAGGCGGAGGGTATCCCGGCCTGTGACGCATCGTAGTACCAGATTTTCTCGAACAGCCCGCTTGCCGTCAGGTCAGCGGTGAGGGTGGTGATGTTGTCGGTGGTCGGTATTAGCGGCAACGATATCAGGTTCCAGTCCGGCATCAGATAGACGTTGATAGCCTCAAGGCTGGTCACGATGCGTGTCGGCACCACCAGCGTAGACTCGTTGCCCGCAGCATCACGAGCCCTGACCGTCCAGTTGTATGTACCCGCGGGTAACCCGGCAGGAAGCTGCATCGGTATGACGTAGTTCATCTGCTGTTTGGTGTTGGCTTTTATGCTCCAGCTATCGATGACGGCATCCGGCAACTCGCTCTTCTGCATCGCGGGAACTCCGGGGCCGCCTCCGGGGGTAGTTAGTGTTACGGAAGCAATGTTGCTGGCAGCATCCATCACCTTAAGAGCGATAAAGAAGAAGTCACCGGGGCGAGCCGAGGTTTCACCCGTCATGTAGGCAACGTCATAGCTCCGGTTATCGCTGCCAGGGAAGACAGCCTGGAAAGTTGGGCCTGTCGTATCCAGCTTGATTGTCGCTGATTTATTGTCAGTCTGTCCCAGTTTATCTCTAGCCTCAATGAAGATGACGTTATCTCCTTCCGACAGCAAGATCGGCTGGGAGAAGGTGCCATTAGTAAGAACCGAGGTAGACCATTTAGGTTGACCGTTGACTTTCAACTCCAGGCGGTCAAAGTTGACTTCAGTCACATTCCCGGAGATGGTCTGGTACTGCTGGTTAGTAGGCGTCGTCACAGCATTGAGAGTGAGGACCGGACTGGTTAAGTCTAATGAGCCACTGACACTGGCTTCACCGGCGAGCATAGGCGAGTAGTTCTGTCGAGTAGCTCTGGCGGTGATGACGTTATCGCCTTCAACCAGAGTGAAGGTGGTGCTGAACTGGAGGTTATCATCTATGGATACGGTCTGCCCCAGGAAGCCCGCACCCGTGATGCTAACATCATCGATATACCAACCTTCCCCCATATTGCCAATATTATCCATCGTATCAAAACGGAATCTCAGGTAGACGTCTTGACCGGCAAAGGCAGCCAGAGGCACCTCAACTTTAGTCCATAATCTGTCCTCTACCTTTTTCACGGCAGCCCAATCTTGCTGTGAGATGTCAGGCGGTGGGAATGGAGGATAGAACTTGGCTAGCCAGGCAATCTTCTGCCAGCTAATATTATCGGTCGAGATTTCAACCAACTTACGGTCAGGCCAGAAGTCCCATTCCGTGTCATACCAGGTCCAGAAGGAGAGCTTGTTGTCTGTACCGATAGTTGTCGGTGACTTGGTTGCCAGAGCACCGGCATTAGCCTGCATCCCAGTGTCATAGTTGCCGGCACTCGAGTTGGCATACCGCCAAGACGAACCGCCAGCGTGAGATTTAATGCCGGAGCGATGCCACAGGTCCTCTGTGCTATAGGGAGGTCCCCAGGTGTTTATGCCAGCAACTGATGAATGCTGCCACTTGGCATTGCTCTGAGACGCATTTTCTACATCGTCCTGGAAAGCAGTTACCTCAGGTAGAGCTATGCCTACAGTAATGGAGGTAATCGATGGGTCATTGATAGAGCCAGAGACAGTGATATCCTCTTGGCCAGCCCCACGTACAAAATTCGGAGATGGGCTAGCGATTTTGACTGTCGGCGCCGTGCTCAGCTTGCCAAGCGTAAAACTGGCGTTGCGCGTAAATATGCCGCCATTGGTAACGACCCTGAACTGGGCGTTATAGTTACCAATTGGAGTGTTTTCCACTACGGGCACATTGCCCTCTTTGGACGACGTGTAAACATTCCCATCGGTAACTGCCTGGTAGAGCACTTTAGTCGCTCCGCCATTGTATGGTACGAAATCAAGTCCCCGAATGCCCCACTTGCCGGTCTTCCATTCCATCGTCTTGGCGCCCGTGCTAGCATCGACCTTGATTATCATCTCGCCCTGAGCGGCGTAGAGCTGGGAATCGTCGTAGGCAAGTGCGTCGAAGCCCCAGATGGGAGGTCCACCAAAGCCGCCACCCCAGGCAGTCGAGAGGTCAAAGGTGGTTATCAGTGCGCCGCTGGACGGATTACGTTTCTCTATCTTAAGTGGTGAATCACGATAGGCGATGAAGAGATTGGTCCCGTCCGAGGCCAGACCGCCTATGGTGTTCAACGTGGAAAGCCCGACGATGTCTGTCCAGTTACCCGAGACATACTTCGCCACCTTCCCTTTGTAGGTGAAGCTCTCATTGTCCCAGTAGTTATAGCCTGCGTAGAGCGTGCTACCCACCATGGTCAAGGCTTCCGTAGTCCAGGAATCGCCGGGGGCGGCAAAATAGCTGATGTAATTGCCGTTAATGTCAGTCTTGATAATGGCATCCTTGAAGGACATACCTGCGGGAACGGCTGCCGGAACAAGGGTATATAGGTTGGTACCGTCATAGGCAAGTCCCTGTGGGTAATAGACGTTCGGAGAAATGGCCCAGTAAACTTCATCAGGTACGCTGAGGGTAAATGCAGGTTGTGCGCCTGGCAAAGCGGGCGGAGGTAGGGGAGGCGGATTTGTCAGAGCATACGGAGGAGTCCACTTGATGGTATAAGTGAGGTTACCGCTGCTGCTGCCTCCAGAGCCGTAGCCGTAACCATAACCCCCTAGGCCGGTAGTTGCTGTACCGGTCAAACCTACGACCACATTCAGATTTCCCGGAACGCCTTCATTGAGACTGTAGTTGTAGGTGCCGGCAACAATCGGCAAGTCCTTACTGAATGGCTCAGGACCGGTAATGTTAATACTGACGGACTGAAAATTTACATTTTCGAGGGCATTAAACTGAATTGTAGCTGGAATTGTCACCCTCTCCCCGAGCAAATGGGTAGCATTACTGGAAATCGGTGAAGACGCAACAGACATCGCCACGTTAAAGGCCCTCACCGGGTTTGGTCCCGCAAACCATAGTGAAGTCCCCGTGACTACTACCAGGGTAACGGCGATTGCTACTCTTGCCAATTTCTTGAAATTCATCGTTGCCACTCCTATTTTTCTTCTCGAGGCCGTAGTTTTTTTCCGAGCTTGCTCCCTCAAAAGTTGCAAAGTCTCGCGATCTTTCAGAATCTCAACTATATCCGAAGGTGTCTCCCCAGCCAAAGTCAACAGTTCGTCTTTATCGGTCTGCAACACCTCGGCCAAACGCACGATTACTTTTCTACTTGGTGGAGGCATCTTCCCATTTTCTATTTTGCTTATATACGTAAAATCTACGCCCACCTCCTGAGCCAACTGGCGCTGGCTCAGCCCCGCTTCCTGTCGCAGCTCTCTTAACCTAACCCCGAAGCTCTTCATTTCCATACTAACTCTGTTGACTTCTCACTCAACACCTAATAAAAGTTGAGGTAGTTTACAACAAGTTTTGCCAAATGTCAATAGGTCTATTGACTGCTGTCTATAGTCTATTGACTATTTAG
>JACPPR010000074.1 GCA_016190895.1 Chloroflexota bacterium | reverse complement strand
CGAAACCAGGCCCGGGGGCAGGCGAAGCACCGAAGCTACCGTCGGTGATGAGACGGGTAATGTTCGGGTCATCTGGTTTAATAACCCCTATATGGTCAGGCAATTACATACCAACAGCCGGGTGGTCATCAGTGGAAAAGTTAGCCTGTTTCAGGGTCAGCATGTCTTCCAATCGCCGGAGTGGGAACTGCTCGAAGACAAAGAGCTAATCCACACCGGCCGCCTCGTGCCGCTTTACCCTCTCACCGCGGGCTTGCACCCGCGCCAGGTGCGCAGGCTGATGAAAGAGTTTATCGACCGCTGGGCATGGCAGGTGGAAGACTTTCTGCCCGCCGAGATAAAAGAGCATTGTCACCTGCTGGAGTTGCCCCGGGCAATTGCCCAGGCGCACTTTCCCGATGACATAACCTCGAAAGACAGCGCCCGCACCCGCCTCGCCTTCGATGAGCTTTTCCTGCTCCAGCTTGGCGTGCTGAGCAAGAAGCGCTTCTGGCGGGAGAGCCAGCCGAGTATGCCGATAACGACTGACCCCACCCTGCTGGCGAGTTTCCTAAAGTCGCTGCCTTTCACGTTGACTTCCGCGCAGGACAAAGCCTTGAGGGAGATTCTGGGTGATTTAGCCAGGCCGGTCGCCATGTCCCGCCTGTTGCAGGGGGACGTCGGCAGCGGCAAGACGGTAGTGGCTACAATTGCCCTGCTGATGGCTGCTGCGGGCGGCTTCCAGGGCGCGATTATGGCGCCGACGGAAATCCTCGCCGAGCAGCACCTCGCCACCATCTGCGGGCTTCTTTCCCGCGCCGGGCGACTCGAAGAGCAGGAGGATTGCCTCAGCCGCTTCTCTGGCATCTTGCCCGGCTCGTTCGGCTCCCCTCAGGACAGTCTCCTCACAGTCGCTATGCTCATCGGTGCACTCACCCGCAAGCGGAAGAACGAGCTTCAAAAGCTCATCCGGGACGGGGAAGTTGATATCGTTATCGGCACACATGCCCTGATTCAGGAGGAAGTGACTTTCAAAAAGCTCGGTCTGGCAGTGATTGACGAGCAGCACCGCTTCGGGGTGGAGCAGCGCTCGGCGCTGCGGCAGAAGGGATTCAATCCCCACATCCTTGTGATGACGGCCACCCCCATCCCCCGCACCCTGGCGCTGACCCTTTACGGCGACCTCGACCTCTCCGTCATCAATGAGCTGCCGCCGGGCCGCCTACCGGTCAAGACGAAATGGCTCAAACCCACACAGCGGGAGTCTGCCTACGCCTTCATCCGCAAGCAGGTGGCTGCCGGCCGCCAGGCTTTTATCATCTGCCCGCTGGTCGAGGAGTCGGAGGCGGTGCAAGCGCGGGCGGCCACCGCCGAGTACGAACGCCTCTCGCAGGAGGTGTTCCCGGATTTGAAGCTGGGCTTACTCCACGGGCGCATTTCATCGAAGGAAAAGGACGCTGTGATGCGTAGCTTCCACGCTGGCGAGTTGGATATCCTGGTCGCCACGCCCGTGGTGGAGGTGGGGATAGATGTGCCGAACTCCACCGTGATGCTTGTCGAAAGCGCGGACAGGTTCGGCCTCTCCCAGCTTCACCAGTTCCGGGGGCGGGTGGGGCGGGGGGCGGAGCAGAGCTACTGCATGCTCCTTGCCGAGAATCCTTCCGAAGTCGCCCGGGCGCGCCTGGATATCATCGAGACAGTCCAGGACGGCTTCAAACTTGCCGAAGAGGACTTGAAGCTGCGTGGCCCCGGCGAATTCTTCGGCACCCGCCAGAGCGGCCTGCCCGACCTCAAGATGGCCAAGCTCTCCGATGTCCATATCCTTGAGCTTGCCCGCGCCGAAGCCATCCGCCTCTTTGAAAAGGATAAGTCTCTATCCCGCCCCGAGCACAAACCCCTCGCCGCCGAACTCTCCCGCGTCTGGGCGGGGCAGGCGGGAGAGTGGAGCTAGCCGATATAAATGAACGGCACGATGTTACTCTTAGGGGGCAAGATGATTGACTGGGAACTGATTATACTCATCGTTAGTCTTGTCATACTCGTGGCAACTCTTGTGTACATAATAGTCACCCTTCGCAAGGTTAGCGAGCACGCAGAACTCCTGAGGAAGCAGGTGTTTGGCGAAGTCTATGAACAAGCTCAAATCAGCGATGTACAATTCTACCTTCCCGAAAAGGTGAAACACTCAGTCGAAGGCTTTGACCAGAAAGAAGACGTAGAAACAATAATGGACAACTGTGTTACTATTCCCGTTGGCCATGAAAGAGAACTCCATGTAAGGTGGCGTATGGCAGAAAGCCAAACGCTGCGAAGCTTTGTCATTGGATTTGATGGCGAGTTCAAGAGCAAACCAAGAATAGTCAACAAGACAAATGCGTTTGTGAAAACCCCAATCAGCACGCTGCCTCGTGAGGAATATATAGACTATCATGGTAATTATCATTGTGAGTATGGATTCGCAAGGAGACTACCGAAGTGTGAGACCTTCGTGAGTTCCATTAAGGTGAAAGGAATACAAAAAGGAAATTACGGTTTGAACGTTGAGATTTTTGTGTCTGAGGCTCCAAATCCTTACAAAGGAACCCTCCAGGTCAACTGTGAATAGTAGTGTAGGGTGGGCTGCGTTCACCACCTGCTCCAAACGCAGCCCACCAACCTGCCAAATCCCTCTCAATCTCCCTTTGACAAAGGGAGACGCCTGCGCTCGTACCTCCCCTTTGTCATTCCGTGCTTGACACGGAATCCAGAACCCACCCCGCCCTGAGCGAAGTCGAAGGGGAAGGGTGGAGAAACGTTGAACCCTCCCCACCCAGATTGCTTCGCCCCGATAGAAATCGGGGTCTCGCAATGACACCACCCATTACCCCCTCCCCTCACCTTTGTGCTATAATTCACTTCTGAACCGATTTCAAATAGCATCGCTGCCCCCTCAGTCCTCTCCCGCAAGGGGAGAGGAGGAATCAGGGGTATCAGGAGACGAAAACGGAAATACTGGAACTGAAGCAAAGGCTGGTCGGGCTGTTGAACCAGGCAGCCGCCGAAGCTCAAAAAGAAGGTAAGCTGCCCCAGGTGGCCCTGCCGGAAGCTACCATAGAACGCCCCCAGAACCCGGAGCACGGGGATTACGCTTCCGGCTTCCCGATGAAGCTGGCTCGGGCAACGCGGGCAAACCCGATGAAAATCGCCCAAGACCTGGTCGGGCTGATGACACCGTATCTCGAAGTCGAAAAAATCGTCGTCGCCCCGCCGGGGTTCATCAACTTCACCCTCAAGAGCCGCTGGCTGACCAACCAGGTCGAGTCAATCCTCGCGGCCGGAGAAGACTTCGGCAATATCGATATCGGCAAAGGCAGTAATGTGCAGGTGGAGTTCGTCAGCATCAACCCCACCGGGCCCCTCCACGTCGGACACGGGCGGGGGGCGATTCTGGGCAGCACACTGTCTAATGTACTGCAAGCCGCCGGCTGCCAGGTACAGAAAGAGTATTATTTCAATGATGCCGGCAGCCAGATGCATGCCTTTTACCGCTCGTTGTACGCCCGCTATCTCCAGGGCCTCGGCAAGGAGGCCGAAGTGCCCGAAAACGGCTACCACGGCGCCTATATGATTGACTTCGCCAAAGAGATTATTGCCGAACAGGGCGACCGCTTTGCCCGACTGCCGGAGGCCGAAGCCATAGCGGAAATTGGCAAACTCGGACTGGCTAAAGTAATCGGACAAATAAAGGCCGACCTGCTGCGGCTCGGCGTAACCTTCGATAACTGGTTCACCGAACGGAGCCTCTATGACCAAGGGCAGTATGAGACCGTGATGAAGCTGCTGCGCGAAAAGGGCTATGTCGCTGAGAAAGAGGGGGCTATCTGGTTCGTTTCGACCGCCCTGGGTGAAGACAAAGATAATGTCCTTGTGCGGAGTGACGGTTCGCCCGGTTACTTCGCCACCGATATCGCCTATCACTACAATAAGTTTCTGGAGCGGAAATTCGACCGGGTGATAAATGTCTGGGGAGCCGACCACCAGGGGCACGTGCCGCGGCTTAAGGCGGCTGTCAGCGCCCTCGGCGTCGACCCTGCACGTCTCGAAATAATCATCCACCAGATGGTCACTCTGCGCCGGGGGAAAGAATTGGTGCGCGTCTCCAAGCGCAGCGGTGATATTATCACTTTGCGTGAACTGCTGGATGAAGTTGGCACTGACGCCTGCCGCTTCTTCTTTCTGGCCCGCTCGGCAGACAGCCAGATGGACTTCGACCTGGAGCTAGCCAAAAAAGAATCGGCAGATAACCCGGTCTACTACGTCCAGTACGCCCACGCCCGCATCGCCAGCATCCTTCGCCTGGCTCAAGAGAGGGGTATCGATTACAGCCAGGGAGACGTCGGGCTGCTTACCGGCGAGCCGGAGTTGGTGCTAATACGGAAATTACTGCTTCTGCCAGAACTGGTCGAGATGGTCGCCCGCACCCTGGAGCCTCATCACTTCCCCCACTACGCCCAGGACCTGGCCACCGCCTTCCATAGCTTTTACAAGCTGTGCCGGGTGATTTCCGAAGATGAAGCTACCACTGCTGCCCGCCTCAAGCTAGTCGAGGCAACCAAGATTGTCCTGGCCCGGACCCTGCACCTGATGGGGATGACAGCGCCGGAGAAAATGTAGGCTGGAGAGTAAATCCCCCTTAGGCCCCCTTTACGAAAGGGGGAAAGGTAGCAGGCATCTCCCTTTACTAAAGGGAGAGTGAGAGGGATTTAGACCAGGTCAGAGCTAATCTACAGTCCTTCCTTCTTATACTGTTCGGCAAGCTCACGATAGATTCTGGGGCCTTGCGTTGTCCAGAATAGCTGGTCCTCACCGACCTGCCTCTTGACCACGCCTGGCACGCCGACAACGAAAGACTTCCCAGGAATCTTCGCCTTCTCTTTGACCACGCAGCCCGCGGCAATAACGCAGCCATCGCCTATCTCGACATCGTGCAGGATAATCGCCCCGATGCTGATGAGCACATTATTACCTATCCTCTTGCAGTTACTCATAGCGCCATGGCCGAAGACCACGTTATCGCCTATGGTCACATTGCTGACAGGGGGCAGAGCCGGCGACCCGGAATGTATGACGCAGTTGTCTTCGATAACCACGTTCTTTCCGAGGGTTATTTTGCCCATATCGCCCCTGATTACCGCTCCAGGCCACACGCTAGAATTTTCACCTATTTCCACATCGCCGATAACATAGGCCGCCTCGCTGACGAAAGCCGACGCCGCTATTCTGGGCGTCTTGCCGTTAAAGCTCTTAATCATTCTTCCCTCCGGTTCGGCTAATATTATCAGCTAGGCTAGGTGAGGGTCAAACGCTCAACGCTCGTCGCCTGGCGCCTCCGTGCCCACCGATACGTTACTACCGACCTCACCCCTACCCCTCTCCGTGTACGGAGAGGAGCACACGCACTCACGATATGAGACTTGACGGCTGGGGTGAGGTTGCGCAGGTAGCGCTGACATGCGAACTAGACTTTTTAAGTGTCGGCTGTTCGCCTTGTCGTCATTCGCCTCTTTATGCTAAACTTCTCAAGTCAGGAGAATCATCAAATGAAGAAACGCGTTTTTTCCGGCATCAAGCCGTCGGGTAATCTCCATATCGGCCATTATCTGGGCGCCATCAAGCAGTGGGTGCAAATGCAGGACAACTACGATAACATCTTTTGTATTGTCGACCTGCACGCTATTACCGTACCGCAGGACCCGAAGGTCTTGAAAGCCTGGACCCGTGAAATTACCGGCCTGTATCTGGCTGCAGGCATCGACCCCAAGCAGTCTATTGTCTTTGTCCAGTCTCATATCTGCGCTCACGCCGAATTAGCCTGGATTCTGAACTGCTTCATCCCGATGGGGTGGATGCAGCGGATGACTCAATTCAAGGAGAAATCGCAAAAACTTAAGGAACAGGTGAGCACCGGTCTTTTCGATTATCCGGCTCTTATGGCGGCGGATATCCTGCTATACGATACCGATGTTGTGCCTGTAGGCGAAGACCAGAAGCAGCATGTCGAGCTAGCCAGAGATGTCGCCCAGCGCTTTAACTCGATTTATGGGGAGACCTTCAAGCTGCCTGAACCGGTAATCCCTAAAGTGGGCGCCCGCATTATGGGTCTGGACGACCCCACAAGGAAGATGGATAAGAGTGAAACGGCTCCCGGCCATGCTATTAACCTGCTCGACCCGCCGGATGTCATCCGAAGCAAGCTAATGCGCGCCACTACCGATTCTCTCAAAGAAATCCGCTTTGATGGAAACCGGCCCGGCGTTTATAACCTGCTGGTTATCTATGAGCTTTTCAGCGGGAAAAGCCGGCAAGAAATCGAAGCCCACTTCGATGGCAAGGGCTACGCCGCTCTCAAGAAGGAGTTAGGGGACGTGGTGGTGGAGGGGCTGCGCCCGCTACAAGAGCGCTACCGAAAACTGACTGCCGACCCCTCCCATATAGATTCCATTCTCGCCGATGGGGCTGACCGCGCCCGCCCGATGGCTGAGAAAACTCTAGCATTGGTCAAAGAGCGGGTGGGGCTGGGGTAGGCGGGCCGACCTTTGCAAGTCACATACAAAGACTGTCTGGAAAGCATATTGCCCACGACTGTCATTCTGAGGAAGCGAAGCGACCGAAGAATCTGGGGGGGAAAGGCAGAAGCCCCACCACCCCCAGATTCTTCACTGCGGCTCAGAATGACAATAAAGTAAAGTCCTAGGAGATTGAAAATAGAAATAATACCTTCAGTAGACATCAGAGGCGGCAATTGCGTCAGCCTCTACCAGGGCGACTATGACCAGGAGACAGTTTTCTCGGACGACCCGGTGGACGTGGCGCTGAAATGGCAGGGGATGGGCGCCCCGCGGCTGCACATCGTCGACCTGGATGGCGCTGCCAGCGGCGAGCCGGGCAATCTGGCAATCATCGAGGTGCTGGCTAAAGCGATACTGGTACCGATACAAGTTGGGGGCGGCATCCGCAGCCTGGAGACAATCAAACGATTGCTCACAGCGGGAGTCGACCGGGTTATCCTGGGCACAGCCGCCGTAGAAGACCCTCTACTAGTGAGAGAGGCCTGCCGAAGGTATCCTGATTCCATTATCGTCGGTATCGATACCAGGGATGGGTGGATGGCTACGCGCGGTTGGAAGCAAGACACAAAGGTCAGAGGGATGGAGTTGGCCAAATCGATGGCTCAGCTTGGAGTGAAGCGGTTCATTCACACCGATGTCAGTCGCGGCAGCACTCTTACCGAACCGAACTTCAGTGCTATTGCCGAGTTAATAAACGAGACTAAGCTACCGGTAATCGCCTCCGGCGGTATCTCCTCGCTCCTCCACATCAAGATGCTGAAGCAGTTCGGCGCCGAAGGCGCCATCATCGGCAAGGCGCTCTACACGGGTGATATCAACCTGAGAAAGGCGATAGATTTAGCAAACTAGCTCCGGCTAGAGAAACTCACCGAACGAATTCTGCTTGTTTTGTGAATCTAATGGGGAGTCTAAGAGGGGCTTCGCCCCTCTTAAGAAAGATAATTATCCCCTCTCCTTTTTAGGAGAGGGGATTAAGGGGTAAGGTAAATGAGCCAATTAGAAGAAGGGACAGCGCTACAATTAGATTTCTCAAAACTTGCTAAATCGGTGGCAACAAGCTCCGGCATAATACCCGTCGCGGTGCAGAACATCGATACCAAAGAGGTCATTCTGGTGGCTTATGTCAACGAGCAAGCTCTCAAAACCGCCATCGAGACACGAACGGCGGTGTTCTGGTCTACATCTCGGAACGAGCTATGGGAAAAGGGCAAGACCTCCGGAGAGGTATTTGACCTTATTGAAGTTTATGTAAATTGTGAACAGAACTCACTGCTCTACAAGGTGCGGCCGAGGCGGGGCGGCATCTGCCACACCAAAAACAATAAAGGCCAGGCGCGCAATTGCTTCTACCGGAAACTGGACTTCAAGACAAGCGAACTAGTGAACACAGACCCTTAGGAGGTAATTTTTTGAATTTTAAGATGTGGTTTTGAGTTTTGGAAATTGTTTAGAGTTTAGGATTTAGGGTTTAGGATTTTCACCTGTTTCGTTAACTGCCTCTGGCTTTTCCTCCACCTCGACCACCTTCCCCAGAGCCGCAATGGCCACTTCAAGCTGACTATCGTCAGGCTCGCGCGTCGTCAGCGATTGCAGCCACAAACCGGGGGTCAGCACCGCCCTGACCAGAGGATTTCCGATATGCCGGCTGCCGAAATAGATGATTTCATAGCTGAGAGAGGCAATAACGGGGATGAGGACAACCCGTGAGAGCACCATCAGCCCGGCCGAGCGCACTCCGACCAGAGCAAAAACAAAAACAGAGATAACCATGACTACGAAAATGAAGCTGGTGCCGCACCGCACATGCTCCTTGCTGTGTCCCCTGACCGCCTCCAGCTCTATCGGCACTCCACTTTCATAGGCATTCACCACGGCGTGCTCAGCGCCATGATAGGCAAAGGTGCGTTTGATATCGGGCACTAGTGTCATCAGCTTCAAATAGATAACCAGGATAACCACGCGGAAAATCCCGTCCACCAGATTGAATAGCAGTGATGAGCTTAAATGAAACAACCGGGTCAGGAAGAGAGGCACGATAAAAAACACGCCAACGGCAAAGACCATCGATACCGCTACAATCAGTCCCAACTGCCAGCTTGAAAGCTTCTCCTCTTCCTCTTCCAGGGAAACATTCGCTGAGTAAAGCAGGGCATTGATGCCCAGCACCAGCGCTTCAATCAAAACGATAACGCCGCGGATGAGCGGAGTCTTCCTCAGCCAGCCTGTATAGATACGGGGCAGCGGATGAGTATCGATAGCCAAGCCGCCATCGGGACGGCGTACTGCCGTGGCCATCGTCTGCCGGCCCCGCATCATTACCCCTTCGACGACCGCCTGCCCACCATAATAAAATCGCTTTGTCGCCATAATTCCTTCACATTTGTGTAGGGGCGCAGCATGCTGCGCCCCTACACAAATGTGCACCTGACAAACAAGCAGGAGCGGTTTCACAATTCCACCGCTCCTGCTTCTAAATCTAACTGCCCACGGATTTCCTGTTAACTGGCAGTGCTGGTCTTGCTATAGCGCCTCCGGAACCGTTCCACCCGCCCGGCGGTATCCATCATCCTGCGCTCGCCGGTGAAGAAGGGATGGCACTTGCTGCAAGACTCCACTTTCATCAGCTTCTTGGTGGCGCCGGTGGTAATGACGTTGCCACAGGCGCAGACAATCTGGGCATCTTCATAGTATTCGGGATGAATCTTAGCTTTCATATCACTCAGCAGCGTAAACGCTGACCTGCCTCCGTTCCTTACTGGCCGGCTCGAACTTGACCACCCCACCCACCAGGGCAAAGAGGGTATAGTCCTTACCAACCCCGACATTATTGCCGGCATGGATGCGGGTACCCCGCTGCCGGACGAGTATCGTCCCGGCATTAACCGTATCTCCGGCGTATCTCTTCACGCCGAGACGCTTTGACTGACTATCCCGGCCATTTCTGGTACGGCCGGCTCCCTTTTTATGCGCCACTTTCTTTCACCTCACTCCTGCGCCGGCGGACCGGCTTAGCCGGCTCGGCCTCAGCCACACCCGGCCCGATTATCTTGTCTATCGTCAGGCTGGTAAAAGGCTGACGGTGCCCGGTCTTCTTACTGTGACGGGTCTTGTTCTTATACCTGAAAACGATGACTTTCTCGCCCCTGTCTTCTCCGCGCGAGGTGGCCAGCACCTTCGCCCCTTCGACAGTAGGCGTGCCGACAGTCACATTATCGCCATCAGCGATGAGCAGCACCCTGTCCAGTTCGACAGTACCATCCTCGGCTACGCCGAGACTTTCCACGTCTATGACCTGGCCGGAGCTTACTCTATACTGCTTGCCCCCGGTTTCTACGATTGCGTAAATCTTAGTCCCCCCTTAACCTCGAAGCGGCAATAATTACGCCACTTCTAATAATAGCATACTTTCTCGCACGCAACAAAGCATTCTATCAATTGCGAGAGTGATGTGTCAAGCGCATCATCGAGGGTGTTTAGTAACTACCACGCCAACCTGCTCACGCCGTCATTGCGAGCACATTCGCTGCGCTCAGTGTAAACTCCGCGAAGCAATCCGTAAGCTTGGGCAACGGATTGCTTCGGGCTTCGCCCTCGCAATGACGCAGTGTTGTTAAACGCTCTCCCATCTCCGTTTAAGTACTCTGCTTAACGAATTGCCTGCCAAAATGGGAGGAGTATTCTGCACATTCTTCGGTAACATTAGAAAACCGCCAGTTCATTGTTTGTCAGCTTAATACCTCATGAGCTAAGCCGGTGGCAGTCCACACCCGGATTCAGAATATTGTTTGGGTCGAAAAGTTTCTTGATGCCATGCATAATTTCCCATTGCTTCTTGTCCGGGACCAGGTCCAGGTCCTTATTTCTTATCTGTCCGATGCCATGTTCTCCGGTGAGAACTCCGCCAAGGTTAATGGCCTCCTTGTAAACGTCTCTTTTCACCTGGTTTAACAGTCCCCGCTCACCGAGTTCCTTCATAATATGAGCGTGGAGGTTCCCATCGGCCGCATGACCATATATGGGGATTATTGTGCCGTATTTCTTGGCCACCTCATCCACCCTCTCCAGGAGTTTGCCGATGCTGGCTGGAGGTACTGTGATGTCTAGCGTATCACCCATCCTATCTTTGAAGGATGGGAAAAGCGCGCTCCTGAGTTTCAGGATTTCCGATTGCTGCTGTTGTTTTTCTGCTATCTGGATATCGATACATTGGGAACCTTCGCATATTTCGGCTATCTTTTCTTCCTGGGCAGATAAATCATTTTCGCCGGAGCCGGTGAGAATAATCATCAGGTAAGCAGTACCTTTCTCTACAGGCCATTTGATTCCAAGACGTTGGGCCGATTCTTCTATAGCGTCACGTTCAAAATATTCTAAAGCAAGCGGTATCGTGCCGCTCCTGAGTATCTTCGGAACGCTGTTTATCGCATCGTAACGGCTGTTATAGCAGGGTGCTGAAAAAGTCCCTGAAAGTGGCTGACTTAGCTTGTGGGTTATGGTAAAGTAAGGCCAACGAAGTAATCGGAGGCCAAGATGCGGGGGAAGAGAGACACACAGGTGACAATGCTG
>JACPPR010000071.1 GCA_016190895.1 Chloroflexota bacterium | reverse complement strand
CGCCTGCCTTGATAACGATTCGCGAAGGGAAGAAATGGAAAAACTAACAATCAGGGATATCGAAGTCACGGGTAAAAAGGTTCTGGTCAGAGTGGATTTTAACGTCCCTCTGGATGAAAAGACCCAGACTATCGGGGACGATAGCCGCATCCGGGCGGCCGTCCCGACCATCAATTATCTCACCGAACGGGGCGCCCGGGTGATTCTTTGCTCCCATCTGGGCAGGCCTGACGGGAAGGTCGTGGAAAGCCTGCGTATGGGGGTCATCGGCCGGCGCCTTTCTGAAATACTCGGCAAGCCGGCCAAAGTGGCCCGGGATTGCATCGGCCCTGGAGTTGAAAAGCTGGCGGCCGGTTTGAAGAACGGCGAAATTTTGCTCCTTGAGAACCTGCGTTTTCATGCCGAGGAAGAAGAAAATGGCGCTGATTTCACCAAGGCTCTGGCCAGTCTAGCCGAGATATATGTCGATGATGCCTTCGGCACCGCCCACCGCAAGCACGCCTCGATAGTCGGGGTGACCAAGTATTTGCCCTCGGTAGCCGGTCTGCTGATGGAGCAAGAGCTGCAGCATCTGGGCGGCATCGTGACAAACCCGGCCCATCCCTTCGGCGGGCTGTTCGGCGGCGCTAAGGTGAGCGATAAGGTTGGGCTGCTGGAAAATATAATGGACAAGATGAATTTCCTTTTCATCGGCGGTGGTATGGCAGCCACTTTCCTTAAGGTAAAGGGCTACCAGGTGGGGAAGTCACTCGTTGAAGAAGACAGGCTGGAGACGGCCGCCAGGCTGATGGAAATGGCAAAGAAAAACGGAGTCGACCTGCTATTGCCTGTCGATGTCGTGGTCGCCACTGAAATCAAGCCTGAGGCTAAGGCGGTGACCGTGCCGGTAGAAAAGATACTGCCCGACCAGCGGATTGTCGATATCGGCCCGCGGACTATCGAAAATTTCGCCGTAAAATTACGCACCTGCAAGACAATTTTCTGGAACGGCACGATGGGCATATCTGAAATACCACAGTTTGCCGCCGGCACGCTGGCCCTGGCGAAACTGTTAGCCAGCCTTAAAGCCTCGACTATCATCGGCGGGGGTTCCACAGGCGAAGCCGTGACCAACATGGGGCTGGCGGACAAGATGACCTTCGTCTCCACGGGGGGTGGGGCATCACTGATGCTGGTGGGCGGGCAGAAGCTGCCCGGGGTGGAAGCTTTGATGGACAAGAAGTAGGGGTAATCGACTAAAATCCCCCTTTAATCCCCCTTTTTCAAAAGGGGATACCTGAAACAGAAATAGGTTGCTTCAAGGCATCTTCCTTTGAAAAAGGAAGATAAGAGAAAGATTTTTGAACTCAATGACTAATCAGGATTTAATTAAGACCCTCTCAATTCAAACCCCCAGCAAGATTGTCTTGCTGGTTATCGACGGGCTGGGCGGCTTGCCGAATCCGGAAACGGGCAAGACCGAGCTTGAAACGGCGAAGAAACCGAACCTGGATAAGCTTGCGGCCGGCGGTATCTGCGGCCTGAGCGACCTGGTCAGCCCCGGCATCACTCCCGGCAGCGCACCGGGGCATCTCGGCATCTTCGGTTACGACCCGGTGGCTTGCAACATCGGCCGGGGGGCGCTGGAGGCGGTGGGTATTGATTTCGACCTGCGTCCCGGGGATGTGGCGGCGCGGGGTAATTTCTGCACCGTGGATGAAGCCGGACGCGTGACCGACAGGCGGGCGGGGCGCATCCCGACGGAAAGGTGCGCCGAGTTGTGCAAGCTGCTCGACGGGCAGGTTATTGATAATGTCAAGATTTTCGTGCAGCCGGTCCAGGACTACCGTTTCATCGCGGTCTTCCGCGGCGATGGCCTCTCTCCAGCCCTGAATGACACTGATTCTCAGCATGAGGGCGTGCCTCCGTTGACTGTAAATGCCCTAAGCCCGGAAGCCAAGCATGCGGCTGAGGTCGCCAATAAATTCATCGCCAGGGCAAAAACGATTCTGGCAAATCAGCGTCCGGCCAATATGGTGCTCCTTCGTGGCTTCTCTGAGCGGCCCACTTTTCCTTCGATGAGCGAGATATACAAGCTCAAACCGGCGGCCATCGCTGCCTATCCTATGTACCGCGGGCTAGCCCGGCTTGTCGGTATGGAAGTTGTCAAGACAGGCTCCAGGATTAAAGATGAGTTTGCCACGCTTGCCGAGCGCTACGCCGAGTACGACTTCGTCTTTCTGCACATCAAGCCTGCCGATTCAGCCGGCGAAGATGGCGATTTCGAGAGGAAGGTGGCGGTTATCGAAGAGCTGGATAGCCTCATACCTCAACTGACCAGGCTGGAGCCAGACGTCATCGTGGTTACTGGCGACCACTCCACGCCCGCTTTGCTCAAGGGGCATAGCTGGCACCCGGTGCCGGTGCTCATATCGGGGAAATATTGCCGCACGGACAAAGTCACCCAGTTCGGCGAGTCGGCCTGTTTGGGCGGGGGGTTGGGGCGTATCTCCGCCACCCAGATTATGCCCTTGGCGATGGCCAATGCGCTCAAACTGAATAAATTCGGTGCGTAGGGGGCGAGAAATTCCCCCTAATCCTCTTAATAAGGGGGGAGGCTTTTGCTAATTCGTTTTAGCTTTCAGGATGGCATGTAAACTGGTGGCACAGGCGGGGACGCCTGTGCCACCATCTCAACTTTCTTATTGCCATCTTGATTGCAAATTGGAATAAAAAGCAATGGAACAGGCATCTCCCTTTGAAAAAGGGAGACTGAGAGAGATTTCAAAGCCAATTAGGAGAAAGAAATGCGCATTCCTATGATCGCCGGCAACTGGAAGATGAACACCACCGTCACTGAGGCGGTGGCTTTGGTCAGAGAGATGCGGGGTGGGCTGGATGAGATAAAGAACGTTGAGAAGGTGGTCTGCCCGCCCTTTGTTTCCCTGGCTGCCGTTAAGGACTTACTGAAAGGCGCTTCAATCAAACTGGGGGCGCAGAACGTCTTTTTCGAAGAGAAGGGGGCTTATACCGGCGAGGTTTCCCCCTTGATGCTAGCTGAGCTATGCGAGTACGTCATCATCGGCCACTCGGAGCGGCGGCAATACTTCAATGAGACGGATGAGATTGTCAATAAGAAGATTAAGGCAGTCCTCAAGGACGGCTTAAAGCCTATCCTGTGCGTCGGGGAAAAGCTGGAGGAAAACGAGTCCGGCAAGACCGAGGAAGTAGTTACCGGTCAGGTAAAATCGTCACTGGCTGGCATAGGTTACACTGATAAGCTGGTTATTGCCTACGAGCCGGTCTGGGCAATCGGCACGGGCAAGGCGGCGACAAGCCAGCAGGCTAACGATACCATCGGACTTATCCGGCGCACCGTCTCGGGTCTGTATGGCAAAGAGGGCGCCTTGAACTTGCGCATTCTCTACGGCGGCAGCGTCAGCGCCGCCAACGCCACCGACTTGATGAAGCAGTCCGAGATAGATGGGGCACTGGTGGGTGGGGCCAGCCTCAAGGCGAATGATTTCGTGAGCATTGTCAGGCAAGCGGCGCAGGTCAAGAAGTGAGCTGCGGTTGTAAGCCAAGAGGAACTTCTCCCTTCGGAAAAGGGAGATTGAGAGGGATTTCCAGGCATAAAATCCCCCTTAGTCCCTCCCGTGTCAAGCACGGGACAGGCTCTTTGCGAAAGGGGGAGAAGCGCCCTCTTGTCGCAGGGCTCGAATGAAACCTTTGGTAGTCATCCTCGGTCCCACCGCCGCCGGCAAAAGCCAGCTTGCTCTCCGCTTGGCACAAAAATTTAACGGCGAGATAGTCGGCGCGGATAGCCGCCAGGTCTACCGCCATATGGATATTGGCACTGCCAAGCCAACGCGGGCTGAAATGTTCCTCGTCCCCCATCGTTTGATTGACATAATCAATCCAGATGAAGATTTCAGCTTGGCTCAGTATCAGAGATTAGCTTACCAGGCAATCGATGATATTCAGCAGTGGGGCAAGCTGCCGCTGCTGGTCGGGGGGAGCGGGCTGTACATCTGGGGGGTGGTGGAGGGGTGGCAGATTCCGGAGGTTGCGCCGGACCGAGAGTTCAGGCGATGGCTGGAGGGTAGGGCGGCGCGGGGGGAGGCTGCCGCGCTTTACGCAGAACTGGCGCAGGTCAACCCGGAAACCGCCGAGAGAATCGACCCCCGCAACATCCGCCGCGTGATAAGGGCGCTGGAGATAGCCAAAGACCCTAAGGCAGCTCAACCACTGCTGAAAGTTCCGCCGCCTTACGAGATTCTGCTCATCGGCCTGACCGCCGAGAGAAAAGAGCTTTACCGCCGTATCGACGCCAGGGTGGATAGCATGATTGAGCAGGGGCTAGTCGATGAAGTGAAAAAGTTGCTCGAAACGGGATATACGCAGGGCTTGCCCTCGATGTCCGGCATCGGCTACAAACAAGTCATCCTGCATCTGAAAGGTGAGCTTACTCTTGAAATGGCCGTTCAGCAAATCAAGACGGAGACCCACCGCCTCGTCCGCCGCCAGTACAACTGGTTCCGCCTCACGGATGCGCGGATAAAATGGTTCGATATTGAAGATGGGAAGACGGAGGCTGGGGTGGAGGGGGTGGTGGCTGGATTTATATCGAGTTGACGGCCGGTAGTAATAAGTGGTATTCTTTATCGGTATGAATAATATTACTTACCTTAATGGAGTAAGAAGATGACGCAAGCAGAGAAAGTCACTATCAGTTTGCCCAAAGAAATGGTTTTGTTCGCCGATAGACTCGCGAAGGAAAAGAAAATCAGCCGTAGCAAGGCTATCGCCTCCTTACTGGAAGAAGCCGCCAGACGGCGTTTCGAAGCGGAGATGGTCGAGGGCTACCAGGTAATGGCCGAAGAGAATCGAAAATTTGCCGCGATGGTCTTCGAGGCGCAGCGCGAGATTCTGCCTGAATGGGAACCGGGTGAAGATGCCTAGACGAGAGATAAGAAGGGGAGAGATTTACTGGACAGACTGGAACCCTGGCCGCGGAAGCGAGCAGAGAGGCGTCAGGCCAGCTCTGATTATTCAAAATGACCTGGGAAATCAGTCAAGCCCCACGACTATTGTCGCCTCGATTTCGACCGCGCTCGAAAAGCGTTACCCTTTCTTGGTAATGATTACTTCCATCGAAAGCGGCCTGCAAAGAGACAGCACCGTGAACCTATCGGCGATTCAAACGGTAGACTTAGAGCGTCTAGGCAACAAATGCGGCGAACTATCGCAAGCCAAAATGGCTGAAGTGGACGAAGCTATCAGAGTGAGTCTGGGGGTATAGGTTGGTGGGCTTCCTCAAGCGTATTTTAGACTTAATTGAGAGGTTCTTTAGCTCATCAGATTCCCAATCCGATGCCAGTCCGGATAGTGTCGGGAAATTTCCCACCAGGCCGCTCAAAGCGGAAAAACTACAAAAACAATCCGCCGGGCGTATTTACAACATGTTGTGCCCGTAATTGTGGTTCGGACAATATCACGACTGCAAGATATGCTGACAGGTTTGAATGTCAGCATTGTGGGAAGGTATTTACCTAGTTCGATTCGTTACTTCTTCACATCCCACTTAGCCAGGTACTGGGTCTTGCCGAGGGTCGAACCGCGCTGGATTTCCTCACGGATGCGGTTTTCTCTTTCGTTGACATCGATGGCGCGGTTGGCCATCTCCATCGCCATCGTGCGCGGCACCACCACCACCCCGCTCTCGTCCCCGATAATCCAATCGCCCGGCTCAATCTTGCGGTTGCAGACCTCGATGGGGGCGTTGATTTCGCCGAAGCCTTTCGGCTCGCCGGCGGTGGGCGTGAAGTGGCGGGCAAACAGGGGAAATTGCAGCTTGCGGATATCGTCTATGTCGCGCACCGCGCCATCTATGATGACGCCGACAATGCCAACGGTGATGCAAGAATTCGTGGCCAGTTCGCCCCAGACCGCCGTCTGCCCGGCGCAGGCATCGATAACAAGCACGTCTCCCTTCTTGCAGTGGTCGATGGCCTGGACGGGGGCGCTCCAGTCGCCATCGTAAGTCCTCACTGTGACGGCGGGGCCGGCAAATTTCATCTTGCCAGGCTCGCCCACCCATACCGGCGTCAATCCCCTCAGTTCGCCCGTCCTGTGCATAGCGTCACTGATATTGGCCGTGCTCACCTTCATAAACGCCTCGGCGATGTGTTCCTGGTCGTACTTCAGGAATTCCTTGGTGGCGATTGGCTTGCCCGTCTTCAAGGATTGGACAATTTTGCGGGCAGATTCTTCGGGGCTTCTAGCTTTGTAGAGCGAGCCGCCCACGATGATAATGTCGGCCCCGGCCTCCCAGGCCTCCACCGCTGTCTCGCTGTTGATGCCCCCGGCGGCTGAAATCTGGGCTTTCGTGAGTACCTTCGAGATTTGCTTTACCAGGTCGATTGGCTTGATACCCAGCACCTGTTGGTCCAGGCCGACGTGGATGTTAATGATATCCACGCCGAGCTTTTCAAGCTCGGCGGCGCGCGCCGGGGGGTCTTTAATGCCAATCAGGTCAGCGGCAACCTTAACCCCGTATTTCTTGCTGGCCAGCACCGCCTCAGAGATGCAGGAGTCCGGCGCGGCCCCCAGGATGAAGACGATATTGGCGCCTGCTTTGGCGGCCATTTCCACCTCGGTCGCACCAGCATCCATTACTTTCATATCGGCGCAGATGGTGTGGCCGGGGAAGTGCGCCCGCAGCTCACGCACCGCATTCATACCCTCGGATTTTATCAGCGGCGTGCCGGCCTCTATCCACGCCTTAGACTTGTCCCCATCCGTTTCGGCAAGGATTCCGGCTACAGCCTCGCTAGCTATCTGGATAGCGCGGGGCAGGTCGAGCAGGTCGAGCGCTATCTGTACGGGCGGGATTTCTACTTTTGTCCCTTTCTTTTCAGCGGACTTCTTGTTATTGGTTACTGTTGCCATTTTGAACCTCCTTCATAATCCTTCATAAGGCGTTGCCTTGTATTTATACAAGGCAACGCCTTGAGAAATCTTGTTACGTTAGAACTATATTATCCAGCAGCCTGGGTTTCCCTATCTTAACTACCAGCGAGACCAGCGCCGGTGGTTTAACTATGTTCAGTTCTTCGAGAGTTTCATTATCGGCGATACTGATGTAATCGATGTTCGCCAGAGGCTGCTTTTGAATGAGTTCCCTCATTTTCCGGCGTATCGTTTCAGCGTTCCTCTCACCCTCTGTGTATAATCTCTCAGCCAGTTTGAGCGACTGGTAAAGGACGGCGGCCGCCTTGCGCTCATCTGGCTTGAGGTAGGTATTGCGGCTACTCATCGCCAGTCCATCCTCTTCACGCACCGTGGGACAAACGACAACCTCCAGGTTCATATTCAAGTCAGCCACCATTTTTTTAATGACGACAACTTGCTGGGCGTCTTTCTGTCCGAAGTAGGACCGCGTCGGCTGAACGATATTGAACAGCTTGGCGACCACCGTGGCGACGCCTTTGAAGTGGCCGGGGCGGGTGGCTCCTTCCAAACGTTCTGTTACCTTTTCTACAATCACCCACGTGTTGTAGCTGGGCGGGTACATCTCGGCTGCCGAAGGGATGAAGACGAAATCCGTCTTTACCGATTCCAGCATTTTCAGGTCGTGGGGAATATCGCGGGGGTAGCCAGCCAGGTCTTCTTTGGGGCCGAACTGGGTGGGGTTAACGAAGATGCTGGCGACGACAATGGGGTTTTCCGCTTTCGCCCGTCTGGCTAAGTCTAGATGGCCATCGTGGAGATAGCCCATGGTGGGCACGAAGCCGAAATCCCCCTGCAGCTCACGGCGGACTTTCTTCATCTCGGCGATTGTTTCAATGACTTTCATATTGGGTACCTGTTTTCACAGTTTCCCCCTTCCTCTGGGCCAGAGGAAGGGGGAAACTTATATAAAAGGGGCTTTGCCCCCTCTTACGCGTTCCGAGAGCGTTTATTAACCAACACTGTCATTGCGAGACCATTCCGCCACAGGCGGAAGGCGAAGCAATCTGGGCGGGGCTGGTAACGTCCCCGCCTCCCTGAGATTCTTCGCTACGCTCAGAATGACAATCGGGGACAGATTGCCACGGGCGGAGTTTACACTGACCCTGAACGTAGTGAAGGGGAACGTGCCCTCGCAATGACATTTGTTTTTAAGCACCCTCGCTACTGACACTCAGTCTTCATTCTTTCCTTGCTTAATGGGTCATTGTTCCGGCTCTAATTTCGTGCCCGATTCGTTTGATGGCGTTCTTCTCATCGACATAGACCAGCTTGGGCTGGCATTTGCGGGCTTCAGCCTCATCGACATGGGCGTAGGAGAGAATGATAACGATGTCTCCCTTGATAACCAGCCGAGCGGCTGCGCCGTTGAGACAAATTTCGCCCTTTTCGCCCTCGATGGCATAGGTGGTAAAGCGGGCGCCGCTGTTGACATTGAGCACATCCACCTGCTCATACTGCAGGATATCGGCGGCTTCCATCAGCTTTTTATCGATGGTGACGCTGCCTTCATAGTTAATATTAGCGTCGGTAACGTGGGCGCGGTGGATTTTGCTCTTCAGCATGGCTCTCATCTAGTCTCTCCCCTTTAATTGGTTTTTGCTGTAATCAGGTTTTCCCAGGATTTCCTCAAGCTCCTGCGCTTGCTGTATGCTTATTTTCCCCTTTGCCAGGGCTACCGGGATGGTCTGGCGGCCCAGCTCCCGATATGTGGAGAGCACGGCCGGGGCGACCTCATTCAGTGCCTTGAGATGCTTCTGAATGGTGCCGGTATCACCCCGGGCAATCGGCCCGGTAAGGCACTGAGGGATGCCGACGTTCTCGATGTTATTCAGGGTGCCTTTCAGTAACGGAATCAGAGCACGCGTAGCTTCCTCCCTTGGAATATCAAAGGTTTGCCAGAGGTCGGTGGCCAGCTTGACCAGCGTTACCATATAGTTGCAGGCAATCACGGCGGCGGCGTGGTAAATCACCTTGTCGCCTGCCTTTAGCTCAATCGAATGACCGCCTAGCGCCTCTGCCATTTCTTTCAGTGTTGTTAGCAGAGGTTCCTCGGCTTCGATGGCGAAGGTAGAGCCGGGCAGGTTATCAATCGCCTGTTTGACGCTGGCGAAGGTCTGTAACGGATGGAAAGCGCCCACCCGGGCGCCCAGCTTTCGGGCCGGTTCCAGGGTGGCGGTCGAATCTGCCCCACTGCAGTGCACCACGCACTGCCCGGCGCGCCAGCGCACCTCAGAGGCGACCAGAGGGATGACGCCGTCCGGCGTGGTGATGAAGACGAGGTCGGCAGAATCGGCAACAGCCTGGTTCATTCTCATTGATTGGCAGCCCGGGATTTCTTTAGCGAGCCTGTCTGACGAGGTCTTCGTGCGGCTGGACACAGCAACGACCTGATAGCCCCTGGCGTTCAGTCCGATTGCGAGGGCAGTACCCACCGTGCCGGCTCCAATAAATCCTACTCTAATCATTTCTGTTCCCATTCGCCTGAATTTAGTCAACAAAAAACCTTCTCGGGCACACAGCCGGAGAAGGCTCAACATAAGAACTATTTTGCCGTCTCGGTCGTGTCCGATCCAAGCGAGCTATATCCTTTTCGAACTTGCAAAGCTCACCGTCCCGATAAAATCAGGATAGATGGCTTATCATCAAGTATAAGTATTGTATCAAGGTCGGGCTGGGCTTGTCAATGTTTTCGGGGTTATATACTTGACGCAAATCTAATTTGGTATTATAGTTTACACAATGACAAACCGCAAGTGGAAAACGGCGGGCAAGTTCTTTGGGGCCGCTGTCACTTTAGGTGTTTTGGGGTTAGCGGCAATGGCTGTTAATCCAGTTCCTGCTCCATGGTGGATTACTTACGTATTTTATGGGGGCGTAGTATTTGTTATTCTGGGAATCGTGACAGTGTTAATCACTATTGTGTGGATAATCATCGCGGCAAGGCAGTGGATAAAGGGATTAAGGATAATAAACATAAGTCAGTCTGGAACTGTTAATAACGCTATTGTCGGGGATAGCAATATAGTCTCAGCAGTGGCTAAAGTCAAACAGTCAAATCTATTAGAACATGATGGTGTTTATTGGGAATTAGCAGGTAGGAGAGTTTATTATGGAGGAGGTGAGTCTCTTGACATCAAAGGGCCTCTTTGCCCTAAACATTATACTCCCTTAGTATTTCATGCTGCTATCATCACTATTGAGCTGAATGATGATTGGTTAGTATCAGCAGATAGGCCTTTGTACTGCCTAGATTGCGGGGATAATAAGACGTATACATTAGGCAATATAGAAAAACGCATAGGTGAATCTAGGCAAGAAGCAAAAATCCGCTTTGAAGGGGTGATTAAGCGCCGGTCGCAAGGCCAAGAAGATTAACCTATCAGTTCCTCATAAGAAAGGTTCTCAGACTTGATTAGCTTTAGGAGTGTGTCCCTGAATAGATACTCGTTATTGCGGTTGTTGAACCGCCATTCTAACTCGTCAAGGTAGGCGTCAAGATGTTTAACGGAGACTTTATGATAAGAGCCGATGATAGAACGCTTGAGGAGACTCCAGACGTTCTCAATAGAGTTAGTATGGACATCGCCGTTTACCCATTGCTCGATGCTGTGGTTGACTGTCTCATGTTTCGTATCCTCGTCAGCAATTCCTTTGTAGGCAGGCCATTCGTCAGTGTAAATCGCTTCGGTATCCGGCTCGGTATTGGCATGGATGAACTTGTGAAGCGTGGCTCGGTCAGCCGAGTCAATCAACTTGAGCGAAATCCTGCCGTCTCTTTCGGCAGCACCTACCACGATTGCCTTGTTGCCCTTGTAGCCGTGTCCCATGCCCTCAGTCTTACCGCCTACCCATGTCTCGTCAACTTCTACGATGCCCTTGAGAAGTTCTGGCGTGCCGTTAGACATCGCAGCCCGGATTCTGTGGCAAAGATACCAGGCTGTCTTGTAAGACACGTTCAGGACACGTTTAAGCTGGTTAGCCGAGATACCCTTCTTAGCTTCTACCATCAAGAATACAGCGACAAACCACTTTCTCAATGGCAGGTGGCTGTCATGGAAAATAGTGCCCGAAGTAACGGAGAACTGATAACCACATGAAGCACAATCGTATTGGTCACGAGTATACGAATTACGAATATCCTTGCTCTGACAGCGTGGGCAAGTCACACCATCCGGCCAGCGCAATTGAGCCAGAGCCTCACGGCATGAATCATCGCTTTGAAAGTCGTCCATTAGCTTCATTATGTCCATGTTTTTCATTGGAGGCCTCCTAATGCCAAAACGTAAGAAACGGCTGATTGATATGACCACTGAGGAACTAGCCAAGAAGATATTTCCCAAGAAAATCTTGGAGAAGTTAAAGGAAATTGCTCACGAGAAGGATGACAAGCCAGTCTCGAATTCACCATCATAAGGATAGTATAGCATGAAAACTAATCCGTGTCAAGTATATAATCGCCAATGTTTTAAGGTTAGAATTCCTTGTGACCTGAAGTCCGTTGGATTCATTCCAAAATCCCCCTTTAGTCCCCCTTTTTCAAAGGGGGATACCTGAGACACGTGAGATAATGTCACAGGCATCTTCCTTTGTAAAAGGGAGAAAGAGAGAGATTTTACCCCACCGCCCGTCCCAACTCCCCCTCCAACTGCCCCGGTTTTATGCCTGAATCCACCACCGCCCAGGGCAGTTCTTCATCTGTACCCCATTTCCGGTAGAGATAAGAGTCAGCATCCAGGCCGCATTTATCGAGTGCCTTTTGCCAGCCGGAGAGAGATACTTCTTCTGTCTCAGCCAGCGCCTCGGCTAGACGGGAATCGCCCCGCGCCAGAATCCCCTGCACCTGGCTCCAGGCCAGGCTTTCCGCTTTGGGCGTTATTCCTTTAGGGATTAACGCTCTCTTGAGGAGATTAAAACGGCGCTGCAGGGTGGTCAGTTGCTCCATCGGCAACCACTGGAAAGGCGTGCCTGCTTTGGGAACAAAGGGGGCGATGCTCAGGGTGATGCGGATGCCGGCTCTCTTGCGGTCGAGAACCGCCTTGCATTCGAGAGTGAGCCTGACCATCTCCTCGATGTCCTCATCGGTCTCCGAGGGCAAGCCAATCATAAAGTAGAGTTTGAGCTGGTCGATACCCGGCTGCTCGGCCACTTTACTCATTGCCTTCAGGATATCGTCTTCTGAGATATTCTTTTTAATCACCTGGCGCAGGCGCTGGCAGCCAGCCTCGGGGGCGAGAGCGATGGTGCGGGCGCCGCCCTTTGCCATTTCCTGCAGGGCGATGGTGGGGAGGGGTTTGATGCGCAGGGAGGCGATGGAGAGGTCTGCCCCCAGCCCTTGCAGCCCGGCCAGCAGCTCCTCGAATTTGGGGTGGTCGGGAACAGCCGGCCCTACCAGCCCCAGGCGCTTTCGGAATTTAAGCCCCTCCCTACTCTGGGCGATGAGGCTATCCAGGGAGCGGTAGCGCATCGGGCTGAAGTGAGTGCTGACCATGCAAAAGCGGCAGCCCCAGCTACAGCCCCGCTCCACCTCGATGAGGTAGAGGTCGCCCAGCTCGGTGTCCGGGGTCAGCACGACCGAGTGCACCGGAAAGTCATCTAATTTGGTGGCGTACTGGCGGGTAATCGGGTAGGTCTGCGATACTTGCGGCACATAGATACCGGGCAGTTTGGCAAGTGCATTTAGCAGGTTATCCCGTTTTTCTGAAATGTCTTCACTCAGTACCGGCAGCAGCGAGGGCAGGATTGGCTCTGCCTCGCCGATACAGAGGCAATCGAAGAAGGGGGCGAGGGGCATCGGATTAGCCGTGATGCAGGGGCCGCCAGCGATGATGAGGGGGTGGGTCTCATTGCGGTCTTTGGCATAGAGGGGGATGCCGCCGGCTTTGAGAATCTGCACCACGTTAAAGTAGTCAAGCTCATAGCTGATGGAGAAAGCGATAACGGCAAAATCAGTCAGCGGCCGCCGGGATTCAACGCTCAGGGGAGGGGCGGGCTTACCCTTGTCCGTTTTGTCCCAGAAGACCCGCTCGCAGACAGCATTCGGGTAGCTGTTAATTATGCTGTAAATGGCCTGGATGCCCAGGCTGGACATGCCGATGTAGTAGGAGTTCGGGTAGATGAGTGCAATCGGCAGCCGCCCGCCCCAGTCCTTGATAATGGTGCCGGTTTCATGGGAGAGGCGGAGTTTGGCGTCTTCGATACTGCTACGGCTCATAGACTAATTATACAGTTTTATGAAGTCCATGCCATAAGGTTGCCTAATGTGAAAAGGGGTTGCCTCTTTTCTGAGTCCCGATACAAATCGGGACTCAGAATGATATTTGATTCAAGGCCGAGACTACTTGGCGGTCTCTATTTCTTTCGCCAGCAGTGAGCCGTCAGGCTGGGTTATGAACTCGACTTTTACATTTACACCGACGGCCAGGCCGCTATCCAGTACGGTCGAAGCATCTACCTTAAAGGTTTTGCCGCCGATAACCCATGAGCCGGCAGTCATAGACTCTATCTTGCCCGTAAACTTCTGGTCTTCCTGTGCCCCTGGCCTACCACCACCCGTACCTATTTGCCCCCGAATTTCACCGCCAGGGAATTTTGCGGTGTGAACGTTGACGTAGGCTTCGCCGGCTTTTATTCGCTCTATGAGGGCGCTTAATGGTTGCCCCTGGAGAGGTCCAACCAGATTTGCGGCAGTAATGTTGCCTGTACTCAGTTCACCGTCGAACCTGCCTGGAATCGGTTTTGCCGGCGGTGCCAGCGGATACAACCACACTGCTACCGGGCCGTTCTGCCCCCTAGCTGCCAGATGAATATGTGCCATTGAAACGTTTTCGGCATTGGATACCATAAGTCTGAAGCTGAGCGTGGCGCCGTCATCGCTGAAGCGGAAAATCGCCTCGCCTTGAGCTTGAGTATCTACCGGTGGCACTTCTTCCCCGCCCGATAGGTGAGCTTCAAAATTGCGCGGCACTTCCGGCTTTTGTTGCTCAGGCTCTCCGCCTCTGCGCCCGCTTCTATCTTCCTGGATTCTTGTCGCCAGCATCGTCCCATCGGCCAGAGTAGTAAAGCGCACTCTCACTTTCGAGCCGACGACGATGCCCGAATCAATTCTGGTGGACTCAGTCACTTTGAATGTCGTGCCGCTGACCATCCAGGCGCTGGCCGTGATATTGTCGGCAACGCCGCTGAAGCGGTCTTCGGCCTCATCGGTTTCAATCTCCGTCGCCAGGAAAGTGCCGTCTGCCAGGGTGATGAACTCCACGCGAGCTTTCACGCCAACGGCAAGACCATCATCGAGCTCGGTGGCGGCATTAACCTTGAAAGTCCGGCCGCCGATAGTCCAGGCTTCACTCCCTATCGACTCGATAGCGCCGGCGAAGCGGTCCTCAGGCTGGTCGCTCTCTATCTCGGTCGCCAGGAAGGAACCATCCGGCTGAATCACGAACTCGACCCGCGCCGGCTCGCCGACAGCCAATCCTTCATCGATGCGGGTAGCCGCGTTAATCTTGAAAGTCTGCCCGCCGATAACCCAGGCGTCACTGCTTATCGACTGTATCGTACCCTTGAATTTCTCGTCCTCTTCATCGGTCTCAATCTCGGTAGCCAGGAGCGTGCCATCCGCTTGTGAGACAAACTCTACCCTGGCGGTTACGCCCACGGCCAGGCCCCCATCGAGCTCGGTGTTGGCATCGACTTTGAAAACCCGCCCGCCGATGGTCCAGGTATCGCTCCCCATAGACTCTATGACACCGGTGAATTTCTGGTCTTCGCCGACGCGCCGGACATCGTCCAGTTCTCTATCCTGACCTCTGACGCGAACGCGGACATCGACCTGCTTACCGACCAGTTGTTGCGCGGCTGCGGCTGCCTGGGCATCCTGCACTGTAATTCTGACAGTGCTCCCATCGTCCAGTGTGACAATCATTTCTTTGCCCTGCATCGCCTGCAGTAACCCCTGTATATCCTCCGTAGACACCTGGGTGCAGGCGCTGAGCAGCAACATCATGGCAGCCAAGGATAATCCCATTAATTTCAATAGAACAAATCTTCTAGCTTTCACAATTCATTCCTCCCTTTCCGTCACTAGTAAATTCTACTATGGAAAACTAATGAATTTTACTACGGATGTTTACTTAATCTTATTAGTAGAACTACGTAACGGACGCGTTAAGATTACGTATTTAGCGAAAAGTCACGCTTAGCTTTATATCTTTGACAACCGGCGGTCTGCCTGTCTACAATCGTAGCAAGCCGGTTTGGAGGAAGCATGGAAAGCAAAAAATATTGGAATCCCATTATCGAGACTTTACCCCGCGAGAAGATGGAGCAGCTTCAGATGATGAAGTTTCGGGAAATTTTCAAGTGGGCTTACGAGAACTCGAAGTTCTATCGTCAGTTTTACCGGAACGCCGGCATCGAACCTGGCGATATCAAGACTACGGCGGACATCGCCCGGGTGCCGAAAGTGGAGAAATCGATGATGCGGGCAATTCAGGGGAAAGAGCCTTATCCGTATGGAGATATTCTCTCGGTGCCCCTGGAACAAGTTACCGAATACCACCAGACCAGCGGCACTACCGGACAGCCGGTCTATCAGGCCGATAGCTGGCAGGACTGGGAATTGTTTGCCGAGCAGTGGGCTTATATCCTCTACTCGGAAGGCTACCGCGCCTCCGACCGGGTCTTTTTCCCCTTCGGCTACAATGTTTTTATTGCCTTCTGGTCGGCCCACTATGGCGCTGAAAAGATAGGTTGTGAGGTGGTGCCCGGGGGCGTGCTCAATACCGAGGCTCGCATACTGAAGATGCAGGAGCTGAGGTGCACCGCTTTTATGGCGACTCCAACCTATGTTCTGGGCATGGCAGATACCGCCAAAACGAAGCTGGGTATCAACCCGAAGGACCTGGGCATAAAAAGGATAACCGTGGCTGGCGAGCCTGGCGGGAGCATCCCGGCGACTCGCCGGAGAATGGAAGAAGCCTGGGGAGCCAAGGTCTACGACCACGCCGGGGCTACTGAAATCGGCGCCTGGGGGTTTGAGTGCGAGTATCAGTCCGGACAGCATATCAATGACGCCCTCTTCCTTGTGCAAATCGAAGACGTTGAAACAGGCGAGTTGATTACCGAACCCGGCAGGAAAGGCAAGATGGTCATCACCAATCTGAACCGGATGGCGCAGCCCTGCATCAGGTTCGATTCCAAAGACATCATCGAGTGGAGTCCCGAACCGTGCGATTGCGGGCGGACATTCTCGTTGCTGAGGGGGGGCGTGCAGGGGCGGGCAGACGACATCACCAAAGTGAAAGGGGTGCTGCTGGCGCCAGCCGCCATCGAGGAGGTCGTCAGAGACATTCCGGAACTCAGCGATGAATATGAAGTGGTAGTGACCAAAGATGGCGATATCGATGATATTACCCTCAAAGTCGAGTTGAAGCCCGGTCAAGAAGGGAACCTTGGCTCGGTGAAACCGAGGCTGGTCGACCAGCTCCGGCTGAAGACCAATCTGAACTACAACCTGGAGTTTCACAGCTACGGCGCATTGCCCAGGTACGATGTCAAAGCCAGACGGTTCAAAGACCTGAGGCACAAGGAGTAAGTTTTATGACAGATGAGTATCCCTTAGATAAGATGGCTGGCAAGATCCTCTCGATAAAGAAATCGGCTCTGGAACTGAAGGAGCTTGCCGGTGGCATCGAGGCAGTCGACCGCAACATCGAGCGCATCCTGGCCAGCGTCAAGATGCTGGAAATCAATATCAGCGATGTGGCGGATATCGGCTAATTCCTGACCGATATGCTGGTGGTGCAGGCCTCCGTGCCTGCACGCCGTGGTACGGCGGGGATGCCTGTGCCACCAAGACTAGACAGTGACATGATACTAGGGGGATTTTCCATACAGAATACGTAGCTTTGCGTATGCTCGCCGGTTGAAGCTGCCATAATGGGAGTTAGGCATCCATTTTGAAGGGAGGTTCAATTATGAAAGCGAATCTAGTACTGCAGCGATACGCAGCTCTTATGGCGGCAATTTTACTGATAGGACTGACTGCCTGTGCTCCGGCACCGGCTCCGACACCTTCCACTACCCCACCGCCCCCGTCCGCCCCCGCGCAGACGCCTCCGGTACCCCCGGCAGCCGAAGCTCCTCCGGGGAGCGTAGACGCAAGTGCGGTGGATAGCCAGCAGGTCACCTTCGCCAGCGAGGGGTTCACCATCAAGGCTTACCTTTCCAAACCGAAGACCGGGGCGAGCCTGCCCGGTCTCATCATCATCCATGAGAACCGTGGGCTAACCGGGCATATCGAGGACGTAACTAGGCGCTACGCAAACCAGGGTTATGCCGTTCTGGCTCCCGACCTGCTTTCAAGGGTCGGCGGCACCGCCCAGTTTGCTACCACTGACGAGGCTGTCGCCGCTATCGGAAAGCTTGCCAGCGAAGGCATAATGCAGGACCTCGATGCCGCCTTCCAGTACTTGCGGTCGCTTTCATACGTGAACAAGGACCGCATCGGCGTGCTGGGCTACTGCTGGGGCGGGGGGAACTCCCTGCTCTATGCCACTCATAACCAGGATCTCGAGGCGGCGGTCGTCTATTACGGCCCCAATCCGGCCAACATAGAAAACGTGGCGAATATCGCGGCGCCGGTTCTCGGAATTTACGGCGCTCTAGATACCAGAATTACCGTAAACGTTCCCGCCCTGGAAGAAACGATGAAGAAGTATGGCAAATCCTTTGAACACAAAGTGTACCCCGGGGCGGCTCATGCCTTCTTCAACGATACGGGAACACGCTACCATACGGAATCCGCCAGAGACGCCTGGCAGCTCACCAACTCGTTCCTGGAAAGGCAACTGAAGAAGTAACCGGCCTACAGGCTTATGCTTATGTAGGGGCACGGCATGCCGTGCCCCTACAGTTTCGGTATTGAGATTAATTCGTTCTCTATCTGCGCTCAAACGCTCGCTAGTTTCGCCGCTTTATCCATCCTGCGGAAGATGACCTTTAAGATTTCAACGGAGATGAACCCGGCGAAAGCCAACGGGAGCATAATCGACCAGTCCTCCCAGGTCAGTGGCACCAGATGGAAAGGCCCTTCCAGAGCCGGGAGTTCCATAACTACTAGGAGGAGAACGAGGGACGAGAGAGTAGCTAGTATCAGCCACTTGTTACTTAGAAAGCCCAGTTTAAAGATACTATGTAGTTCGGAGCGGCAGGCGAATGATAAGAGCAGCTCGAATAAGACCATCGTCCCCAGTACCATAGTCTGGGCTTCAGGCAGGAGAGGATTCTGTGAGTCCCGCCAGTCACCGCCCATCGAGGTCATCTTCCAGACGAACATCGGCAGTATGGTAACAGCCATAACAACACCGATGACGCCGATAGTAGTCAATATCCGCGGAGTAAAGATGCTCTTCTTGGGGTCGCGGGGGGGGCGCTCCATAATATCCGGGTCGTGCGGGTCAACAGCCAGGGCCAGGGCCGGAAATCCGTCTGTTGTTAGGTTCACCCACAGTATGTGGATGGCTATCAGAGGCAGCGCCATGCCGGTCAAGCCGGCGATGAACATAATGAGCACCTCGCCGACATTGGCGGAAAGCAGGAATGTCAGGTATTTCGAGATGTTCTGGAAGATGCCCCTCCCCTCCTCCACCGCCGCTACGATGGAAGCAAAGTTATCATCGGTTAAGACCATAGCCGCTGCTTCTTTGCTGACATCGGTCCCCGTAATTCCCATAGCCACGCCAATATCGGCCTTCTTGAGGGCCGGGGCATCGTTGACGCCATCACCGGTCATCGCCACGATGTGCCCCCTTTTGCTAAAGGCTTCGATTACCCTTAGCTTGTGGGATGGCGAGACACGGGCGTAGACTTCGATATCCTCGACTTGGTTTTCCAGGTCCCGTTCGCTCATCTTATCAAGCTCGGCGCCGGTATAAGCTACTCCCTTTTTCAGAATGCCAAGCTCTCTGGCCACTGCCATAGCCGTAATCTTGTGGTCGCCGGTAATCATCACCGATTTGATGCCCGCCTTGCCGCACAGCGCGATAGCATCTTTAGCTTCCGGGCGGGGCGGGTCTATCATACCGGCCAGACCGGCAAAGACCATTCCCTTTTCGGAGTCCTCCTTACAGTCAGGGATGCTGGGCAGGCGCTTGTAAGCCATACCGAGAACGCGCAGGGCATTGTCAGCCATCTGCCGGGCAGATTCAAGAACAGCCGATTTGTCCTTTTCACTGAGCGCCTTCTCCTGACCGCCACTGAGAATATGAGAGCAAGATTCCAGAATCATTTCCGGCGCTCCCTTGGAATAAGCCATAATACCTTGCGGGGTATTATGCATCGTGGTCATCTTCTTTCTTTCCGAGGAGAAGGGGATTTCATCGATACGGGGGAAGTCTCGATTGGCGTCTTCCTGACGCAGCCCGGCCTTATGGGCAACGACCACCAACGCCCCCTCGGTGGGGTCGCCCTTGATATCCCAGTTACCATCGAAGGTAACCAGTTTGGTATCATTACATAAGGTGCCGATTTTCATCAGCATTTGCAGCGAGCTATCACGGGAGGTTTCGATAGCCGTATTATTAGATGAAAACTGCCCCACCGGCTCATAGCCAACCCCGCTGACCGAGACGAACCTGCCATCGGCGTAAAGCTGGCGCACCGTCATTTCATCCTGGGTCAGAGTGCCCGTCTTATCCGAGCAGATTACAGTGGTGCAGCCGAGCGTCTCGACGGCAGCCAGCCGGCGCACCAGGGCATGGCGCTTTACCATCTTTTGCACGCCGATAGAGAGCGAGATGACCACCACCGCCGGCAGGGCTTCGGGTACGGCGGCCACCGCCAGGCTCACACCCCAGATGAACATCTCCATTAACGTATGCCCCCGAATGATGCCGAGGATAGCCACAATGGCGACAATGCCCAGACTGGCGTAGCCAAGCATTTTGCCGACACGGGCTAGATTCTTCTCAAGCGGGGTTTCTTCCTCTTCCACCTCTTGAAGCATAGTAGCAATCTTGCCGAATTCGGTTTTCATTCCTGTGGCAACGGCAACGCCTTTACCCCGGCCATAGGCTACCGACGTGCCGCTATAAGCCAGGTTCTTTCTGTCACCGATAGATATGTCCTCGCCTTGAATCGCTTGGGTTGTTTTCTCGACAGGGGTCGACTCACCGGTGAGAGATGCCTCCTCGGTTCTCAGGTTAGGCGCCTCGATGAGCCTCAAGTCAGCCGGAATCCTATCTCCCGTGGTGAGCATAACGACATCCCCGGGGACTATCTCTCTGGCGGGTATTTCGACATCCTCGCCATTTCTAATCACAGTCGCCGTAAGGGCGGCCATCTTTTTCAAGGCGGCCATCGCCTTCTCCGAGCGGTATTCCTGAATAAAACCAAGGAAAACAGCGGCAACGACAATAGCCATAATGACGATGGCATCGGTGATTTCCTCAGGCATTCCGGCACCCGGCTTGTAATTAATCAGTCCGATGATGACCGAAAGCGCCACGGCGACCAAAAGGATGATTATCAGAACGCTTTTGAATTGCCCGGCGAGCAGCACCCAGGGAGAGATTCTCTTTTCTTCCCCCAATTCGTTGAAGCCGTGCTCCGCAAGACGCTTTTTAGCTTCCTCCGCCGTCAAGCCCCCGGGCATCGAGCGCAGGGAATCGAAAACCTCGCTCACGTTTAAGTTGTACCATTTGTTTTCTTGCATAAAGTAAAATCCTCATCAGCATCAATTTGTTGTGTTCGATAATATCGAGAGATTATCACGGACCATAGCCTAGAGCAGTTTAGACCAGACCATTCAACCTGTCAAGGAGAGAAAGTGAGAGTGTTTAGTAACAGACATTAGAAGGTGTTTAAACTGCGGCAACAGCGGGGAGTGCCGTCATTGCGAGCATAGCGAAGCAATCCGTGAAGCTGGGGACGGGTTGCTTCGGGTGGAGTTTACACTGACCCTGAACGCAGTGAAGGGGAATGTGCTCCTCGTATGACATTCGATACAAGTCCGCTTGAATGGCTGACTAAAGTAGTGTAAACTTTATCCGCTATTTGAGAAGGGGCTTGCTCTGACCTGTCCTGAGCACGTTCGCTTCGCTCAGTGTAAACTCCGCCGAAGGAGCTTGTCGAAGGAGTTGTTATGGGAGTGCAGAGGGCTAAGGGAACTCAGGACCTATCTCCTGAGGATATGAGAAAATTCCGCCTCATCGAGGGAGTCTTTCGGGATTGCTGTCTGAAGTGGGGTTATGAAGAGGTCAGGACGCCTACCCTCGAGTACCTGCATTTGTTTACCTCGACCGGCACGCTTACCCCTAGCCGCCTGGGCAAGGTCTATTCCTTCCTCGATTGGGATGGCTGGAGTGGGGAGCGGGTAGTGCTCAGACCCGATGGCACCATTCCCATCGCCCGGCTTTACATCGAGGCTCTGAGCGCCAGAAAGCTGGCCAAGCTCTTTTACGTGACCAACGTTTTTAGTTTTGAGGAGACTGGAAAAGAGAGCCGGGAAAAGTGGCAATGCGGAGTGGAACTTATCGGCGCTGGCTCGACCGTCGCCGAGGTCGAACTGGTACTGTTGGCTCTGGGAGTCTTGAAGCAATTGGGGCTTCAAAATGTCGAGCTGAGACTGTCACATGCCGACTTGATAAGGGCGTTACTGGCTAAGTTCGGCCTGAGTCCCGAGGAGCAGCACAAGATATATGACCGGCTTCTGGATGGTGACGAGGCTGTCCTGGCGATGACGAAATCCGAGAGGCCTGAACTGGGCAGCACCCATTCGACAAGCTCAGGGCAGGCTTTAGCCACTTTGCTAGAGATGAAGGGGAAATCATCGGGTTTTCTGAAAAATCTGAAAGCCCTGTTTAATGGGGAATCCTCAGAATTGGAGCCTGCGCTGAGTAACTTTATAGATACCGTGGAGCTTCTGGAATCGGTGGGAGTCGATTATCACATCGACCTGACTTCCGGGCGGGGTTTCGAGTACTATACCGGGCTGATGTTCAAGCTCCTGATTGATGGCGAGCAGATTGGGGGCGGGGGCAGATATGACCACCTGATTCCTCTGATGGGGGGTAAGCAGACCCCGGCTTCAGGCTTTGCTCTTTATCTGGACCACCTGATGAAGTCGACCAAAGTGGGGACTTTAGCGGGACCGCAGGCTCAGAAAATCTTGATTAGGGCTGAGTCCGGAGCCGGACTAAAGGGAGCTTTTAAGCTGGCGGCCACCCTGCACGAAGCCGGTCACAATGCTGAAGTAGGTCTCGGCGCTCAGCCGCCGGCCAACTACAAATGGCTGCTCGATGTGCGGGATAAAGCGCCCCATTTTGTTCTGACCGACCGCTCTAAGCGCAAAAAGTTCGAGGCACAGACGGCGAAAGAGGTCTTGAAGCTGCTAGGATAGGCGCCTGGCTGTCATTCTGGCGAAAGCCAGAATCCAGGATGCCCTCCACTTCTGGATTCCAGCCGGAGTTTACCCCGTACTGCGATACGGGGCTGGAATGACATTTTTTGGACAGCCTAACTAAGGGGACAAGGTCATACGAATGGCAAAACAACTGAAAGTAGCATTACCTAAAGGTAAACTTCTGCCCGAGACGGCCAGTCTCCTTGAGAAAGCTGGCTGGGGTTTGGACGGCTACACGGATGGCGCGCGCAACTACCGCCTGAAAAGCCAGCGTTTCCCAAACCTGCTGGTCAAGATGTTCCACGAAAGGGATATTCCCATCCAGGTGGCCGTCGGCAACTACGATCTGGGCATTTGCGGGCTGGACTGGCTTGAGGAGCTAATGGCTAAATACTCCGCTTCGCCGCTGGTCAAGCTGAGGAATCTCGGCTATGGAAAAGGCGCGTTATATATGGTTGCATCCGGTTCAAAAGTGGCGCCATCTATTGAGGCAATCCAGGCGAAGAGAGAGATTATCCGGCTTGTCAGTGAGTACCCTAATCTGGCTGAGGCTTTTGCCCTGAAAAACAGGCTGAGGCGGTTCAGCGTTTTTCCCCTGTGGGGGGCGGCCGAGGGCTACCCACCGGAGAGCGCCGAACTAGCGCTGGTCGCCGGCAAACCCGGTGAACAGAACCTGAAACCGGTGAGCGATGTGCTCGATTTTCAGGCCTGTCTTATCGCCAACAAAAATAGCTGGGAAAGGGAAGACCTTAGCCAGCTGCTGTCATCTCTGGATGTCCACCTGCCTGCGGCACAAACGCCTTCCCTACCAGCTTCTGCCAGAAAAGAGCCGTCATCAGGCAGCTATCCTGTTCCCGATGTGGATGGGAAGGTAATCAGGCTGGCTTTACCAGACGGCCACCAGCAATCGCCGACCTGCCAGCTAATGAGCAAAGCGGGTATCCGAATTGATGATTACCCCTCAACAACGGGCAACCGCCGTCCGGTTTCACATCTGGAAGGCGTCAGTATGAAGGTCATCCGGCCTCAGGATATGCCGATGCAGGTGGCGAACGGCAATTTCGATTTGGCTATCACCGGCAAGGACTGGCTGACCGACCACCTCTACCAGTTCCCTTCCAGCCCGGCCACCGAGCTTCTCGACCTGAAGTTTGCCTGGGTGCGGATAGTGGCCGTGGTCAGCAAAGAATTGCCGGTGGAAAGCATCGCTGAATTGAGACAGCTTTACGCCGAACGCAGCCTGACGGTCAGAGTGGCCTCGGAATACACCAATATCTCGGATAAGTACGCCCGGGATAATCACCTCGGCGTTTACAAGGTCATTCCCACCTGGGGCGCCACCGAAGCATTTTTGCCCGAGGACGCCGACCTGCTCATCGAGAATACCGAGACAGGCAGCACCATTGCCAGACATAATCTTAAGATTATCGAGACCATTTTTGAGTCCACCGGACGCCTCATCGGCAATAAGAACAGTATTGACAACCCGGCCAAGGCGAAGAGGATTAGGGAGATTACGGAGATTCTGAGGAAAGCCTTAGCACCTCCCCCTTTGGCAAAGGGGGATTAGGGGGATTTTCTATTCTGAATCCCTCTCAGTCTCCCTTTACGAAAGGGAGATGCCTGTAAAATGGGAGATTTGCAGAAGACCAAGCTCGTCTCAAAGGGGCGTATTCCCCCTTCCCTTTTACAAAGGGAAGGGGGCCAGGGGGTTAGGATTCCTTGAGAATCATTAAAGGTTTTGAAGCAGCGAAAGAAGCTTTATCCAGGCGCGGGCCCTCTGCGGCGGCGCTTGAGACCGATGAGCGTGAGAAGGACGTGCGCACCTGGATAGACGACGTGCGCAAACGGGGGGATGCCGCTGTCCGTGACTATACCCTCAAGTTCGATGGCGTGAAGCTGACCTCGCTGGAGGTGAGCAAGAAGCAAATAGCGGCCGCATATGACCAGGTGGACGCCAGGCTGCTCTCAGCAATGAAGCTGGCCGCGCGCCGGATTCGCTCGTATCATACTGCACAGAAAAGGAACCTTGTCCGCGATGGCGACAGGGGTGGGTTGGGGTGGAAGATGCGCCCGCTGAACCGCATCGGCGTCTACACCCCTGGTTTTCCTCCTTTGCCCTCTTCACTGCTAATGGTGGTGACCCCTGCGAAGGTGGCCGGCGTCAAAGACGTCATCTTGATGACGCCGCCAGGCAAATCGGGCAGCGTTTCGCCGCTGACCTTAGTCGCCGCTGATATCGCCGGAGTGGACAGGATATTCTCCGTCGGGGGCGCACAGGCAATCGCCGCTCTAGCCTTCGGTACTGAGTCTGTGCCTGCCGTGGACAAAGTCTGCGGGCCGGGGAATGTATACGTAACACTGGCCAAGAAGCTGGTCTACGGGGTGGTCGGCATTGATGGTCTTTTCGGGCCTTCCGAGGTCTTGATTATCGCCGATGCTGCAGCTAATCCGGCTTACGTGGCATCTGACCTTCTCGCGCAGGCGGAGCATAACCTGGGTTCGGCGGTGCTCGTGACCACGTCGCAATCTATGGTGGACAAGGTAATGCAGGAGGTCGAGAAGCAACTCGGTGAGTTGCCCGATTCGGAGCGTACGCGGGATTCCCTGGGGTTGCGGGGGGTGATGGCGGTGGTGGCTAACATCAACCAGGCCATCGAGCTGGCTAATCTTTACGCTCCGGAGCACCTCTTGCTGCAGGTAAAGGATGCCGCTTCTTACGTGGACAAAATCTCCAACGCCGGCTGCATTGTTCTTGGTGAAAAAGGGACGGTGGCGCTGGGGGATTACATCGCCGGGCCGAGCCACGTCCTGCCCACCGGCGGGACAGCGCGCTTCAGTTCTCCCCTCAACGTCACCGATTTCGTCAAGCTGACCAGCGTTATAGATGTCGATGCCGCTTTGCTGAAAAAGCTAGGTCCTGCAGCCCAGACCCTGGCTAAAGCCGAAGGGCTAGAAGCCCACGCCAAGGCGGTGGAAAGACGACTTAGATAGGTACCTGTCCAAAAATTATGTTTCCGTTCCAGTTCCCTCTCTCTTGAGGACGTACGAGGGTCGAAACCAAATCTGGCAAACGAAGGGGCGGGTTTCGAACCCGCCCGCCAGCGGACAGGTTACAAAACTGCCCGTACAATGGGAAATCGAGGTTGCTTAATTCACATCACACGTCCTTGAGGAGAGAGGGTCAGAGCCTGCCCTGAGCTTGCCGAAGGGGTCAGGGTGATAATATATCATCTCTCGTCGCCCCCCTCACCTCAATCCCCGTATCAAGTACGGGGCAGGCTCTCTCCCGCAAGGGGAGAGGAGTCTAATGTCATTGCGGGCAGTTTATCCACCATTGTGTACTCGCGGAATTCACCATTGCTCGCTCTCACACGCTCATTCTCTAAATATCACCACCCAGGCATCACCACGCAGACCCGGGGGCGGCGCGCGCGGCGGGCTCGCAAACCCGCAAGCTCACGTTAGCACACGATTTCATTTTCTGTCAACGCGAAACCCCAGCCTCAAAGATGGAAGTATGCGGAAATAAGATTCCATACAAAAGATGTCGTGTCCTTCCGGTACCGGAAGGATGTCCAACCGGGCAACGGCATTTACAAATACCCTCGCACGGCGCCTTTGACTTCGACGAGCATGATTGACAAATGCCCTCCATTCCTTTACTCTAAAATACGTATCAATACTATGTGGAGTTACGTATTGATACGTATTGACAGCGAGCCGCCATACTGACTTGACAAGCATTCTCGAGTACGCTCCGACAGGAGGGGGACTATGCCTCAGATAACTATTCTGTGCCCCTGGCACGGCACGGAAGAAAAGATAAGCATACCCGATTCTTATACCTTCTCCTACTCTTCTTCTGATTCGCCAGTTACTTTCGCGGATAACATACCCTGCGGCCATTCAGAGGTTCGGAAGCGCCGTATTGTTCACGTCAGGATTCGCTTCCAGCGCGGCAAATCCCCTTTGGTTGAGCACGTAACCGCAGTCCGGGGGGGGGGGGGAAGATTAGCCCCATTCCGACTGACTGATGTCTCCATACCTTTCCAACGCACATCAGAGAGTGTTTAAAAATCGCTGACATTCCCCGCGCAGGCAGGGAATCCATATCCATCGACTGATTATGGATTCTCCGGTCAAGCCGAGAATGACACTTAGGTCATCTTTTCGCTCTTGGTTTGTCCTTCCCTACGAATCGGTGTTAAAATGTGCCGTTGGTTACACAGGGGAATCAGAGGAACATGACTGAAAAAGACGGTATAGAAAAGTTAATCAGGCCTGATTTAGCCAGCTTCGGCGGCTACTCCGCGGCCACATCACCGGAGACGCTCAAGGGGAAGGTAGAGGTAGCGGTCGAGGATATCATCAAGCTCGATGCCAACGAGAACCCCTACGGCTGCTCGCCCGGGGTGAACCGGGCGCTGGCTGCTTATCCCCATTTTAATATCTATCCCGATGACGGCCAGGCCAAAATCAGGGAACTACTGGCCGGGTATTGCGGTATCGATGCCCGGCATATCGTGGCGGGGGGTGGCTCTAACCAGCTTATCGACCTCATCTTGCGCCTCTTTCTCAAGCCGGGCGACGAGGTAATAAACTGCGTGCCCACCTTCGGCATTTTTCGTTTCAGCACTTTGCTCTGCGGCGGCAATATCGTCGAGGTTCACAGAGATAACAGTTTTGCCATCACTGCGGCTGCCGTTAAAGCCGTCATCACTAACAAGACAAAGGTAATCTTCCTGGTCAATCCGAACAACCCGACGGGCACGATGATACCCCGCCCGGAGTTGCTGGAAATACTGGACACCGGATTGCCTTTCGTGGTTGACGAGGCCTACTGCGAATTCGGTAGGGAGACAGTGACGCCGATGGTGGGCAAGTCTCCGAACCTGATGGTCTTGCGCACCTTCAGCAAATGGGCGGGACTGGCCGGTCTGAGGATCGGCTACGGGCTGTTCCCGGAGAAAATCGCCGATTACCTGCTCAAAATCAAGATGCCCTATAACGTGAATGTGGCGGCGCTGGTGGCCGTGGAAGAATCACTCAAGGACCTCGCTTACCTCAAGGGCAATGTGGACAAAATAATCGCCGAGCGGGCCAGACTCTATGAGGAGCTGAAAAACATCAAGTGGCTGAAGACTGTACCCTCACAGGCTAATTTCATCCTCTGCCGGGTGGAGAAGGGCGAGGCGAAAGAGCTTAAGCAGAAGCTCCAGCAGAAAGGTATCCTGGTGCGCTACTTCGAGGAGCCTCGTTTGAAGGACTATATCCGCATCAGTGTCGGGAAGCCAGAGCACACCGATGCCCTGATTAAGGCCTTGAAGCAGATAGAGAAGACGCAATAAACAAGTTCAAATTCCAAAGCTCAAATGTCGAATAAATGTCAAAATTCAAAGTCACAAATCTCAAAAACGTTAGAATCGGCGTCTTTAGACATTAAAACATTTGGGCTTGATTTGAACTTTGGATATTGGCATTTGGATTTGTTACGATGAAAATCCTCCATTTTGCCGACCTGCATTTAGGAGTTGAGACCTACGGGAAAATAAATCCCGAGACGGGCGTCTCGACGCGCCTGGATGATTTTCTGGCTGCCCTGGATAAGCTCGTCGAATACGCCCTGGAAAGCAAAATCGACCTGGTGCTCTTTTGCGGGGACGCCTATAAGAGCCGTGAGCCGGGGCAGACCCAGCAGAGGGAGTTCGCCAAGCGCATCAACCGGCTGGCTGAGGGCGGTATTCCCATCTTCCTGCTCGTCGGCAATCACGACTTGCCCAACGCCATCGGCAAGGCGACCAGCACTGAGATTTTTCAGACCCTGTCCGTCAAGAATGTTTATGTTTCCAATAAGCCCGACGTTTATCGCATCGAAACCAAGAGCGGCACTATCCAGATTGCCTCTCTACCCTGGCTCAGGCGCAGCGCCCTGCTGAAAAGGGAGGAAGCCAAGAATCTGACCCTGGAGCAGATTAGCCGGCAGCTTCAGGAGGTGCTCACCAAGACTATCGCCGACCTTGCCAGTAGGCTCGATCCCACCCTGCCCGCCATCCTGGCAGCCCACGTCGGGGTCGACCAGGCTAAGGTCGGCTCGGAAAGGCTGATGGCCATCGGCCAGGAGCCTCTGGTTCTGCTGGGCAATCTGGCTAATCCCGCTTTTGACTATATTGCGCTGGGGCACATCCACAAGCGGCAGGTCTTGAATGAAAACCCGCCGGTGGTCTATGCCGGTAGCCTGGAGCGGGTGGACTTCGGCGAGGAAGCCGACGAAAAAGGCTTCTATGTCGTTGATATTGAAACGGATAAACAGACCGGCCGCCGGCACGTATCTTTTGATTTTCATCCGGTCTCCGGCCGTTCCTTCCGCACTATCAGCGTTAATCTTGAGCCTGGGGATATCGACATGACCGCCACCGTGCTGCGGGCGATTGGTTCTGATGGGGAGGACAAAGTCAGGAACGCTATCGTGCGTCTTCAGATTAGCGCGCCTGAGGAAGCGGCCGGCCAGCTCAGGGACAATGAAATCAGGGGAGCCTTGAAAGAGGCTTACTTCTCGACAGTAGCCACGGATTTCAAACGGGAAGCTCGCTCCCGTTTGGGTCAGGCACTCGTCACGGGCACCGGTGAGCAGGCGGCCGTTGAGGAAATCCCGCCCCTCGAAGCGCTCAAAACATATCTGGAAGCCAACTACCCACCCGAGAGAGCCAGGGTATTGCTTGAATACGGGGAGAGGCTGATAGGGGGATAGGCAGGAGAAAAGTAGGGGCAAGGCATGCCTTGCCCCTACTTGGCACGAGAGTACGACTCGGATGGTAAGAACAGTTGTCACATAACGAAACAACGATTAGAGAAATAACCGACCCGACGGAATTTGCCGCCAGCGCCAGAGTTATCCGCAACTCTTTCAAGACGGTGGCCGAGGAGTTTGGTCTCACTCGGGAAAGCGCCCCTACCCATGCGAGCTTCTTGACCGTCCGCCAGCTAAGGCAATTGAAGAATAGACCGGTGAAATTCTTCGGCCTTTTTCTTGATAGCAGGCAAATCGGTTTCATCGCGGTCGAGAAAGCCGATGCCGACCTCTACTATATCGAGAAGCTCGCCGTTCTACCGGAACATCGCCACGGCGGCTACGGGGCGAAGCTGGTCGGATTTGCCATCGATTACATCAGGGGAAACGGGGGCAAGAAGGTTGCCTTAGGTATGATTATCGAAAGCGCTGTCTTGAAGAACTGGTACGAAATGTTCGGTTTTCAAGAGATAAGCACCCACAAGTTCCCGGGTCTGCCTTTTACCGTCTGCTTTATGGAAAGGGACGCCAGCCCGCTAATGATTCACTGACCTCACTGGAAAAATCCTAAATCCCAATATCTAAACTCTAAACAAAGCCAAATGCCAAAATCCATCCCGATTTCATCGGGACAAATCAAGCCCAAATGCTCAATGCCAAAACGCTTCTTTCTGTCATTTGGATTTCAGGTTTTGTTTGACATTTGAAGCTTTGAAATTTGAGCTTCGTCGAGTATTTAGAGTTTCATGCTCCTTAATGAGCTTCTCGTAGCGCCTATTGTCCGCCAGGTGTTTTAGGAGTATAGTGAATAAGCGATTTTTGGCGTCTTAATCTTGTAAACGGAGACGGTTACACTTGGCTCCTGAATCCTGGCGAAAGAACCTTATTACCCTCTTCATCGCCGAGTTCGTGGCGATGACCGGCTTCGCCTTTGTCGGCCCGTATATGCCCCTTTTTATCCAGCAACTTGGCGGTTACACCCCGGAACAGGCCGCTTTCTGGACGGGTATGTCCTCGAGCGGAGTCGGACTGGGTATGCTGATAAGCTCCCCCTTATGGGGCATCGCCGCCGACCGCTGGGGCAGAAAGCCGATGGTGCTGCGGGTAATGTTCGCTGGCGGCGTTGTTATGGCCTTGCAGGGCATCGCGCCGAATATTTACTGGTTCATCGCCCTGAAGTGGGCGCAGGGCATTCTGACCGGTAGCGCCGCCGCCGTAACCGCTATGGCGACCTCGGTTGTCCCTAGAGAGAAAATACCCTACGCCGCCGGGCTTATCACGGTGGCCGTTTCCGGCGGCAGCAGTCTGGGTCCGATGATCGGTGGTTTTCTGGCAGACCATATCGGTTACACCAAGCCATTCTTCGTTATCGGCGGTATGCTTTTTGCTGCCGGCATTCTCGTTCTCTTTTTGGCCAGGGAGCAATTCGAGGCGCCGCCCCGCCAGCAAGCTTCGCTGAAAGGTATGCTGCGCCTGGCTGTTTCCAGGGACATGGTACCGATAATGATTTTCCTCTTTGCATTGAGTTTTTCCGGCTCTCTGGCAGGACCGATAATCCCGCTCTTCATTAAGGAGCTGAACCCGGCAGGTCAGGCGGCCACCGCCGCAGGGCTGACTTTCGGCATAACCGGCGGTGTGTATACCCTATCCAGTCTGGTGGCGGCACGCCTGAGCACATGCGTCAATCTGAGAACACTCCTCATCTTTTCCTGCCTGGCGGGCTTTCTGTCATGGCTGCCGCCGATATGGGCGACATCGGTGACCCAGCTATTTATCTTCCTTGTCATGGGAAGTATACCCGGCGGGGGAGTAGGCGCGTCTTCCAATGCTCTGGTCGGTCTGGCGGTCGCCCAGGGGCAGCAGGGGATGGCTTACGGACTGGCGAATAGCGCCGGCGCTCTGGGCTGGGGGTTGGGTCCGCTGGTCGGGGGCTGGTTGGCCTCGATATGGGGATTCAGACCGCTGTTTGCTCTCAGCGCCGGGCTTGGCGTGGCGCTGGTTATCTTTATTATCAAATTTCTCCCCAGGCGGCTTTTCCCTGACATCAGACGCTCAGCCTGAAAAGACACGTTCATAATAATCCATAGGGATTACCACCCTTCGACTGTGTTCGGGGTAAACTTCATTGAAGGGACATAGGGATACGGATTGCTTCGTCCCGATGAAATCGGGACTCGCAATGACAGCGGGAGAATGTCTTTTGAAGTGAGAGAATTTGAGAAGATGGTAGCCCTAAAATCCCAGCATATTGGCGGCGTTCCGGGCCAGTTCCAGGACAGGTCCGGGGGCGATGCCCAGAAGCAGAACCCCGAGGCTCGAAATGAGCAAAGCTAGCCGTAAGGCGCCGGAGGAAGGCACTTTTTCGTCCGAGGCCGGCTCATTGAACCACATTACCTTGACCACCCGCAGGTAGTAATAGGCGGAGATAACGCTATTTATGACGGCCAGGATGACCAGCCAGAGCAGGCCGCTGTGCACGGCCCCGCTAAAGATGTAGAACTTGCCGATGAAGCCGGCCGCCGGCGGCATACCGATAAGAGAAATCAGGCTGAGGCTCAGGGCTAATGTCAGCACCGGCGCTCGCTTAATCATGCCGGAATAATCATCGATAAGGTCGCTATTGACCTTGTTCGAGATGGCGATGATAGCGGCAAAGGCGCCCAGGTTAGCCAGGGCATAGCCAGCCAGGAAGAAGAGCACTCCGCTCTGCCCCAAAACGCCGGCGAAAGGGGCCGCTCCCAGGGCGGCCAAGCCAACCATCAGGTAGCCGGCCTGGGCGATGCTCGAGTAACCCAGCATGCGCTTGATATTGGTCTGGGGGAGGGCGCTCAGATTGCCGACGAACATCCCGATGGCAGCCAGCACGGCGAAGATGACTCCCCAGCTACTGCTCAGCCAGTCCGGCAAGGCAAAGGCGGTAGAAAAGACGCGCAGGATAACGGCGAAGCCGGCGGCTTTGCTGCCCACGGAAAGATAGGCCACCACCGGCGTCGGCGCTCCTTCGTAGACATCGGGCACCCACATATGGGAGGGGAAGGCGGCAATCTTGAATCCGAAGCCGACTATCAGCAGCACCACGCCCAGGATGAGCGCCGGATTAGCTGAGGCTGTGCCCAAAGTTATGCTGTAGACAGCGAAAGCTATCTTATCGAGCTGGGTCTCGCCGGTAACGCCGAAAACCAGCGCCATCCCGTAAAGCAGCACGGCCGAGGACATCGCCCCCAGCAGCAGGTATTTCAGCGAGGACTCGGTCGATTTGGCATCCTTCAGGAAGCCGGACAGGACATAGAGCGAAATGCCGGTCAGCTCCAGGGAGATATAGATGGAGATTAGCTCTCGGGTAGCCGACATCAGAATCATACCCAGTGCCGATAGGAGTATCAGGGCGTAATATTCACCGCGGAAGCGCTCGAACTTGGAGACGTAATCGGTCGAGGCCAGGATAACCAGGGCGGCAATGCCCAGGAAGAGCAGTTTGAAGAAAAGGGCGAAGCTATCGACAGCGAAGGTATCGAAGAAAGCGCCCTCAGAAGTTCCCCACAAAGCCACTGTGAAACCGGCCGAAACTATTAATCCGGCGATACTGAGCAAAGCCAGCAGTCCCTTACGCTCGATGAAGAGGTCGAGCAGGATAACGGCCAGCGCTGTCGCCGTCAGGGTCAGTTCCGGTCCAAAAAGTGCCAGGTTCAAAATTTACTCCTTTAGCCGAACAAGCCTGCAATGGGTGCGATACCCAGCTTAATAATATCAGTCAGAACGGCCGGATAGATGCCGACCAGCACAATCAAAGCCACGAAGGTGAACATATAAACCCGTTCCAGGGTGTCGGCGTCCTTGACCTCGTTATATTGCTCCTTCACAGGGCCGTATAATGTCCGCTGGATTAGCCAGAGGATGTAGCCGGCGGCCAGCACCACTCCGATGGCCGCCAGAAGGGTGAAGACCGGAGCGCCATTGACTACCTGGCTGGAAAAGCTGCCGGCTAACGTGATGAACTCGGCGGCAAAGCCACTGGTCAGCGGCAGGCCCAGAGAGCCTAGACTGGCGATTGAGAAAACAACAGCAGCCACCGGCATCTGGCGCGCCAGTCCTCCTAGCTTATCGAGACGGCGCTCCTCGACATTGTGTATGGTAAAACCGGCCATAGCAAAGAGCAGTCCGGTGAGCAGACCGTGGCTGACCATCTGCAAGGCGGCGCCGGTCAGGCTTACCTCGGTTAGGGCGAATGCGCCGAGCAGTACTAAGCCCATATGGCTGACGCTGCTGTAGGCGATAAGCCGCTTCAAGTCGGTCTGCCTCAAAGTTACCGCGGCTCCGTAAAGCACGCTGATTACGGCCAGTGTCAGCATCAAGGGAGCGTAATCTCGGGCTACCTGGGGGAAGAAGCTGACCACACGGATAATGCCGTAGCCGCCCATTTTAATTAGCGCCCCGGCCAGCATGACGCTGCCCGCCGTCGGGGCATCGGTATGGGCGTCCGGCAGCCAGGTGTGCAGCGGCGCAACCGGCAGCTTGACGGCGAAGCCGGTTATCAGCAGGAAGAAAATTAAGCTAGCCGGCATAATCGATTGCACCATCGCCAACTGTTTATCGGCCAGGTCGACTATATCCAGACTGCCTGTAGTGAAATAGACGCTGAGGATGCCGGCCAGCATCAGGGCGCTGCCGGCCAGCGTGAAAATAACATATTTTATCGATGAGTATTCTTTTCTGCCCGAGCCCCAGACCGAGATGAGGAAGTACATCGGGATAATCTCGATTTCCCAGAAGATGAAGAAGAGAAGCAGGTCGAGCGAGGCGAAGACGCCCAGGATGCTCGCTTCTAGCAGCAAAAGCCAGGCAAAATACTCGCGCACCCTTGTATGAATTTTCCAGGAGATAAGCACCACCATCAGGCCCAGGAAGGCCGTCAGCGCTACCAGCGGCAGGCTCAGACCGTCGACTCCCAGATGGTAGTTAGCATTAAGGGCGGGAATCCAGACCGCCTTCTCCTCGAACTGGTAGATGGACGCCCCGGCCGACCTATCGAAGTTCAAAAAGGCGATGACGGCTATAACAAGAGGTACCGCCGTGAAAACGGCCGATAAGTATTTAACCAGCTTCTCCCGGCCTCCGCCGAAGAGGGCGACCAGAATTGCCCCGACCAACGGCAGGAAGACTATGGCTGAAAGATAACTAAAACTCAATTCTGATTCCTCTGCTCAAAACCTGATTTGCCTTGCTTGTTCTTTTCCACTCGCTTTATTATCCAAAAAGATACAATACCAAAATAATTGCCAGAATGCCGATGCCGATAACCAATCCGTAGAGCTGGAGCTGCCCGGTCTGCAGCCGCCTGAGAGCTTTGCCGTCGGCGTAGGCTCCCTTAGCGACGGTGTTCACGACTCCGTCGACACCGTAGGTATCGATTTTCTCCAGGCCGACGAACAGTCCCCCGATCAAAATCTTTCTGACGATTATATTTTCATAGAGTTCATCGAAATAGTACTTTCGGGAGAAGAGCGTATATAAAGGCTTGAAGGCGCTGCCGATGCGTTCCGCAGAAATGACTTTCCGGCTGTACATAAGGTAGGCGAGCAGAATACCTGAACCGGCTACTATCAATGATAGCCAGGGTAGTCCGTGCGTCAGGACGCCGAAGAAGCCGATTGCCTCCACGTGCTCCTCTCCCATGAATCTGGCGAATCCGCCGCTGGCGTTCCACCAGCCGGAGGCAATTGCCAGGACCGAGAGCGCCACCATCGGGGCTACCATCACGGGCGCCGATTCGTGGAGGTGGGGGCCGTGTCCACCGTGAGCGCCACGGGGAACGTGAGTTTCATGGCTGGTTCCTCGGTATTCGCCGCCGAAAGTCAAGAAAAGCACCCGGAAGATATAAAAAGCGGTCATAAAGACGGTTATCATTGCGAGATAAAAAAGCACAGGCTGGTTTTCCAGAGCCACGGCCAGAATCTCGTCCTTGCTCCAGAAGCCGGAGAGCGGCCAGATACCGGCCAGGCTCAACGAGGCAATCAGGAAAGTAGCAAATGTCCAGGGCATTGCCTTGCGCAAGCCGCCCATCAGCCTCATATCGAAGGTGCCGGTGGCGTGGTTGACGCTGCCGGCCCCGAGGAAGAGCAAAGCCTTGAAGAAAGCGTGGTTGAAGAGGTGGAAGATGCCTACCGCCGCCGCAGCCTTGGCAGCCTCGATGCCGGTTTCGCCGCCCCGGGCGATGCCGATACCGGCCGCCCCCAGCCCCAGCATCATATAGCCAAGCTGGCTGATAGTGGAATAAGCCACCACCCGCTTGATATCGGTCATCACCAACCCCATCGAGGCGGCAAAAATTGCCGTCACCGCCCCGATGATGGCCACAGTGGTGAGCGCCTCTATCGAGTGGACGAAGATAGGCAGGGTGCGGGCAACCAGGAAGACGCCGGCTGCCACCATCGTAGCGGCATGGATTAAGGCGCTGACCGGCGTCGGGCCTTCCATAGCGTCGGGCAGCCACAGGTGGAGCGGGAACTGGGCTGACTTGCCCATAGCGCCGGCAAAGATGCCGATGGCTGCCCAGGTCAGCACGGAACCGGCCAGAACTGCTGTGCCGGCAATGCCGTATAGCTCTTCGATATCGAATGTTTGAGTTTTGGCAAAGATGAGCAGGAGGGCTACCAGGAAACCGAAGTCGCCGAAACGAGTGACGATGAAAGCCTTCTTAGCGGCGTTGGCTGCCGAGGGGCGGTGGAACCAGAAGCCGATGAGCAGGTAAGAACATAAGCCGACCATCTCCCAGAAGACGAAAACCAGGAGCAGGCTATCTGCCAGGATGACGCCCAGCATCGAGGCGGTGAAGAGGGACATCCAGGCGTAGTAGCGGTGATAGGCTGTGTTGCCATGGTCCCAGTTGTCCTTCATATAGCCCAGGGAGTAGACCTGCACCATTAGGCTGACCAGAGTCACTACCACCAGCATTACCGCCGTTAGCGAATCCACCAGCAGCCCCACGTGGACGTTCAGGTTTCCGATTGTCAGCCAGCTAATATCGGGCACTTCGATTTTATGATTGGGTGCCGACATCACTGCCGAGAGGGTGAGCAGAGAAAGCGCCAGCGATGTGCCGATAGCGAGGATAGTGAGATAGCCGGCGATTCTCGATTCCCTGTTAACGAAAGGCTTAATGAGCAGGGAAATAATGAGAAAAGAGATTACCGGCAGCAGAAATATGAGCCAGATTAGTTGGCTTGACATCTTACAGTTTCCTCAATATCTCGTCGATGACGTGTTTTTTGTCCTGGGGTACCAGGACCCGGTAGACAGCCAACTCCTGCCCCTGCGGCTCTCCGTTAGCCGTCAGGATGCGGGTGGGTATGCCTTCTCCTTCGAAGACTTCTTTCCACATCTCGGCTACCATCAGGTTCGGCGCTTTTTTAATCTCAATCCACATAATTATTAAATCCTAAATCCGAATTTCTAAACTCTAAACAAACTCAAATTTCAAATGTCAAACCAAATCCAAATGCTTTAATGCCAAAATTACTTATGCCATTTGAGCTTATCACACTACCATTTCATTAAGTCGATTTTGTCGCTTTCGATTGTATCGTGGCGGCGATAGATGGCGATGATTATGGCCAAGCCGACGGCCGTCTCAGCCGCCGCAACGACAATAACAAAGATGGCGAAGACCTGCCCGGTGAGCAGAGTCGGCGCAACATAGCGCGAGAAAGCCACCAGGGCGATATTTACGGCATTAAGCATAATTTCAAGGCACATCAGGATAATGATGGCGTTACGTTTGGCCAGCACTCCGTACAGCCCGATAGAGAATAGGACTGCGGATAGTACCAGATAGTGCTCAAGGCCTACTGATGGCATTACTTTTCCCTCACCAAGACAATCGCTCCCAGGATAGCCGCCAGTAAAAGGGTGGCGGCTATTTCTACAGCCAGGATAAAGCCGCCCTGCCCCAGCAGCTTACCTGCCAGGGCCGAGGTGGTCGGCTCCAGAGGCGGCTCGGCAGATACCGCCCACGGAGTTTGAGTCAGGCTAAAAATCAATACGCCGGCAAATAGGGCAGCTACCAGGAGAGCCGGAACCTTCAATTTGTTCGAGGGGCTACCCTGCGTCACGTCTCTGGTCAGCATTACCGCCAGAATAACCAGCACCGAGATGCCCCCGACATAGATGAGAATTTGCACAATTGCCAGGAAGTCGGCGCTCAGGGTGATGTAAATTCCGGCAACACTGACGAAGCACAAGACCAGGGTCAAGGCGGCCCGGAAAACGTTGCGCAGCAGCACCACGGAGAGGGCGGCGGCGACGCCGGTAGCGGCCAGTAGCCAGAAGGCAATATTCAGCGCCATTACTTTTTCTCCGCCTCCGCTGTTTTCTCCGTCTTTGTTTCGGTCTTTGGCTCCATCTTGGCCGGCTTCATTTGCTCTTCGGTAATTCTTTCTATCAGCAGGGTTTGCCTGGGCAGGGCGGCAGCATAATCAGGGTAGAAATAGCCGCTGGGTTGCTTCACGCCCGCTTCCAGCATCATGTCCTCTTTCTCCTGCACCAGTTCGTCCCGGCGGTATTTAGCCGCCTCGTAGGTAGTGCCCATAAAAAGCGCCTCGAAGGGGCAAGCTTCGACACACAGGCCGCACATAATGCAGTAGCCGGTGTCAACCTGGTACTTTTCGACCTCATATTTGTTATTTACCAGATTGGGGGAGGTCTCAATTTCAATAGCGCCCTCGTGGCAGGTCTTGGCGCAGGTGGCGCAGCCGGTGCACTTTTCTTTGCTCCAGATAAGCTCGTTACCCCGGATGCGGCGCGAGGTGTTCAGCCGCTGCTCGGGATACTGGGAGACCGTCGGATGACGAAGCAGGTGCTTGATGGTGACCGACATGCCTTTGGCGATGCCGCGTCCGTAATTTTCAAACTTCAACTCTACCCCTCCCCGGCGTGAAGAAATTAGACCCTATCAGTATCAATACTGCCGCTATCGTAAAATTGACCGGTATCATGACCCACAATGAACCCTCGGGCAGGACTAAAACCTGTATTGCGGTAGCAATCAGGTTGATGATGGAAAGAGGCAGCAGGAACTTCCAGCTGAAGCCCATTAGCTGGTCGATTCTGACCCTGGGCAGCGTTGTCCGCGTCCATACCATTACGAAAAAGACGATGAACACTTTAGCTACGAACCATAGCCATTGGAAGTTCGGAGGCAGCAGAGGCCCCTGCCAGCCGCCGAGGAAGAAAGTTGTGATTAGTGCGGAAAGAGCCAGGGCCTCGGCATATTCGACTAGGTAGAACATGGCGAACTTCATCCCCGAGTACTCGGTATGGAAACCGGCGACAATCTCGGAATCGGCTTCCATCAGGTCGAAGGGGCTGCGGTTAATCTCAGCACAGCCGGCCATAAAGAAAATGAGAAAAGCCAGCGGCTGCAATAATATGAAAGGAATACTCTGTGCCTGCACGATTTCGTGCAATGAGAGCGAGCCGGCCAGCAGCACTACGCTGGCAACCGAAAGCACCAGGGGCATCTCGTAGCTGACTACGGCGGCGACATTGCGCATAGCGCCGAGCAGGGAATACTTGTTGCTCGAGCCCCACCCGGCCATAAAAACACCCACTGTTGATATTGAACCGATAGCCGTCACATACAGGACGCCGACATTAAGGTCGCCGGCCAGCGACCAGCCGGCGCCAAAGGGCACCACGGCAAAAATCATCAGAGTCGGCACAAAGGCAATCAGAGGCGCCAGCCAGTGCACGACCTTATCGGCGGTGTCGGGGACGATGTCTTCTTTAAGTAAGACCTTAATGGCGTCGGCTACCGGCTGGAAGATGCCGAAGGGGCCGGTGCGGTTGGGGCCGAGGCGGGATTGCATCCGTCCCATGCCCCTCCGTTCGATATAAATGAAAGCCATTACCAGAATCAGGACGGCGTTAATAATGATGGTTGTGAAGACCAGCCAGTGCCACCAGAAGCCGCCCGGCCAGTCGGGAGGCAACACCTTCTGCAGGTTGCCCAGGTTGTTGAGGTCAAGGTTGCTCATTATCATTACCTGTCGACCTCGCCCATAGTCAAATCGATGCTGCCGAAGATAACGAAGAGGTCGGCAATCTTCCAGCCGATAATCAACTCCCGGAGCACGGTCAGGTTTATCAGGCTGGGCGCCCGGATATGGATGCGGTAGGGGGAGATAGAGGTATCGGATACCAGGTAGAAGCCAAGCTCCCCTTTGGGAGTCTCGATATGAGCATAGGTCTCCCCTACGGGCGGGCGGACCAGATGGGGTACTTTGGTTCTTACCGGACCGGCTGGCATTTGCTCTCTAGCCTGTTTGATGATGCGCAGGCTCTGTCGCATTTCCTCGACCCTCACCCGGTAACGGTCGTAACAATCACCGGCGCTACCGGTGGGAATATCGAATTCAAAGCGGTCGTAAATAGAGTAGGGGTCGGCCCGGCGGATGTCCCATTTGACACCGCTGCCGCGGAGCGCCGGACCGGTGACGGAACCGTTGATTGCCGTTTCTTTTGACAAGATACCGACGCCCTTGGAGCGTGCCAGTAGTATCTCATTTTCCTTTAGCAGCCGGTCATATTCGTCGATGCAGACGGGCATCTGCGCCAGGAACTTGTCCAGAGCCGGCAAAAATTCTTCAGGTAAATCCTGGCTGACGCCGCCGACTCTCATATAATTGTAAGTCAGGCGCTGGCCGCTGACCATCTCGAAAAGGTCGATAATCTTCTCTCTTTCCCGGAACATATAGACAAAGGGAGTAAAGTAAGCGCCGCACTCGTTCAAAAAGGCGCCGATGATAATCAGGTAAGAGGCGATGCGCTGCAATTCAGCCATAATCACCCGGATGTATTCAGCCCGCTCCGGGACTTTTATGCCGGCCAGCTTTTCCACGCTCAGAACATAGCCGAAGTTATTGCTCATCGCGGCGATGTAATCCAGACGGTCGGTCAGCGGGATAATCCCGCCGTAGGTCCGCTCCTCGGCCAGCTTCTCGATGCCGCGGTGCAGATAGCCGAAGACCGGCTCCATATCGGTCACTACCTCGCCATCGAGGACGACCCGCATCCTGAAGACGCCGTGAGTGCTCGGGTGCACCGGTCCCATATTGAGAACAAAAGGCTCTGTCTTCAGTGTCATTACAAATAGTCCTTGCGTAAGGGATGCCCTTCGAAACCATCCCAGAGGAAAATACGCCTCATATTCGGGTGGCCCTCGAACTTGATGCCCAGCAGGTCGTAGATTTCCCGCTCCTGGAAATCGGCTCCCTGATACAGGCCAATAATCGAGGGGACGACCAGATTCTCCCGCCCGTAGCAGCGGGTCTTGACTATCAGGCTGTGGTTATGCTGCATCGAGGTCAGGTGATAGACCACCTCGAAGTAGTCGAAATAATCGACGGCCGTGATGCTATTAAGAAAATCGAAAGCGAACCGGGGAGATGACTTGAGAAAGGCGATGACCTTCGGCAGGGCATCGGTCCTGACCAGAACGTAATCCCGCTCCGATTCGATAATACTGGTCGGGAATTGCCCCGATAATACCGAGGCCGCTTCTTTACCGGCGAGGGCTACCGTCATTCCTTAATATCCTTGTGAAAGTGTTTCTTGGCTATCTTCTCTTGCAGCATCTGAATGCCGTAAATAAGCCCCTCCGGGCGGGGCGGACAGCCGGGTATATAGACATCCACCGGAACGATATGGTTGTAGCCGGGGACGACATTGTAGGAAGAACGGAAAATGCCGCCGCTGCAACCGCAGGCGCCCATGGCAATCACCCATTTCGGCTCGGCCATCTGGTCGTATATCCGCCTGACCGTGGGCGCCATCTTCCAGGTCAGCGTTCCGGCGGTAATCATCAGGTCGGCCTGGCGCGGCGAGGCGCGCAGGATTTCCATGCCGAAGCGGGACATATCGAAGCGAGGGCCGTTAGCGGCGATAAACTCGAAGGCGCAGCAGGCCGGAAAGCAAATCGCCGTCCAGAGCGCCGAGCGCTGGCTCCAATTGATGATGTTATCCACAGTGGTGAGCAGAATATTTTCCTTCAACTCCCCTTCCAGCAGCCACTGGTCGGGGTCGGGAATTATCCCCTGGCTGCTCGTTTTTAATGCGTCGATTTCCTGACCCTCAGCGCGGTCAAGCTCGGGGTTGGAATAATCGGAATCGGTGTGTTCTGAGCCTCGGTCTACTGCCATTCCAGAACCTTCTTTCGCAGGGCATACAGATACCCGACGATAGCGATGAACAATAAGACGAGTACCCCGATGAGTCCGCCATAGCCAAGTGTTTTAAGGCTGGCCGCCCAGGGATACAGGAAAACCACCAGCACATCGAGGGCCAGGAAGACCAGGGCATAAAAGTAGTAGCGGAAGTTAAACTGCACCCAGGTCTTGCCGATGGTGTCTACCCCGCACTCGAAAGTGGCGTTCTTGATGGGGTTGGGGTGGTGGGGGACTACCTTGATAAGCCTGAGGATAATGGGGATACCGAGCATTAGCAGTGTAAAGAGAACGGCTGCAATCAGATACAGACCGATATGACCGAAGTTAGTCAGCAACTATCGCCCTCCTGACTTACTTATAAAGCGGCATTAGTATACCACCCCGATTTTCAAAAAACAAGAGGCATCGGCCCATCCCCATATCCGCATGCCAAAATCCCCAATGACAATTTCCAAATCACAAAAGTTCGGAGCTTCCACTCTGCAGAACACTTATGCACTACGAGCCATATTGTTGGTGGTATTATTAGTATACTGGTGCAAGAGCCTTTCTCTACCATCAGGCAATGGCAGAGAAGGATAAGGAGTAATAATTTATGCCCGGCTCTTTCAGATGCGGAATAGTCGGTGGAATCTGGGCAATCATGGGCGGGTTTCTCTTTCTCATGCTACTTCTCTTGAAGGGTGGACTCATTTTGAGCGGGTCTGGTGGGTTCTCGCAGTTCTTATCGCTATTGTGCTGATGGGCATTCTATCTGTAGTAGCCATCACGCTTCGTGCCAGAAAACCACGTTTGGCTATAACTCTAATTTGGCTCAGTATTGTGGGCATAACTATGGCCGCCTGGGGTGACCTGTTCACATGGGGCATAACGGTTTCTCTGCCGGCCGCGATATTGCTCATTCCCGCTGCTATCAAGATGAGACGGACACGGTGATGTTATGGGCTTAACAGGTATAAAAGAAGTACCCGCCACGTCCCTCAGGTTCACGGATTGCTTCGTCTGTCCCAAGACTCACAATGACAAACTACTATTAAACACTCTCTTAGACCCCCATCTCGCCTTCGTGCTATAATTTGCCCGATGAAAGTTTCCGAGCTAGGGGAATTTGGACTAATTGACCTGGTTGCCGGGATGGTCAATGCCGCTAAGGACGAGAGAGAAACCGCCTGGCAGCAGCTTGTCATTGGTATCGGGGATGACGCCGCTGCCTGGCGCTGTGACAATTCAATCCAGCTGGCCACCGTCGATGCCCTGGTGCAGGATGTCCACTTTACTCTGGAGACGACCACCTGGGAGGAGTTGGGCTGGAAGGCACTGGCAGTGAATTTGAGCGATATTGCGGCAATGGGGGGCATCCCCCGCTATGCGATGGTCTCATTGACCCTGCCAGGCCAGACTGAGGTCGATGATGTCGCCTCGCTGTACCGGGGAATGATTGAGCTGGCTCGAAGATTCGGAGTGGCTATCATCGGCGGCAATATGAGCAGCGCCCCGATAATTACCGTTCACGTTACCGTCCTGGGCAGCGCAAGTGACAAGCAACTGCTCACCCGTTCCGCAGCCAGACCGGGAGAGAAAATAGCCGTCACGGGCTACCTTGGGGCAGCCGCCGCCGGACTGGAGATGCTCAGCAGACACCTGATATTCGACAAAGAGGCAACGGGCAGCCTGGGAAGAGCGTGCGTGAAACCGGAGCCGCGCGTAGCTGAAGGCAGGCTACTGGTGAAACAGGGTGTAAGAATGGGCATAGACGTCAGCGATGGACTCCTCTCCGACCTGCGCCACATCTGCCAGTCGAGCAGGGTCGGCGCCCGGATAGAAATCGCCCGAGTTCCGGTTCACCCGGCGGTCAAGGCTAACTTCGGCAGCCGGGCGCTCGAACTGGCGCTAGGGGGAGGAGAAGACTACGAACTCCTGTTTACTGCCAGTGACAGCATAATTGCGAAGGTGAAAGCGGCTACCTCCACCCCGGTAACGGTCATCGGTGAGGTCACGAGTGAGAATGCTGGTGAGATAATTCTGGTTGATAGGAAAGGCAAGCTGTTTGACCTTACTAAGATGGGATGGGACCATTTTGCGGGGAAACAAAGTTAATCATAGGAGATTGTTTAACAATGTCATTCTCCGGCTTGGCCGGAGAATCCACTAAGGTGACTGTTATGGATTCCCCGCCACAGCGGGGAATGACAGGGCTGTTGCTAAACGTTCTTGTTATGGACAATTTTGAAATAATCACGAAAACTCCGGAGCAGACTCAAAGGCTGGGCGTACGCCTCGGCGAGCTGGCTCAAGCCGGTGATGTCTTTCTCCTCGTCGGCAAGCTGGGGGCGGGCAAGACCTGCCTGACCCAGGGCATCGCCTGGGGGCTGGGCATCAAGGAATACGCCCTAAGCCCTTCCTTCGTCATTATGAGAGAACTTCACGGCCGGCTGCCCCTCTATCACATCGACCTCTACAGGCTCGACCGCCTCGAAGAGAGCCAGGACCTGGGTCTGGACGATTATCT
>JACPPR010000076.1 GCA_016190895.1 Chloroflexota bacterium | reverse complement strand
TTGCCCTCAATATTCAGTTGTTCTATTTGAACACCCCCTATTGGCTATCCGATAGTGGGCAAGGCTATCGGCTTCACCTAGTAGTAAGCTACCGATAACCCGCAACCCGCTGGCATCATCGGTGCTTCCACTATATAAGTCGTCAAAAACATCCAAAACCTTTCACCCTGCCAGTAACTTCATTTGCTCTCGTTTCCTAAATCGGCAAAGGTAAATCATATCGGCATTGGTCAAGGCGTCTCCATTGTCCAACTTGTGTGCAATCACCATTAGACGTTGCGGGAAGCCTAGCAGGAAAGTCCTGGCATCCACCCAGGCATCCAGGTCAAGAGCCTTATCATCGGCTATCAGTTCCCCAAGCTCGGTAGTATGCCCTTCACTGTCTATGATGGGCTTGTTAAGGCTCTCCAGCTTAATTGCCTTTGGACATTCACGGTATAAGTCCTCTGACCGGCATTTTTGCCTTTGTGCCTTGCTACAGCTATGGCAATCCAAGCCGTTGTTGGCTTTGTAGTAGGTTCGCCAGTAGTCGGCTATGGTTCGGCTGGCAATCCTATACATCACGGCTTCGGTGAAGGGTTTATGTCCGTTATTCCGCTCCACATCGGCAAGGTTGGCAATTATCGTGTGGAGAATGTCCTCTTTATCCTCTACCTTCACCCTGTCGGTGAAGCGGGAAGCTATCTTGTAGTAGGTTAGCCATTTGCCTTCAAGGTGGTCATAGCCGTTGCTGTGGACTAGAGGTTGCCTTTTGTGTCCGTTAGACCTAGACTTGAACTGGCGGGGCTTTGACGTGGCTGTTATACAGCTTGCAGGCTTATTGCACCACGAACAAACGCCCTGCCTCTCCTTTAGAGTCCAGACCCGCTTACAATGGCTACAATGTCCCTGTGGCTTATCGTTGTCAGGACTTACGATTACGCTTGAACTCATCTTTACCCCCTTTCAAAGAGGGCAAGCGTTCACGTTTGGGACTGGTCGCTGTATTCAGTTGTTAATGTGCGTTTTTTATGTTTCCAGCTTCATTGTCCAACAAAAAGAGCTTTTGAGATATTTCAAGCATTAGCTAAATTGTCATCCCCCCTCCCCCTCCCGACGAAGTTAAAAAACAAAACAGTCCTGAAGGATGGGGAAGAGTATTACTCAAAGCAAAGCCTAACTGCTTGACAGACTAAATAAAGTGGGGTATTATTTAGCCATAGGGTGTAAGGGTGCATATCGAGTTCGCGACGAATCGGCTGGCTGATGCAGGTGTTAGTCTAGCAGAGGCTAGCCGGCTCTTCGGCGTTCCGATTGGCCGGAAGTACATCCAGCGGCTGGCGGTCCTGAAAGCAACAGACAAATTCAACCAGCTATTCGGACACCGGGCGTTGAGGTTACATCCTTTGAAAGGGAATCGAGCCGGACAGTACGCAATGACCCTTACAGGAAATTACCGGCTCATTATTGAAAAAATTCAGGACGATAGAGTCCGTATTCTGGATGTGGAGGATTACCATGGTGACTAAGACGAATACTTATCCCGATGTTGCTATCCCTCCTGGCGAGTACCTCGCTGAGGAGATTGAAGCCCGGGGCATTTCCCAGACTGAGCTGGCCAGGCGTATGGGGCGTCCTCTGAACACGATTAACGAGATAATTAAGGGGAAGAAGTCGATAACCGCTGATACGGCACTTCAGCTTGAGGAAGTCATGCCGGAAATTCCGGCACGATTCTGGTTAAACCTAGAGACTGACTACCAGCTAACCAAAGCTTTGATAGGCAAACGCACCAGGGTCAAATAGCCACACATAGGCTCATCGAGTTCGCTACTGGTTTCACTTTGTGGTTCTGACTTTACGGTGCGGCCAGCCGGTTTGCTTCGATTGGTGGCTGCGGCCGTTTTCAGGGTAAAGGGCGTACTGGGGATTCGACCAGAGGTCATCGCCGGCTTGTCTACCGGCCTGTGTCAACCGGTAGTAGGCGCGGTCAGGAGCATCAGGATAATTATCCTGAATAGAAGACCTTTCTGATTCTGACGTTAATTCCACCCAGCCAAGACGCCTGATTACACCGAAATAGACCAGGAAGGAATGATACCTCATCCGCGTGAATTTTCGGGAGACCTTCTTGAGCTCACGCTCACGTATCTTTTCCGCCTGCTCTTCGGTGACATCGGCACCGCTCACCACCATGCGGCTGATGATTTTCTCGGCTCGTTCTCTGGCTGTAGCCCGGGCGAGAGCTTCCTTGTACTCGTAGTTGATGTCCGCCTGGGGAGCGCCTCTCTCGGGGTCTATTGGTGTAGCACCCTCCGGTCCATGCCCTAACAGATACTCCCGGATAAACCAGCCGGCCCCAAAGGGTCTGGCGAAACCGCCTCTATTTGGTCGTAGTGCCATTACCATGCCATTGCCTTCTTTCTCAATAAACCGTCCGCTCCGTCCTTAGTGTCCGCTTTAGCTTCAACGATGGCGGACAGTAAGGAAGATTTGGCACCAATACTGTCCGCCATAGTGTCCGCCTTTCAGACCTCTTCTTCGCCGAATACAAGGCGGCGGAGCTTCTCCCGGTCAATTTCTCTCTGGTGAGCTTTTTCCCGGTTCAACTTCTGCCACTGCAGGTCACGGTAGTACTGCCAGTTCTCAGAGTCCGGTTCATGCCCCAGGGTTTCAGTGAGCTTTTCCCTTTCGGCCTCCATCACCTTTTCGACGAAGTTCTTCACCATGTCGTGTGCCGTGAAGAGCATAACCCATCCCATCATGTTGTTGAGATACCGTCCCAATTCATCCATTGTCAGCCTCCTTGTTGATTATTTTCTTTGTCTGAAGATTGAATGCCTGACTCATCATTTCCAGGATAAGGGCAAAGCTGGCAATCATCTCTGCCCTTCGTTCCGGCGGCGTGACCTTCATCTTATACCGCAGAGAACCGCTGGCCGGGTAAACATCGATATAGGCGATGCCACTGACTCCCTGTTGCTGGGACATTTGCCGGAACATATCGACCTGGTTTTGCATCTGCTGGTTATCCATGTTATTCATCATCGAATGCGTCCTCCATCTCCTGTTTGCTTATTTGATTAGCCGGGCCACCGAACGCAGGTGTTTGTCCTTGCGCTGGTCCCGGTTG
>JACPPR010000070.1 GCA_016190895.1 Chloroflexota bacterium | reverse complement strand
CCGAGAAGGCGGCAGCCATAATGGAGCAGTTGACCTCTCAGAAGCTGAATACGACAATATCGCAGATGTCAGAGAAATCTTTAACAGAGAGGCTGCCAGGCTTATCTGCAGAAAAGCTATATTCTCTTGATTCGTCTGTACTTTTCAAGGCCCTGCCTAATACGCCAACAGAACAGTTGGTTGGTGAGACTCCTCCATCTCCACCGGCCGAACTGGGACCTCCGGTCGTAGTTCTTACTACAACATCTGGAGCCAAATATCTGGCAATAAAGACTCTAGCCGGAGAGTGGGCAATAGTAGTAGGAACGCCGTTGCCGCTGGATAAGCTTCTGATAAAAACAAAAAGAGAGCTTAGCAATGTTGGTACTACCATAGAGGTCCTCGCGGAACGGCCTACGGAAGTAACGGTGGGCCTGCCCGCTGACCAGACCGTATTAACTTATGTTGGCATCGCTTTTGAAAATGCTGCGCCCAATGACATCGAACTTGGCCATTTGACCTTCAAAGTGGAACAGGAGTGGCTAAGGCTGAACTCCTTACACAAATGGTCGGTAATGCTAAACAGATGGGATAAAGAATCAGCGAGTTGGGTCTCCGTTCCCACTAAGAGAGTGAAAGAAGACGATGCCTATGCATACTATAGCGCTACTATTACACACTTTTCGACCTTTGCCATAACCGGGAGTCAAGCTCCGCCAGTGAACAGCTTACGAATTGCGAACCTGGTCATCAGCCCTACGAAGACTGAAATAGGGAGTCCTGTAAAGGTGAGTGCTGAGGTTACTAACCTTTCCAAGTCCGCACGGATAATCCCCGTTACACTGTGGATTAACGGGACAGCGGAGACCGGGAAGGACGTCTCATTACAAGCTAACGAAACAAAGTTAGTTTCATTTACCGTCACCAAGAGTGTTGAGGGCAACTTTAAGGTCAGGCTTGACCGGGCCTTTGGGGAATTCCAGGTGAGCAAGTTGGCAGGAATTAATTGGTGGCTTATCGGCATCATTGTTCTGGTCATAGTTGCGGGCCTGGTAGCCTGGATGATAGTCAGCCGTCGCAAAACCGCCTAGGGCTTGAGATGAATTCTCGTTTTTCATCCGCCGTCGGCCGCGGAGTCAGCATTTTGTCTTTGGTACAAAAACGGGCGCGTTGCGTTCAAATAAAACAGTTTCCCGGTCAAAGAGATGCTCCTTGACGAGGGGTATCCTTCCTGATATTCCCCCCGCACGCGAAAGCATCGGCGCGCGCTTCTCTCGTCAGTCCTAGAATGTCCGTCTGTCTCGGATGTTGTAATGGCTTGCGAATTCCCCGTTGCTTCCATCGCAGGGGAGCCTTGTTGTTCGCCGTTTCGAAGCTAGTCCGCGCTGTCTTTCCCAATCAAGCAGCTTTTCTTCTAGATGTAATATTACTACTTGTTTCATTCGAGGGTGGGAGCCCATCCCTACATACGTACTCAGTTTTGCTTCGGGCAGCGAAGGATCGCAGCTTTGATATTGATTTTGCTTGGGCTGAACAATCCAAGCAAAAGTTACCTGGGCGTCATAAAGTAATGAAAAGGACATTAAACTGGCCAGAGTTTACTTCTTCGAAAGTGATGAAACAAGCGAAAGTGATGCGAGAGACATAATTTACTAATCTGATGTGAAGAAGTTGGAGAAAACATCTTGGTAACAACGCTATCCGCGAAGGTTTGATTTATCAGGACGTGTAAACGTGTTTAGGGTAATATCTTACTGTCAGCCTTACTAATACTTTCCCCTATCAAAAATTCAGGTCTTTTCGTTTAATAATTCGGCAACCGCCTGATTGTTTTTTCACTCTTAGTGAATTAGACTTGTTTCAGTCTACTGTCCCTGCCAGGGGAACCAGGGTCTGCCGGGGCTTCCTTTTCACCGGGCAGTTTAATAAGTTCCTTCCCTTCTCGTAACCGAAGCCCTGGGGACAATCGGGCTTAGTGGCAAACGTATCACTCGACGTTTACCTCTGGCGTATGATGTCGACTGAGAAAACGGAGAACCTGTCTGGAATAGTCAGAGCCGCGGTATTGGATACAAGCGTCGGTCCGTTAGCCGTAAGCCTACACCGCAGCATGACAGAGTCCGTTCTGGCAGAAACAATACTCGGCCTTGAGCCAGACATTCAACAGGTGAAAGACGAGAACCGGTTTCCTTTCTCTATCCGGTGGGACTACTACGGCGTTGTTGGGCAAGAGAACGGTGACCGTCCGTAGAGTTAGGGCAAGGCTAGATAGCCTTGCCGTTGGGGAATGATAACATAATGAACAATGGATAAAGAGGAGGATGGGTAGATGAGCAGGACGACTCCCTGTCTGGTGGTGAGCTGCATAATGGTGCTTTCTTTGATGATAGCTGCCTGCGGCCCGGCAGTGGTGGAAGAGAAGAAGCAGGTGCCTGTAGTGGAAGAGAAGAAATCGGTCCCTGTGGTCGAGGAAAAGAAACCAGAGGTGTTGGAGAAAGAGGCGGCGAAGCCTACTGCCGTTGCACCGAAATATGGCGGGGTGCTTACCCTCTCACAGGCCGGGGACATAGGGAATTTCGACAGTAGTCAAAACACAGCCGGGAGCGGTCCTACACTGAATTTGAGTAACCAGGGGCTCTGGGCGGGCGATTGGGCAAAGGGACCCGCCGGCGGCCATGGGACTAATAAAACGGATTGGGGCGATAGCTATGACCTCTTTGGTCTCAAGACAGGCTACCTTGCTGAAGACACGAAGTGGACAGCCGATTTTGAGAAAAACGAAGGGACTATCGTCTACCATATTCGCCAGGGGGTGCACTGGGGGCTTAACCGGAATCTCGAAGCCAGCCGTTTGGTCGGTGGGCGAGAACTTACAGCCGATGATGTCATCTCCGAACTAAAGCGGGCCACTACTTGGCCCAAAGCTTATGTCTACGGGACTCTTCCCGACCTGAGGAATATTCCGATAGCTAAAACTGGCCCCTGGGAGGTCACTCTCAAAGTACCACTTAATTCTCTTTACGCAGCTTTAGCCCGTCTTGGCGATGCACTCTACCTGCACCCGCCAGAGGTGGTGCAGAAATACGGTGACGCGAGTAATTGGAGAAACTCAGTCGGCACCGGCCCATTTATGCTTATTGATTGGGTTCCCGGCAGCGCTGCGATTTTGACCAGGAACGTCAATTACTGGATGAAGGACCCGGTTGGCCCGGGTAATGGCAACCAGCTGCCATATCTCGGTGGCGTCAGGTTGCTTATCATACCTGATAAATCAACCGAGCAAGCTGCTCTACGGACAGCCAAGATTGACCGGTTGACCGGAATCACCTGGGAAGACGCTGCCCAGCTGAGGAAGACGAATCCGGCATTGCTGGAAGCGCCAGGTACCATAATGAGCGGCATAGCGCCAATCTACATCAATACGAGCAGGAAACCCTTTACGGATGTCCGGGTTCGCCGGGCGATGATGATGGCCACCGATTTGGAGGCGATACGTAAGAATGTAAACGGCGGGCTCGGGCAAGTCCTGACCACTCCATACCCCCTTGTCAGGGGGTACGAAGCTCTCTACCTTGCTCTCGACGACCCGGAGATGCCGGTATCAGTCAGGGAACTCTATATCTATAATCCTGACAAAGCAAAACAACTCTTGAAAGAGGCGGGGTATCCCACCGGCTTCAAAACCTCGGTGCTCATCACCGCGGGAGACGTTGATTATTATTCGATAATCAGGGATATGTGGTCTAAAGTAGGTATAGACCTGGCGCTCGATGTAAGGGAGACTGCCGCGGCGACTGGTCGGCGGGCGGCGGGAGTCAGGGACTATGACATGGCTCCAGGCCCGCATGCTGCCGTACCTACCTATTATATGGGCCAATGGTTCGGAGGAGGAGGACTGGATGCTCCCCACAACTACTCTCAGGTTAACGATACTTATATTAACGAGACAATAATTGCCATCAATCAAGCCATCTTCAAAGATGGTGAAGCTAAAGCTATGGCGATGACGAAAGACCTGATGAAATATGTCCTTGACCAGGCATACGCCATCCCGCGCCCGCGCTACAATCTGTTCAATATGTGGTGGCCCTGGGTAAAGAACTACTCCGGGGAACACACTGTAGGCTATTACAATTTCATCGGCTGGGCACAGTGGGTGTGGATAGACCAGGACTTGAAGAAGTCAATGGGATACTAAGCCTGAGAAAGACTGACCGAAATGGAAGGGGGTTCAGGATGACAACATGATGCGGGAAGCTAGTAACTACAGGGTAACAAAAATAATTTGAAGGAGAATAAGAATGGCAGAAAAAGATAAGGTCTACAAATTCGTCAACCCCCGTGGTATCCGGGAGTCTATCGAAACCTTCCCTCTGGCGCCGCGTCTCGATACTCTTAACGGCAAGACTATCCACCTCAGTATTTGCGGCGAACCGGATATCACCATACCCCTGGAAAAGCGCTTGAAGAGTGATTATCCCGATGTGAACTGGACGGTCAAGAAGACGTATGACACTAACCCTATCCAGCTATCGGCTGAGGAAATGAAGACGACGGATGCCGTCATCGAAGGGGTAGCGTGGTGAACGGGCGCTGTATTCAGGCAGTTGCCTTACATGGCTAAACTTGAAAAAGCTGGTATTCCAACGGTGATTATTGATTTACCAGACCAGGAAAATCTGCTCAAGCTAGAGGCGCTGAGAGCCGGTGTCCCTAATATACGCTATGTCCACGCTTCACGAACTGTCCCTGGCCCGGCCGATGTTGATAATATCTTCGCCAGCATAATGGAGGGGCTTACCAAACCCTTAACTGAGAAGGAAAAGGGGAACGGGAGCTGGACGCCGCCAGACCAGCAGAGGATACTCTTCGAAGGCACCCTTGACGAGGCGCAAGAGTTTTATCAGCAAGTAGAATACGTCCCCTCGCCGACAAGGGCGAATATCTGTGTCTACACAGATGGTTTCCCCATAGTCCTGCCCACCGAGGAACGCGTCCGGGAGATGCTGACGGGCACCAGCCATAAGCCAGATGAGGTGATATCTCTCCGGCGTGATAGAACCGTAAGGAGCAATGAGGCTACGGTATTGGGCAGGGCTAACGCATCAACGATGGTAAAGAAGAAGGGTGAACCTGTGCAAATGAGTCCGAATGGCTGGACAGCTACCGTGGAGCAGGTGGCCGTCAACGCCGTGATGGCTGGTTGCAAGCCGGAGCACCTACCCGTGGTGCTGGCCATCGCGGAATCAGGGCTGCCCATTAGTTCGACTCACGGTTTGGGTCAGCTCGTCTGCGTCAGCGGCCCCGTCGTCAAAGAGCTGGGATTTAACACAGGTTGCGGCGTATTCGGTCCCGGCAGCCCGGTAAACTCGCCCATCGGCCGTTCCTATTACCTCATGTCGCGAAACCTCGGCGGTGGCATTCCCGGTGTTACCCGCATGAATAGCCTGGAAGGGCCATTCTCCAACGGCGGTTGCTGCATTGCTGAGAACGTTGACGGGCTGCCCCCCGACTGGGAAGGCCTGAATGAAGAGTTCGGCTTCGATAAAGACCAGAGCATCGTCATGGTCGCTTCGCCGGGCGGCATACAGCACCAGGGGTTCCGTCCGGGTGGGTATCGAGCCTTCCAGAAGAGTGGTCATGGCGGCATGGCCAGGCGTCTCGGTGTTAAGGGTGTGCCCGGCCCACACAACTGGCTGGAATACATCTTGCCTGGAATGTTCTCTCAGCGAGAACATGGGTGGACTCTTGTTATGGTCCCCGAGATGGCGCGGCACCTCTATGAGTATGGCTTCAAGTCTAAGACCGAGATATACGAGTGGCTTTACAAGAAGAGCTTCGAACCGTTAGCTACATTCAAGCTCCGCTCTGGACCTGATGTCGAAACAAATGGCTGGATGGGGGTAGAAAAACTCTCCGGCAAGCACTGGAAAGAGCTGCCCGACGATTATATGGTGCCCATTATGGACAGCCCCGCTGAGAACTGTATCATTGTCGCCGGTGGGGAGGAAGAGACCAGCGAGCAGATGGGCGGCGGGCGCGGTCAGGCTTACGGCATAGACGCCTGGCGATAGGGGCTGGGTTTACTCGTTCTCTCCGATAACGGTCGAAAAGGAGGTAGCACAGGGGGCACGGGAGTCCTTGTGTTACCTCCTTCAGAAGATATGCGGCTTGGCGGCCGAGGGGGTGCACGCGCTACTGACTCCGTTTATACCAAAGACGCCTGGCAGTAAAGACTGTTTATTTCCGGATTATTCGTGCTAGTCCGTAACAGAAGGAGCTGTTTGAATCAATGAGTAACAAGCTAATGACGTTGAAAGAAGCGGTCTCGAAGTATGTTAAGAGTGGTGACACGCTGTTCGTTGGCGGCGCGCAACACGCCACGCCGCAAGCAGCGCTGCATGAGATAGTACGGCAGAAAATAGACCATCTGGGGGTGGTGGCTGTCCTGGCGCAACCCACGCTACTCATCGGCGAAGGCCTGGTAGATAAGATGATTACCGGATATGCTGCGCAAGATTACACGGCTTCATACCCGCTTGGGAAAGCCAAAGCTATGAACAGATTCCCGGTCTATGAAGAGTATTCTCACTTTGGCATATCTCTGGCGCTATTCGCTGGCTACATGGGGATACCCTTTATACCAACTAAAGGTCATCTTGGCTCGGATATGCCCAAATACAATAAGAACATCAAATCAATCGACTGCCCTTTCACCGGAGGAAAGGTGGCTGCCATCAAGGCCGTAGTGCCTGATGTGGCTGTTATTCACGTGCAGAGAGCTGATGCCGAAGGCAACGCTCAGAAGTGGGGAAGCATCGGTGTAGATGTTGAGGGTATCAATGCCAGCCGCAAGGTTATTGTTACCGCAGAGACGATTGTCTCTTCCGACGTTATCAGGCGTGACCCAAACCGCACCATTATTCCTGGCTTTCGGGTCAGCGCAGTGGTTGAGCAGCCCTGGGGCGCTTTTCCGTCGCGCCTGGCTGGGTTCTATAATGCCGATAGGGGAGGCTTTATGAGGGTCGCGATAGCAGGCGGTAATGAGCAAACTTACGAAGATTACTTGAGGGATTTTGTTTACGGGGTAAAGGACTGGAATGAATATATTGAAAAAGTGAAATCAATCAAGGGTGCGGATTACTTTGATAAAGCCAGGCTCAAAAATCCCGTAAAGAGCGAGCCGATTATTACTGGTTCATAGGCTTATCCAGAAAAGGAGCACAGGAATATGGCAGAGCAACTATCGATAGACAAAAATAAAACCGTTTTGCTTATCATGGATTACCAAAACAGGCAATTGAGTAATTTCTCAGAATCTTTCCAAAAAGAACTCCTGACACGAGCCAATAAGGTACTAGCCGGGGCTAGACAAGCCGGCATTCCTGTCATATATGTGGAAGTACAACGCGGACAGAGAACACCGGAAACTGAAATTCATCCTGCGGTGACTCCCAAAACCGGGGAACTGGTCCTTACCAAGCGCGGTACCGGCCCCTTCGCCAGTACGAACCTGGATGAAGTCCTCAAGAGGCAGGGTATTAAGACCCTGATTTTGATGGGAATTTCGACCAGTGGTTGTGTGCTGTCCACAGTTCGTTGGGCTGCCGACATGGATTATCAGTTGATAGTGCTCTCCGACTGTTGTGCCGACCGAGATGATGAAGTGCAACGCGTACTGATGGAGAAGCTGTTCCCACGGCAAGCGAAGGTGATTAGTTCAACAGAGATACTGCCAGCCATTGGGAGAATCTAGCACTAATTATAAGAGCACTGGCGTCAATCCAGTCAGTAGCACAGCCAAACATAAGGAGGTCGCAAGATGACTCAGAAAGAAAAAGAAACACGATATAGCGCCGGTGAACAAATGATTGTCTCGGCGGCTCGTCAGATTGTGAAAGACGACATTGTCTATGTTGGAGTGGGAGTCCCCATGGTAGCGACTTTGTTGGCCAAATATACTCATGCCCCTGACTGCGTGACCATCACAGAAAATGGTATTGTCAGGGTAACCAAATTCCCGATGGACGAAAGTACCGATGTTCAGACGCTGGCTGACCAGTTACCGGGCATGTTCTACGTCAATTGCCTGGCCCAGGCTGGCTACATCAACACGGGTTTTTTGGGCGCGGGACAAATTGACAGATATGGCAACATAAACACTACTGCGGCCGGCGATTTCTACAAGCCGGAACACCGGTGGAACGGCAGTGGTGGCGGCAATGACGTAATCAGCTTTTGTCACCGAACGATTGTCACGATAAGACAGAGCAGGCGGAGGTTCCTAGAGAAGGTCGACTTCATCACCTCTCCCGGATATCTGGATGGCAGACCTGGTCAGAGGGAAGAGATAGGTTTGCCTCCGAATACCGGCCCATCGATAGTAATCTCGAACCTGGGCGTATATGCCTTCGACAACGGTGAGATGTTACTGAAGTCAATTCACAGTGACCTGGGAGTAACTATGGAGCAAGTTAAAGCTGAGATTAGTTGGGATATTAAGATTGCCCCCGACCTGACCGATACGGAGCCTCCCACTGAAGAGGAGTTACACCTGTTACGCGAAGTGGTTGACCCTCAGAAAATATTTGCCCGTAGAGCAGAAAGCCCGGGATTGCAACAGCAATCGTGATACGGAAAGAACAAGGAGATATAAAATGGCGGATAAAGATAAAGCGTATCGATGTCTCAAATGGGCCAATTGAAGAGAACGGCAATCAGCAAAGCCAAATTGTTGTGTTGAGGACGGTATAAGAAAGGCGGTAACATGGCATTCAAAGTTAAACATCTACATTTGAAGAGTCCCGACCCGCAAAAGACGGCACAATGGTGGGTGGGGAATTTAGGCGCGACAATAGTATCGGAGAGTGCGTCGCCAACGGGTACCCTGCAGTTGGATTTGGGCGGAATCACCCTGAACGTATCGCCGTTTGTGGAAGGACAGACCCGCCCACAGAGATATGGACTGGAGCATGTAGCTATAGGTGTACCCGTCGATGACTTGAATGACGTCCTGAATAAGCTCAAGGGCAATGGGGCTCGGGTCCTCGAGGAGAGCAAGAATCGTCGCACAGGTCGGACAGTTTTCTTTATTGAGACTCCGGAAGGCGTCCAGATTGAGATTATGGGAGAAGATTGACTGGCTACTTCTCAGTTCCCGTAATATATTCGATTGGGTGGTTACTGGTCATATGAAGCGAGGTAAATAAATGAACAAGAAGGCTCTCTGGCTATTGCTGAACACGTTGATGGCGCTGTCCTTGGTGGCGGCAGCCTGCGGGCCGGCAGCGGTCGAGGAAAAGAAGCCAGCGCCCCCGGTCGAAGAAAAGAAACCGGTTCCTGTGGTCGAAGAAAAGAAACAAGAAGTGGTGGAGAAGGAGGTCGTGAAGTCTGGCTCTGAGGCGCCGAAATACGGCGGCACGCTCAATCTCGTCCTGACCGGAGATATCCTGAATTTCGATAGCAGTTATGCTACGGCGGGGAATGCGGCCACCATCGAACTGACTAATCAGGAGCTCTGGGCGGGCGACTGGGCGAAGGGACCTGCCGGTGGCTACGGCGCCAAGGACACAGACTGGGGCGATGACTACGATGTTTTTGACCTCAAGACGGGCCACCTTGCTGAGAGCGTGAAATGGACAGCCGATGAAGCGAAAAACCAGGGCACTATCATCTATCAGGTCCGTCAGGGAGTACACTGGGGGCTTAACTCGGCTAGCGAAGCCAGCCGGTTGGTCGGCGGGCGGGAACTCACCCCTGAGGATGTTATCTCAGAACTGAAGCGGTCAACCACCGACCCGAAATCCTATAATTATAGAGGCGTTCTCGCAATGAGGAACGCGCAGATAACTAAGACTGGTCCCTGGGAAGTTACAGTCAGAGTGCCTCTTGAGGCCTTGATATCAGCCATAAGCCGCCTCGGCGACGCGCTCTATCTTCATCCGCCGGAGGTAATACTGAAGTACGGCAGTGCGGAAAACTGGAAGAATGCCGTCGGTACCGGGCCGTTCATGCTCACTGATTATGTCGGCGGTAGCGCCGCGATTCTGACCCGGACGCCAATTACTGGATGAAGGACCCGGTTGGCCCGGGTAAAGGCAACCAGCTGCCATATCTCGATGGCGTCAGATTGCTCATCATCCCGGACGCATCTACCAGGCTAGCTGCCATGCGGACAGGCAAGATTGACCAAATGACCGAACTCACCTGGGAAGACTCTGCGCAGCTACGGAAGACGAATCCGACATTACTGGAGGCGCCAGGCACCATAATGAGTGGCATAGGACCAATCTACATTAATACGACCAGGAAGCCCTTTACCGATGTCCGGGTTCGCCGGGCGATGATGATGGCCACCGATTTGGAGGCGATACGCAAAAATATTAACGGTGGGCTCGGACAAATCCTGACCACTCCGTATCCGCTGGTCAAAGGGTACGAAGGTCTCTACCTTGGTCTCGACGACCCGGAGATGCCGGCATCAGTCAGGGAACTCTATATCTATAATCCTGACAAAGCAAAACAACTTTTGAAAGAGGCGGGGTATCCCACCGGCTTCAAAACCTCGGTGCTCATCACCTCAGCGGACGTTGACTACTACTCAATAATCAAGGATATGTGGTCGAAAGTAGGTATCGATTTGACGCTTGACGTCCGGGAGAGTGGTGTCGTGAATCGCCTCAGGGGACCGGGGGTAAGAGATTATGACCTGGCTCCGGGCCCCCACGCTCCAGTCTCAATATACTATAGTGGCTCCTGGTTCTGGGGGTTGGATACTTCTTCGAACCAATCTCAGGTTGACGACCCTTATATTAACGAAACAATGCTGGCTGTCAACCGCGCTATAGTCATCGAGGGTGAAGCTAAAGCTATGGCGATGATGAAGGAACTGATGAAATATGTCCTTGACCGGGCATACGCCATCCCTCGCCCACGCTATAATCGTCCGAATATGTGGTGGCCCTGGGTAAAGAACTACTCCGGAGAATGGACCATCGGTTACCATAACTACAGGGCTTTTGCCGGTTTTGTCTGGCTGGACCAGGAACTGAAAAAGTCAATGGGCTATTAAGGCTAGAAGAAATAGAGGAAAGACGCTTCTCGTCTAAAAAAGAAGGAGGAATAGGAGTGAACAAGAAAGTTCTTTGGCTTGTGGTCAGTGGCTTCATGGCGCTATCCTTGGTGGCGGGAGCCTGCGGCCCAGCGGCAGTTGAGGAGAAACGGCCGGCTCCTGCAGCGCAGGAAAAGCAATCGGTTACGGTAGTCGAGGAAAAGAAGCAAGAGGTAGTCGCGGAGAAACAGGCAGCGTCTCCGGACAAACCCAGGTATGGCGGGACGCTCAGGCTTGGCGAATCTACCGAACCGAGGTCGCATGACCCCCTCTCAAAATCCTCCGTGGATGGCACCATTCTCCTGATTAATCAACCACTCTGGGCGGGTGACTGGGCAAGGGGACCTGCCGGCGGCTACGGCACTAGTGAGACTGAGTGGGATGACAGGAGTTTCGATAATTGGGACCTGAAGCGAGGCATAATCGCCGAAAGCACGAAATGGACGGTCGATGAGGCGAAAAATGAAGGAACCATCATCTATCAAGTTCGCCAGGGGGTACACTTTGCTCTTAACCCGGCTAGCGAAGCCAGCCGCTTGGTCGGTGGGCGTGAGGTGACGGCGGATGACCTTGTCTTCCATCTGAAGCGGAATACTACCGACTCTAAGGCTTATGTCTATAGCTCTAACCCTGAACTGAGGGCTGCTGTGGTGACCAAGACAGGCCCCTGGGAGGTTACGGTCAAGCTGCCGCTCGATGCCTTGATATCAGGTATAAGCCGCTTTGGTGATTCAACGTACCTTATGGCACCGGAGGTGGTGGCGAAATACCCTGACAGGGAGAATTGGAGAAATTCCGTTGGCACCGGCCCATTCATGCTTACTGATTATGTCCCCGGTAGCCTGATAACCGTAGTCAGGAATCCCAACTATTGGGAGAAAGACCCTGTAGGTCCGGGCAAAGGCAACCAGCTACCCTACCTCGAGAGCGTTCAGTATATTATTATACCTGATGCATCCACCCGGCTAGCTGCCTTGCGGACAGGTAAAATCGACCAGATGGAAAGCATTTCCTGGGAGGACGCTACTCAAGTACGGAAGCAGTCACAGGCCCTACTGCTAAAACAACTGGAGGGTGGAGGCGGGTTGACTACCGTCACTTTCAGGGTCGATATGCCACCCTTCAATGATATCAGGGTGCGCCGGGCAATGCTGATGGCACTCGATTTTAAGGCAGTGCACCAGAGCGTTGCCGAAGGTCAAGGACGAATTCTGACGCGTCCATTTGCCTATGCCAAAGAATATAAAGACCTATATATTGATTTCGGCGACCCGGACATGCCTGAATCTGTGAAGGAGAATTTTTCTTACAACCCGGAGAAGGCTAAGCAACTTCTCAAGGAAGCTGGTTACCCTAACGGACTTAAAGTCAAAGCGCTCGTGACCGCAACACAGGTCGATAGCTATTCGATATATAAGTTTTACTGGGAAAAGGTAGGTGTTGAGGTAGCGCTTGATGTCAGGGAGACTGGTGTCTACAACGCCATCATAGCGAGCCGGGAGCAACCACCGATAGTAGCGCCCTCGGGGAACCCGGTAGGCGTGTTTTACTCGCAGCCGACTTTCTCGGGGGTAAGCACCTTCAATATCGCTCAGATTAACGACCCCTTTATTAACGAGATGCAGGCTAAAATTCGACGCACTGCCATCACAACCGGCATGAACGAAGCCATAAAGATGACCCGGCAAGTGACGAAACATATCCTTGAGCAAGCGTACGAACTGCCGGGTGTCGGCGGTGTTAGCTTCCGTCCCTATTGGCCCTGGATAAAAAACTACTCTGGCGAAAACTCCGTAGGCTATTTCGACCGTACTCACTGGGCGACCTGGGTCTGGATAGACCAGGAGATGAAGAAGTCTATGGGATATTAAGCTTGACAGGGTAGAAACTGGTTGTAACCAAGTGAGATTGAATGGTGTGAAAGGAGGAGTCTCGGAAGATAGAGCTAATTAGAGTAAGTAAGCAAAATGACTAAGTTTAAGGAGAATCGAATGGCAAAGAAAGATACAGTGTATAAATGTCTCAATCCGGTCGGCATTCAGGAGTCGGTAGAGACCTTCCCCCTGGCCCCACGCCTCGATACGCTTAATGGCAAAACTATCCATTTCAGCATCTGTGGCGAGCCGGATATCACTATACCTTTAGAGAAACAGTTAAAGAGCGACTATCCCGATGTTAACTGGACGGTAAAAAAGACCTACGATACCACTCCCATCCAACTATCGCCGGAGGAGATGAAAACTACGGATGGTGTGGTGCTGGGAGTAGCCTGGTGAAGCGGGGCGGTGTGGAGGCAGTTGCCTTACATAGCCAAGCTTGAGAAATCCGGTATCCCCTCGGTACTGATTGACCTCGAAGACCAGCGGCACATGATTAAGGAATGGGCATTGTTACAGGGCGTCCCCAAGATACGCTCGATACATGCCTCGCGGACGCTGCCGGGACCGGAGGATGTCGACACTTTCTTCGAGTCAATGATGGACGCATTGACCCGTCCCTTAACTGATGAGGAGAAGGAAAGCGGCCAGTGGCAGCCCCCGAATCAACAGAGAATCCTTTTCGAAGGCACTCTTGAAGAAGCCCAGGCGTTTTACCAGCAGACGGAGTTTATTCCTTCGCCAGTAAATGCGCCCCTCTCCGTCTATACGGATGGTTTCCCGATAATCGTGCCCACCGAGGAACGGGTGCGGGAGATACTCACCGGCACCAGTCACAAACCGGACGAGATAATAGCTCTACAGGCTGATAGACAGGCGCCGAGCACCGAAGCCAGGGTACTGGGCAGAAGCAACACACGAACAATGACCAGAAAGAAGGGTGAGCCGGTGTTGTTCAGCCCCACCAACAGGATGGCTACCGTGGAACAGGTGGCGGTTAATGCCGTCATGGCCGGCTGTAAACCTGAGCACCTGCCCGTGGTATTGGCTATCGCCGAATCAGGTTGCTCTATCGGCACTACCCATAACCTGGGCCAGGCGATATGCGTCAGCGGCCCGGTTGTCAAAGAGATAGGGATGAACGTTGGCTGCGGCATGTTCGGCCCGTGTAATCCGGCGAATTCGACCATTGGCCGCGCTTTTGAGCTTATAGCGCGTAACCTCGGCGGGTCTATTCCCGGGGTAAATCGAATGGCTAGCCTCAACAGCCCCTTTGCCAGAGCCGGTACCTGTTTTGCTGAGAATGCAGATGCGCTACCTCCGGGCTGGAGAGGTGTGAACGAAGAGTTTGGCTACAAGAAAGACGAAAGCGTTGTTATGATTATGAATGCGGGAGGCATACAGCATCAGGGCTTCCGCCCTGGAGGCTACCGGGCGCTGCAGAAGAGCGGTCACGGGGGTATGGCCAGACGTCTTGGGGTAAAAGGCGTGCCCGGTCCGCACAACTGGTTGGAATACATCCTCCCCGGACTCTTTTCCCAGCGAGAGCACGGCTGGACATTCGTCATGGTCCCCGAGATGGCCAAACACTTGTATGAATACGGCTTCAAGTCCAAGGACGAGATATACGAATGGCTCTACAAACAAAGCTTCGAACCGGTAGAAAAGTTCAAGCTCCGCTCGGGGCCTGATGTCGAAACCAACGGCTGGATGGGAATCGAGAAAACATCGGGGAAGCATTGGAAAGAACTGCCTGATAATTATATGGTGCCGGTTATAGACGACCCCAATGAGAGCTGTATCATTGTCGCCGGTGGGGATGAGGAGGTAAGCCAGCAAATGGGCGGTCGCGGCCAGGCCTACAACATCGACGCCTGGAGATAAGTCAGCCCGGCTCATTATCCAGGTCTGAGTTCTTTTGCCAGGCGGAGAGTAATCCGAGGCAAATCGAGAGGGGGGAAAGAAGTTCATTCTTTGCTCTTGAAGGTTTAGGAGGATTCCTTTCCCTCCGTGAGGTCGGAGAAGCAGGAACACAACGGCGTTAGCCCAACTACTCATTCTGGTGGCCCTGGCTCAAGAACTACAACGGGGCAAACATCAAGGGGCCTTTTGCTGGCTTCCCGAACCAATATATCTGGATTGACCGGGAACTGAGGAAGTCCATGGGATACTAGACACGGATACCCTACAAGGCTGAAATAATAATTGCGGGTCACTCAAATAATAAAAGGAGAGAAAACATGGCAGAAAAAGATAGGGTTTACAAGTGTCTCAATCCTGGGGGCATCCAGGAGCCGGTGGAACAGTTTCCTCTGGCAACCAGGCTGGATACCCTGAAGGGCAAGACTGTCCATCTCAGCATCTGTGGCGAGATGGATATCTGGGTCCCATTAGAGAAGCGATTGAAGGGTGACTTTCCCGACACCAACTGGACGATGAAGAAGGGATATACGCCTACTCCGGTCCAACTAACGGAAGAAGAGAGGAAGACCACTGACGCAGTGATACTGGGGGTCTGCTGGTGACATGGCGCTGTAAACAGGCAGTTGCCTTACTTAGCTGACCTGGAGCAGTCCGGAATCCCAACCGTGCTCCTTACCTATAACGAGGAGATTCGAAAGATCGAGCATGACTCTGTACTATGGGGCGTCCCCGAGCTGCGATATGTGGAAGCTTCACGTAGCTCTCCCGGAGGGGTAGAAGAAGCCGATAAAGTCATGCCGCTCTTGCTTGATGGCTTGACACGGCCATTGACCGAAAAAGAAAGAGAGAGTGGCCGCTTCGCGCCCAAGGAACCGAGAATACTTTTCGAGGGCACCCTCGATGAAGCCCAGGAATTTTACCAGCAGACAGAGAGTCTTCCCGGGTTACTTGGCGCTCCTTTCTCGAAATACACTGACGGTCTGCCGATAATAATCCCCACCGAGGAACGGGTAGCGGAGATGCTAAAGCACACCAGCCATAAGCCGGATGAACTAATCACCCTCCAGCGCGATGTAGAGGAAACGGCAGGGATGTCCAGAATGCCCAGAAAGACGGATAAATTCATGCCATTGGGTAAGAGAATTACATTCAAAAAAGGCGAGCCGGTGAGGTTTATGCCCATAGGCAGGGTAGCTACGGTGGAACAGGTGGCGGTCAATGCTGTGATGGCTGGCTGCAAGCCGGAGTACTTCCCCGTGGTACTGGCGATTGCTGAATCAGACCCCGGTAGCGGGGGAGGTGGTCGTGGCGGCGCTGCCTATATTGTCAGCGGTCCCATCTATAAGGAAATCGGAATGAATGTCAGCTACGGCATGTTCGACCCGTGTAATCGGGCCAATATGACTCTTGGCCGTGTCGGCGCTCTTCTCTGGCGCAATCTGGGCGGCTACAAGGAAAGCGTAACTACGGTAACGACTGGCCTTGGGAATGCTGTTACCAGCCGCGGCTTTATCTTTGCCGAGTGTGCGGAGAAGTTGCCGGTCGGCTGGCAAGGCTTAAATGAGGAGATGGGCTTCAGGAAGGATGAGAGCATTATCATGACCGCCCATCCGGGCGCATGGGGGCTCGGCCAGGAACATATGCCGGGGGTATATCGCTCACTCCAGAGGACAGGTCACGGCGCCATCGCCAGATACCTCGATGTCAAAGGAATCGTTGGACCGCATAACTATCTTGAATTTCTCACCAGAGGCATCTGGGCTTGCAGAGAGGGAGGTTTTACCCTGGTCCTGGTCCCCCAGATGGCGCAAGACCTTTATGATTATGGCTTCAAGACGAAAGACGAGATATACGAGTGGATATGGAAGAAGAGCTTTGAACCGCTAGGAGAATACCGCATGCGCGGCACGCCTGATGAACATACCAATGGCTGGATGGGCATAGAAAGGACATCCGGCAAGCACTGGAAGGAGTTGTCCGATGATTACATGGTGCCGGCCGGAGGGTACGGCCCCTGGGATTACTGCATACTCATCGCCGATTGCCAGGAAACGGCATCTCTCAGATTTAGCGGCGGACATGGCCAGGCATATAGCATAGACGCCTGGCGGTAAGATATCGGTTGTATCGGTCTGGTAGCATCAATATACGATGAAGGTCGGTTGCCTGATAATAAAAAAAGGAAAGAGGAGGAACACTCAAATGGCATTAGAAACAGGGACAAAAGAAGGGGAAATCAAGGCGGCTATCGAGAAAATCGTGGGTGGCAGGCGCATCAATGTCTGGACGGTCGGTGTCACCGATAATGTCGACCTACGCCGTGAAGCCCACGGCCGGCCGACTATCTGGCACTACTGGCATGCCGAATCGGAGCAGATAGCCAAGAATGTAGAGGCTTACTTCAAAGCACAGGGCATGAAGGGCTACGCCGGCGGCACAGGCGAAGGCGCTCATAACGTCTACATAACCTGGTAATATAGCCCGAAAACTTGACCTGGCGGTTTAGGAGAGAGCTATCGACTAGCTCTCTCCTAAACCTTATTTCATAGAAAGCCTCCGTGCTCCGATGCGATCGGGGCACCGCGAAGTATGAAAATACTAATTCCAATTCGCAATCAAGATGGCAAGAAGAAAGTTGAGGGACGCACAGGCGGGGACGCCTGTGCCACCAGTTTACCTGCCATCCTGAAAACTAAAGCGAATAAGTAGTCATCCCGATTACGACCCGTTTGCATTGTAGAGACACGGCATACCGTGTCTCTACCGGACACCTAATGCTGACACACCTCCAACGCCTCCTCGACCGATTAAATATGCTCATTGGCGAAATCAAGGGAAACCCGCTCCGTTCTTCGCCACGCTCGGTTTAATCTTTCAGTCAAACGTAGTCTTGCCAGACCGGCGAGATTATTTCTCAAGGGGTGAACCCGCCGGTCTGGCAAAATACAGACCTGGATAGAAGACTGACTTTACCGCCAGGCGTCTATGCTGTAGGCTGTGCCGCGGCCGCCGTCGATTATCTCGCAGTGCTCTTCCTCGCCACCGCCAACAATTATGCAGTTGGCGAAGGGTTCATCCCCTTTGGTCGGTACCATGTAATCGTCGGGCAGTTCTTTCCAGTGTTTCCCTGAGGTTTTTTCTATCCCCATCCAGCCATTGGTGGTTAAGTCAGGACCGGAGCGAAGCCTGAACTGGCCTACTGGCTCAAAGGTCGCCTTCCAAAACCACTCATAGACCTCCTGTTTAGACTTGAAGCCGTACTCATAGAGGCGGTGAGCCAGTTCGGGAATCATGACAAGAACTCGCCCAGTCTCAGCATAAGGCGTGATGATGGGCAGGAGATACGCCAGCCAGTTGTGAGGGCCGGGGATGCCCTTGACACCGAGTCCTCTGGCCATACCCCCGTGTCCGCTTTTCTGAAACGCCCGGTGTGTCCCCGGAGGAAAGCCCTGGCTCCGTATTGCGGCGGCGCTCATGACCATGATAACGCTCTCATCCTTCTTAAAGCCATGCTCTTCATTCAAGCCCTTCCAGCCTGGCGGCAGCCCTTCCACATTCTCGGCAAAGCAGAAGCCGCCCCTGTTAATGGCAGTTCCCTGGCTAGCCATGCGGCTTACCCCAGGCACCGCTCCACCAAGGTTAATCGCCATCAGGTCATAGGCGCGGCCGATGGCAACGTTCGCCGGGTTGCCAGAGTTAAACAGGCCGCAGCCGCTGTTCATACCTATCTCCTTGACGACGGGACCGCTGACGATGCTCAATTGTCCCTGGTTGCCCGTTGTGCCGGTGGGGCAGCCTGATTGGGCCATGGCCAGCACGATGGGCAGGTGCTCCGGCTTACACCCGGCCATAACGGCATTTATGGCTACTTTCTCTACGGTGGCTGTCCGCCAAATCGAGGGCTGGAACTGCACCGTCTCACCCTTCTTATGGCTCTCTCGTCTTAGCCCGGCCTCCAATCCGACATCATGTTGGTAACTTATCACTTCGTCCGGCTTGTGGCTGGTGCCGGTCAACATCTCCCGCACCTTTTCTTCGGTGGGGATTATTATCGGATATCCGTCCGTGTAGACGCAGATAGGAGCATTTACCGGTGAGGGAAGATATTGCGTCTGCTGGTAGAAAGTCTGAGCTTCATCGAGAGTCCCTTCAAATAGTATCCTCTGCTGATTGGACGGCTGCCACTTACCGCCTTTCTTCTCGTCTTCTGTCAGTGGTTTGGTTAGCGCTTCCAGGAGAGGCTCTATCCAATTCTCAATCTCGACCGGCCCGGGCAGTATCCGCCCTTCATGTACGGTCCTTATGTTAGGTACCCCCTGCATTAGCGCCCACTCCTTAATCATATGTCTCTGGTCGTCAAAATCAACGGTGACTGTGGGGATGCCGGCCTTCTCGAGCTTGGCTATGTAAGGCAACTGCCTCCAGACGGCCCCGCTTCACCAGCACACCGTTTGAATCAGGCCGTCGGTAGTTTTCATCTCCTCTTCAGTTAATTCGACCGGAGCAGGCGTATATGACTTAGATACCGTCCAGTTTACGTCAGGGAAATCGCTCTTCAACCGCTTCTCAAGGGCGATGTTGGTATCCGGCTCACCGGTGATACTCAAATGAATAGTTTTGCCATCGAGGGTATCAAGCCGTGGCGCCAGGGGGAACGTCTCCACCGGCTCCATAAAGGCAACCGGACTAAGACACTTATAGACCCTATCTTTCTCTGCCATTTTTTACTCTCCTTCTGTTTGTTTCCATTTCCATCATCCCGGATTTATCAACTGTGGTCCTCATATTCTCATATTTCGCCCCCTTTTTATCCCGAACTGATATGTCAGGCTTAGTAGCCCATTTGCTTCTTCAGCGCCGTATCTATCCAGACCTGGTTATTGAAAGCCTGGGGGTCGGTACTATTGCGATAGACACCTGTTTCCATTCCAGCCTCAAAACGCTTCACCCACGGCCACCAGGCATTGTAAACCCATGGCCTGGGCGTCCAGACATGTTGAGCCGACTCAAGATAGACATCGTTGACGCTGGCGAAGATTTCACGCAGCCTGGCATCGTCCTTGCCCAGCACCTTCATAGTCTCGTTAAAGGCTGTCCGGGCAACAGGGTGCTCGAAGTAGCTGTCGGTCCAGCTACTCTCGACTCGCAACTCGTGGAACTTCCAGGGCATGCCGGACAATCCGCTCCACCCCCTAGTCATCTCGGAGAAAGACCTGTCTGCCTTGATACTGGAATACACCGCCGGGGCTTTCACATCAAACACCAGTTCGACACCGACTTTAGCCAGGTCGTCTTTGAGTATAGAAAAGAAATCTACGTCTGTTGCTTCCATTACCACGCTGGCTTTAAAGCCATCAGGATAGCCGGCTTCCTTCAAAAGCTGCTTTGCCTTCTCAGGCTTATACTGAAACAGCTCCTGGACATCCTGGGAATAGGTATTAAGAGGGCGGAAAACGCCCGCATACTCCGGGATATCCGGCCACGGAGCAGAAAATAGCTCGGCGTTACCGCCATAATAGTTGTCAACTATCGCCTGTTTGTTTATTGCCATGTTCAGCGCCCGTCTGACCTTCAAGGCTTTCGGGTCTTCCTGGGGACCCCAGGGTAGCTCCGGCTTGTCCATCCGGCCAGTCAGCAATATGTGGCTCCCCGACTCCTTCCTTTGCAAAATCTGTGGGTAGCTCTTCTGGAACTGTCCTGATTCTTCCCATGTAAGACTGTCCATATAGTCAATCTTAGCAGTACGAAATGCTGCTAACTGAGTAGACCTGTCCGGTATTACCAGCCTCCGCACGCCATCTACATAGGGCAAGCGGTTCTCCGGGAACCAGGGGTCCATCTCGAAATAGTTGGGATTCCTGATAAAAGTCATACTGCTGCCAGGAACGTAATCCTTCAGCATTACCGGTCCTGAGCCGACAGAATTCCGCCAATCCTTCAAGTCTCCGTATTTCTCCACTACCTCATGGGCAACGATAGCTATGCGGCCGGCAGTTTGAAGCAGGTGTATCCCGTGTTGATTCGGCAGGAGTTTCATCTCGACGGTGTACTTGTCAAGGGCGGTTATCCCTTGTAACCTCTCACTCGGTTGGTTAATAGAATGATAGCCAGCCGGGGAATCCCAGACCCGCTTTATGCTGTAGGAGACATCCTTGGCGGTGACCTCCCGGCCGCCGACCAGCCGGCTAGCCGCATTACTCTGGTCAAGGGCGAAGTGGACCTCCTGGCGCATCTTAAAGATGATGGTCGTGTCATCGGGTATCGTCCAGCTTTCTGCCAATTGCCCCTTCATCAGACCGATATAGCCCATAAAATTACTGCGATTCCAATCAGTTTCACCGGTGCCGGCCGGTCCCCTGGCCGGGTCTCCGTCCAGCAACACGGAATACTGCATCGGAGACTGCCAGCCTGGAGAACGGTTGGTGGGCTGGTCCCATCCGGCAGTCGTGTCACTGACGAGCCACGTCATCGTGCCGCCGTATTTCGGCTTTTCCACCATTTTCTCCATCTTGGCCCCGTCCATCTTGGTCAGCATCACTTTCACCGTGTCGGCTTTGACGGCTGCCGCCTCTTTCTCGACCACCTCTTGCTTCTTCTCCTCAACCACCGCTGGCGTTGTTTTACCCTCTTCCGCTACGGGCGCCTGCTTCTTTTCCTCCACCGCTGCCGGCCCGCAGGCAGCCACCACCAGAAATAGCGCCATTATGCAGCTCACCACCAGCCAAACACTTTTCTTGTCCATTCCCCTCCTCCTTTTCCCTTCGATTCAACGCCGATTCTATCGGCTCTTATTCTCTAAACCGGAGACGCCTAGACCTTACCGCCAGGCGTCTACGCCGAAGGCGTGGGGAGTACCGCCACCACCCCCGCGACCGCCGCTGAGTGTCAGGATTACCTCCTCCGGGCCACCGGCGATAAGTATGCAATTGTCAAAGGGATCGGCTACTAGCGGCACCATATAATCGTCCGGCAGCTCTTTCCAGTGCTTCCCTGAAGTTTTTTCTATCCCCATCCAGCCGTTTGTGATTAAATCAGGCCAGGAGCGGTTCCTGTAATCTTTTAACGGAATAAAGCTCTTCTTCCAGAGCCATTCGTAGACATCCTTTTTATCCTTGAAGCCATAGTCATGCAGGTGCTTGGCCATCTCGGGCACTATGATAAATGTATAAGCCCCCTCCCGGTTAGCCCAGAGGCTGAATGCGTGGAATTCCAGGAAGTTGTGCGGGCCAGGAATGCCTTTAACATCCATACGTCTGGCCATGCCTCCATGTCCGCTCTTCTGAAGCGCCCGGTATCCGCCTGGGGAGTGCTGGCCGCCGAAGTTCGTCTGTATGCCCGATGGGCCAAAAATCATGGCAATGCTCTCATTCTTCTCGAAGCCCATTTCTTCGTTCATACCTCTCCAGCCTTCCGGCAGAGCATCCGCGTTCTCGGCAATGCACATACCACCCCTGTTAAAAGGTCCCCCCATGCTGGCATGCATGCGGTTTACACCGGGCACGGCGCCGCCGAGGTTAATTGCGATGAGCTGGCCGGCGCGGCCGATGGTCGAATTGGCCGGGTTCCCGGGGTCCAGGAAACCGTTGCCCGTGTTCATCCCTATCTCTTTGACAACCGGACCGCTGACAACGATTAACACATTATCTCCATTAAGCGTCCCGGATTCGGCCATAGCCAATACTACGGGCAGGTGCTCCGGTTTGCAGCCGGCCATCACGGCATTGATGGCTACCTGCTCTACAGTAGCTGTCCTCTTCAAAGGTTGGAATCGTATTGCGTCACCTGCCTTTATCTCGTTTCCTCTGGCGTCTTTTCTATCGAACTGGGCAACTATCAGCTCATCCGCTTTGTGGCTGGTGCCGGTCAGCATCTCCTTGACCCGTTCCTCGGTGGGCAGTCTTACCGGAAAACCGTCCGTATAGATGGCGATAGGAGCATCGAGCGGCGGGGGGACGTGCCTGGTCTGCTGGAAAAAAGTCTCGCATTCATCGAGCGTGCCTTCGACGAGCACCCTTGACGCTTTCGGACTCCACTTGCCGCCCCTCTTCTCCTCCTCTGTCAGTGGCGAGGTCAGGGCTTCAAGCGTGGCCTCGATAAAGGCGTCGACATCGGCCGGTCCGGGAGTTATTCGCGAGGCATACACCATTCGTATATTGGGGGTGCCGCTTTCCCTCGCGGTCTCTCTGTTCATATCGGCGACGTCATCGAAAGTGACGAGCACAGTCGGGATGCCCTCTTGCTCAAGCTGTGCTGTATAGGCAGCCTGCCTATATGCAGCGCCGCTTCACCACGACACCCCTTGTATCAGGCCGTCGCAGGTCTTCTTCTCCTCTTCAGACAACGGAATGGGATTAGTTGAATATGTCTTCTTTACTTTCCAGTCTACATCAGGATAACGTGTCTTCAGTTCTTTCTCCAAGGCTATGGTAATATCCGGCTCACCGCTGATGCTGAAGTAGATTTCTTTGCCATCGAGCTTGTCAAGACGCGGTGTCAGGGGATGTACATCCACCGGGACCTGATTACCAACCGGACTGAGACACTTGTATATTTTTTCTTTCTCTGCCATTTTTACTCTCCTTAAGTTACTTCAGTTGACCTCTAATTACTAGCTTCTGCCCTCATATTCTCATATTTTCACCCTCCTTCCATTTCAGGTCTAGAATCCCATTGATTTCTTTAGAGCCGTATCGTACCAGATATAATATGGCCAAATCAAATTCTGATAGCCTACGTGTGTTTCACCGGAGTACCCCTTTAGCCAGGGCCACCAGAAGTCGTAGCGATAACCGTTAGGCAGCGGGATGTTGTAGGCCTGCTCAAGGAGACGTTTCGAAATCTCTACTTTGTATATCCTCATAGCGCCATTTGCGTCGGTTAGGGCGAGTCGTCTTGCCCTGTCCAAGGCATCGTTGATAGCGGGGTCGTCAAGCATGCCGGTGTTATATTCGCTTGCCCCTTGCACATTTATTCCCAGGTACCATGCGCCTACGGGGTTCCCACTGGATTGTGTTAACGCTTCGTGCGTCCTGCTTCTCTTGATGTTGTTTACAACGGTAGTCTCCCTGACATCAAGCTTCAGGTCAATGCCCACCTTAGCCCACATATCTTTGATTATCGAGAAGAAGTCGACCTGGGTAGCAGTGAGGAGTATCGAGGTTTTGAAACCATTGGGATAGCCGGCTTCTTTCAGGAGCTGCCTCGCCTTCTCCGGATTGTAGGTATAAAGTTCCCTGCCTAGTTCACTCATCTCCGGGTCGTTAAGGCCGAGGTAGATAGCATGGTAGTCCTTGGTATCCGACCATCCTATGGTGACCCATTGCGCGAAACCGCCGAAATACTGCTCGGCTATCGCCTTAAGGTCGGTAGCCATGAACATGGCACGGCGCACCCGGACATCGTTAAAGGGTGCCCTGTCTACAGGCAGCTTTATTGCGTCTCCCCTGCCATCAGCCGATGTTTGCGATTGTTCCTTTAGAGCCGGGGTCGTCTTACGGAAGTTGATAGCCTCTTCCCAGGTGACGGAGCCCAGTATGTCAATCTTGCCTGTCCGCAGGGCAGCAAGCCGGGTGGAGTTGTCAGGTATGATGATTCGTTTAACACCATCGAGGTAGGGTAGCTGGTTGCCCTTGCCCGGTCCTATCGGGTCCTTCTCCCAGTAATTAGGGTTCCTGACAAAAACCACTGCGCTGCCAGGGACATACTCGGCGAGCATGAATGGTCCGGCGCCAACAGCATTCCTCCAATTTGCCAGGTCGCCATATTTCTGCCATACCTCCGGCGGCAAAATTGAGGTTGAATCAGTTAAGCGGGTTATGCCGCTTATCAGAGCCGGAAGGGGAAGTTTGACGGTAACCTCCCAGGGACCGGTCTTGGTTATCTTAGCTACCTTCAGCTCGGGATTCGACAGGTAGAGATAACCACTTGGGTCGGTAACCCTCTTAATTAAGGTGGCGACCACGTCATCAGCCGTTACTTCTCTACCGCCGACCAGGCGGCTAGCTTCGCTAGCCGGGTTGAGACCGTAGTGAATTCCCTGTCGAATCTGGTATATGATAGTCCCTTCGTTTTTCGCATCATCGATTATCCACTTGGTGTCCTCAGCGATAAAGCCCTTCTTCAGGTGAAAAAGGTCAGAGGACATGTTCCAGTCAGTCTCACCGGCGCCGTAGCCGCCGGCGATTCCCTTTGCCCAGTCGCCCATCCAGAGCTCCTGGTGGATTAGAGCCTCACCGCTAACGCTTGCAAAAGGGTCAAACCTTGCTACGTCTCCGCTCAGGGATTGGGTAAGCGTGCCGCCATACTTGGGCGCTTCGGGAGCCGGCTTCACCGCTTCTTGCTGAGGTTTCTCGGTCGTGGGGGCAGCCGGTGCGGCCGGCGCAGCGGGAGCGCTTGGAGTCTCTGGAGCGGCCGGGGTCGTTGGAGCGGTTGGTATGGTGGCTGCCGGCCCGCAGGCCGCTATCAACACGGAAAGTACAATCATACCGCTCGACACCAGCCAAAGAAGTTTCTTCATCACAGTCCTCCTCGTCTTTCGTAGTTAGGCTTAGACTTCGGCGAAAGCTGCTGGCCATCCTTGGAATAACAAGGAATAACAACCAGATTTCTCATCGAAAAGGTTAGATTGACAGAGAAAAGGAAAGACAAGTTTATGAGTGCAATGTTACCACCGCGATTGTTGAGAGACAATGTGCAAAGGCTTTCAAAGACAGTGTTTTTAGCAGCCAATCGTCGGTGTAAAATTCCTTAGCCGGTGGGTTGGAAAGCCCAGTCTGGTCCTAAGGGAAAGTATTACCCAACGGACTTGGTATGCAAAAAATGGGAGAAGGAAACGGAGTATAGGTGAGCTTTAATTTGAGATTCCGCTGTGGATTTCGAAGAGTTAGAGGTCGGTACTGGTAAGGCGTCACGGGGCAGTTATCTGCTTACGGATAGCGAATTTGACAAGGTCGACTTTGTTGTGGACGTTCAGTTTCTTCATCAGGCGGGCCTTATAGGCATCGACAGCTCTAGGGGTCACGACCATCGTCGCAGCTATTTCCCGAACGGTCTTCCCCTCGACGATCAGTTTGAGCACTTCCTTTTCCCGGTCTGTGAGCAACTCGTATGGGTCTATTGCGCCTCTGTCTGAAGTCTCGGACTGATATTCTTGAGTCAGGGCTGTCTGGGCCGTGGAAGACAAGAAAGACTGCCCGCCATATACAGCCCTGATGGCAGAAACAATCTCGGGAGACCCACCAGTCTTGGTGACAAACCCATGGGCGCCAAGCCGGATGGCCGGTATCACGTATTCGCTGCTCTCGTGCTGCGTCAGCACCAGCGTCTTGACTTGAGGGAACTCTTTGCGTATTCGCCGCATGGCCTCCTGTCCGGTCATCACAGGCATTGCCAAGTCCATGAGGACCACATCCGGCCGCAATTCCCTTACTTTCTCAATGGCTTCTTTGCCATTGGATGCCTCGCCGACCACGTCGAAATCGGCGACAAGGTCAAGAAGGGTGCGGATGCCTTCTCGCATCAGGGCATGGTCATCTACGATCAAGACCTTTATCTTGGTCATTCGCTAGGTCTCCTAGGTCCTTTACGATGGGAACAGTCACTGTTATCCTGGTACCGTGCCTCGGGCTTGACTCGAGGTGCGCGGTGCCGCCTATCAGCCTTAATCTTTCCCTCATAGTGAACAGTCCTGCCCCCCGCCCATTGGGCTCTATTTCAGTAATCTTTTCCACATTAAAACCGTTGCCGTCATCTTCCACATATAAGAGCGCCTTGCTAGGGCTGCATTCAACTCTTATTGAGACATTCTTGGCGTATGAGTGTTTCAGAACGTTGCTTATCAGGCCTTGGGTCACACGGAAAAAGGCGACCTCCACTTCGGTAGGAAGCCGGTGCTCGCTGCCGATGCATTCCATAGCCACGTTGATACCTTTGGGTTCAAGCGTATCCTTGGCATAGCGGTAAATCGCCGCGGGCATTCCCAGGTCGTCCAGCAAAGTGGGGCGAAGGTCCATCATCAGCCTGACAACCTCTTTGCTGGATTGCACAGCGCTGGCATGCGTCTTCTGAAGAATCTCTATGAGCCTGGCATCGCCAGAGCAATGCGTCTCCGCCATTTGTAATGCTGCCTGTAGCCGGTAGGTCAGGCTGCTAAGAGCTTGGCTGGTCTCATCGTGAAGCTCTCTCGCCAGCCTCTTGCGTTCGTCTTCCTGGGCCTGCAGCGCGTGTTTCAGCAGCGCCTGGTACCTCGCCATGCCTTTCGATATTTTTCTTCCCATCGCTGCTTCCATGACTGCAATGCCAAGGCAATCCCCCATAGAACTGAGGATGCGGGCATCTTCAGCATCAAGTCTGTCAGGTTCGTTACTGGCAACGACAATAACCCCCATAATGTCATTGTCCCTCTTGATGGGAGCACAGATGAATCCACGTAAATGCTTGATTCCTCCCAGTTCCTGTGGCAGCGCTCGGGCATCACTGCGGGCTTCTCTTACCAGAATAGTCTCGCCCGTCTTAGCGACTGTTCCAGTCAGCCCCTCGCCAACAGGTATGTGTATCTCGTCGAGGCGCCTGGCAGATAACCCGCGGTGAACGCGGTGGTAAAGCATACCCGGCTCTTTGTCTGCAAGCAATATCGCCCCGCACGTACCGCCGATGGCCTCCATGGCGTTGCCGATTGCAGTATCTAGGACGGCGTCAATGTTCTGCATGTGCACCCACCGCAGACTGTTCACGGCGCGCACGGTACGCTCTAATGCCTCAACCCGCTGAAACCATTTCTCTCTGGAGATAGCTGTCCCAATATCGGGTCCCTTGCCTGACCCGTCGGCCACAGCCGCCCCATGGGCTTCTGTCTCTTTTCGGTGCGCATCAGCCTTCACTCGCATGGCACTAACATACAGCACAGAGTTCGAGTTGTCAAACGGATGCTGTGGAAAAGGTTTAAGCAACCCCCGTTGTCATTCCCCGCCTCGTGTCGTGGCACGGGGGCTAACCTTTCAGGCTGCATTTTCGGGTTTTCGCATGGGTACGGGCCATAGCTGATAGAGTATAATGGAGTATAAGGTTAGTCAACTCAGGAGGTCAATATGTCCAGACGCGCATTATTACAAATGGCCGCAGTCAGCCTATTCATCGCCGTCAGCCTTGCCGCCTGCGCCCGCCCGCCGCAAGGCGCCCCACCAGATTCTCCCGCGTTCGGCTACACTTTGCACATCGACGCCATCAAGCACATTAACGACGACCCTGACCAGGTTGTCCATCACTATGCCAAGGCCATCAGCGACGAGGTCAGCCAGGCCCTCTTGTACGATAGTGACGCGCCGAACGCCCGGCTCATCGGCATTGAGACCATCATCAGCCCGCGGATGTACGCGGCGCTGCCGGAAGACGAAAAGCCCAACTGGCACTACCACAAGACCGAGATACCGATGGTCAACGCCCGGCTGCCGGACCTCAATGAGAAAGAGGCGGCCGCCGTGGTGACCAAGCTGGAGGATACTTGGGGGAAGGTAGAGATTATCTGGGAGCCGAAGGACTTTGCGCCGATTGGGTTCTCTATTACCCGGCCGCAATCCACGCCTTCGGCGCCCTAGCACGCCACGGTGTTAAGGCATTGATGCGCAGGAAAGCAGATACGCAGGGTCACGGCGCTGAGCTAGTGACGGCTGACCAACTGGCGCAGGAAGACCATGCCATCCGGAATATCAAGCTAACGGTGGACAAGAAGAACCCGGAGCAATATGCGCGGCTTGTTTGGCTCGATGAGAAGACATCCCGCTGCGTAAAGGTCATCGCAGAGATGGAACGAAGATGCTTAAAGAGTTCACAGCCATGCTTATCCAGGGGTTACAGCCGGTACATGGATGAATTTCTCTACGAAAGGGCGATACGCGGCGGGCCCTCCAGCAAGGGATGCTTGATAAGCACCATGTGAAGAATATGCGGTTCATCACGACTGTTCCATTCCTTGAATTTCGAGGGGGACGGATGCTATACTTCAAGTATATTGGTGACTTGGGGCGAGTACAGCGGCCCTTTAGCGGCCGCCAGCGTGTGGGATGGGCGAATGATAGCAGATTCAGGACAGAAGGCACGGCGTCTGGAGGAAGCATTACTGGCTCTCGACCGGTTAGCTGTCCAGAGAATCCTCACCGAGTCCGGCGAGTCGGGTGCGCCCATAGAGTTCCTTGACCGCATTGTTGTTCCGGCGCTGGAACGCCTTGGCGAAGGATGGGAAAGCGGCAAACTGGCTCTGGCGCAGATCTACATGGGCTCCCGTATTCTGGAAGAGGCGGTCTCATCGGTGCTGCCACAGGGCGGATTGCAGCGGAACGGCCAGCCACGCCTGGCGATTGCCATTCTGAGAGACTACCACGCACTGGGCAAACGTATTGTCACCTCTGCGCTTCGAGCCAGCAGCTTCGAACTCACGGACTATGGCAGGATGGACGTGGACGAGCTAGCAGCGCGCACGATAAATGATGGCATTGACATCCTGCTCATTTCCACGCTGATGCTGCCTTCGGCCCTGGCCGTAAGACAGGTGAAAGATAGACTGGATAAATCAGGAAACCGAGTCATGATCGCTGTCGGTGGCGCCCCTTTCAGGCTCGATAAGCAGCTGTGGAAAGAGGTCGGGGCGGATGCAATGGGCAGCAACGCTTCGGAAGCGATAGTTATAGTTACCGAACTGGCCGGGAGGATATCGTGACCAGCTCCGGATTGACCTCGTTGCAGAGAGTGCTGACAGCCGTCAGCCACAAGGAGCCGGACCGCGTGCCCCTTTCATTGCTGTTCTCGCTGCACGGCGCCAAGGAGCTGGGCATCTCCATCAAAGACTATTATTCGAAGCCTGAAAACGTCCTCGAAGGCCAGTTGCGCCTGCGCGCCCATTACCATTCAGATTGCCTGTACGCATTCTTTTACGCACCGGTTGAAATCGAGGCACGTGGAGGGGAAGTAATCTACGCGGATGACGGCCCCCCGAACTCCGGCGAGCCGCTCCTTCGAAAGCCGGAAGACATACTCTCTCTGGAAGCAATCAGGGTCAGGGAAACCCCGTGCCTGGTCAAGGTACTCAAAGCTATCGAGATGCTGAAAGAGCGTGCTCGAGACGAGGTCCCGATTATCGGCGTGGTGATGTCACCCTTTTCTGTGCCCGTGATGCAGTTGGGTTTCGACAGGTATCTCAATATCATCTACGAACGGCCTGACCTGTTCCAGCGGTTGATGGCAGTCAACGAGACTTTCTGTATAGAATGGGCCAATGCGCAGCTCGAAGCCGGGGCGACGGCTATCTGGTATTTCGACCCCGTATCGTCGCCGACTATCGTCCCGAGAGAGCTGTTCTTGAAGACCGGTTTTGAAATCGCTAAGCGCACCATCGCCCGCATCAAAGGGCCTGTCGCCACGCACCTTGCCTCCGGAAGGTGTCTCCCGATTGTGGACGACCTAGCACAAACGGGGGCCTTGATTATCGGGGTTAGCGCCGAGGAGGACCTGGCCGGGTTAAAAGCCGCCTGCCGTGGCAGATTGACGCTCCTCGGCAACCTGAATGGTATCGAGATGCGCCGGTGGACGCCAGAGGAAGCGAAGGCAAATGTGAAAGAAGCCATCGCCAAAGCTGGCCCCGGTGGCGGCTTCATCCTGGCCGATAACCACGGCGAAATACCTTTCCAGGTGCCGGACAAGGTCCTCCAGGCTATCACGGAAGCGGTTGAAGAATGGGGTAGGTACCCTCTGGAGTGGATAAGCGGTGGAAGATAAACTCTGCTTGCTGGTGTGCGAGGACCTGGAACGGGAAGCGCGCTCAGTCATTGAATCGGAGGGATTAGAGCATGTGGCACTGGTCACCTTCCCGGCTGGCTGCGGCCGCTTGGAGTTGCAGGCAATGCGAAACCTGCTCAGTGATTGCCGGGAAAAGTATCAGCGGGTGCATCTGCTGGGTGGCTGCTGCCTGTCGGGCTCCGAAGAGCTCGAAGCCTACCGCGCCCCAAAGGCGCAAACGTGCTTTCACCTGCTTCAGAGCCGGGATTTTGTTGACGGCTACCTGGAGGAAGGGTGCTATCTCGTAACGCCTGGCTGGCTGGCCAACTGGCGGCGATACATCGACGGCTGGGGATTCGATAGGGAAACAGCCCGCCAATTCTTCGGCGAATCCGCTTCTCGGCTGGCGCTGCTCGATACCGGGGTCTGGGAAAAGACTGATGAGAATTTGCGGGAGTTCTCCGAATTTGTCGGACTGCCTTGCCAGACTGTCAAAATCGGATTTGATTTCTTCCGGCTGGCGCTGAGCCGCCTTGTACTTGAATGGCGCTTGAGCGCCGCCCCGGTGAAGACAAATCCGGCGCCGGCCAGCTACGCGATGGCTCTCGACCTGGTCGGCGGCCTCACCCGGCCCGTTGCGGAAAGAGAGGCGATTGAAAGCATCTTCGACCTCTTCGGCAGCCTATTCGCCCCTGAAGCTATGGCTTACCTGCCAGTGAACAACGGCGCGCCCGGCGAACTACAGGTACGGAGTAGAACTCCGATCGACCTCCGAGGAACCAGAGCAAGACTGGCCGGCTTCCTTGGGGGCTCAGCCTGGACGGAATCCGGCGCCGGATTTGCGATGCCAATCGGTGGGCAATCGGACGTGCTGGGGATACTTGAAATCGACAAGCTCGCTTTCCCGGAACACCGGGAAGAGTACCTCAATCTTGCGTTGTCTTTGAACCATGTCTGCCGTATGGCAATCCAGAACGCCCGCACGTATGAGAGTCTGGAGAGAGCAAGGGGATCTCTTCAGGAAAGCGAACAACGCTGGGCGACAACCTTGTCCAGCATCGGGGATGCTGTCATCGCTACCGATATGGCTGGCAGAGTGACTTTTATGAACGCCGTCGCTGAAGCCTTGACCGGGTGGATGCCGTCTGAAGCTGCCGGTAGACACATCACCGAAATATTCAATGTCGTTAACGAATATACTCGGGAGCGTGTGGAAAACCCTGCTATCAGGGTGATTCAGGAAGGGGTGACCGTCGGGCTGGCGAATCACACCGTCCTGGTCAGGAAGGATGGCACTGAAGTCGCCATAGATGACAGCGGCGCCCCGATAAGGGACCGGTATGGCACTCTGAGAGGAGTGGTGCTCGTTTTTCACGATATCACAGAACGAAGGAAGGCGGAGGGCAACCTGCGGGACAGGGAAGCCGAGCTTTCGGTGATTCTCGAAAGCGTTCCGTTGCTGATGATGGTAGTCGATTCAGACCGAAATGTAGTCAGAGTAAATGGCGCCGCGGAGAGATTTGCCGGGCACTCCGCGAGGGAAATGCTCGGCCTGCGCAGCGGGAATGCTCTGGGCTGTCTGCATACCTGGGATGACCCCAGGGGCTGCGGCTTTGGCCCCGCATGTCAGGCTTGCCAGATGCGCCTTACGATGCTTGACACTCTGGAAACAGGAAAGACCCACGAAAGCGTAGAGTGGGGTCTGCCTTTCGTTCGCGGAAGCCAACGGGAAGAGCTATTCCTCAGATTCTCCACCATCCGTTTGCCCACGCAGAAAAGACAGGCGCTAATCTGCATCGAAGATATCACCGAGCGCAAGAAACTGGAGCGGATGAAAGACGAGTTTATCGGCATGGTCTCCCATGAGCTGCGGACGCCGCTCACCGTCATCATCGGCGCCCTGACTGTCGCCACCACTCCGGGCGTCTCTGAAGAAGACGCTCGCGAGCTGCTGCAGGACGCTGTCGCCCAATCCCATGAGCTCGCTGCGATGGTCGAAAACCTGCTCGAGCTCTCCCGTCATCAGGCGGACCGCCTCACGCTTGCACCGGAATCTGTCGATATCGGTCAGGTGGTCGGCTCAGTGGTCGACAGGCTCAAGGGCCAGTCAGCCATTCACCAGCTTACAACCGACATCCCCGCCACCCTGCCCGGCATTCGCGCTGACCGTATCCGTGTGGAACGCATCCTGTATAACCTCGTCCATAACGGTATCAAGTACTCGCCTAGCGGAGGCGAAGTCCGTATCTTCGCCGGGCAGCTTCATGGCGACCTGATTGTAGGCGTCAGGGACCATGGAATCGGCATCACACCCGAGGGACGAGAACGCCTCTTCCAGAGTTTCGAAAGGCTAAATGAAGCAGGCGGGAGGACCATCGCTGGAGTCGGCCTGGGGTTACGCGTGTGCCAGCTTCTCGTGGAGGCTCACGGCGGGCGCATCTGGGTTGAGTCTACACCGGGCCGCGGCGCCACTTTCTTCTTCACCCTGCCGAATCGACTCCAGGACCGGTCACAGTCGGACCAGCAGACTGGGACGGCAGGACCTGTTTAAATTCCTCCTTTGGGGGGGCACGACGACGAGTGAGATTCGAGTACGACGCGATTTGAGATAGCTACGTCGGCTTTGCGAGATTGCGGCGTGTGAGCGGCGTGCGGTATCCTACTCTCTGACGAAATGTTCACCATTCCAACCAATCATCATCTTTTTCTTCCCGACGGTCGTTAGTCGCGGCGTCGCCCGGCTGCCCTGCGTAGCACCTATAGCTTACGGCTTCAGGAGGGCGGCGGCTACTACTTTGTGCTACATTCGGGGGTGTTTTTGGGTTAAGCAGTGGCTCTGGTTGAGGCTGTGGCGTCCCTGGGGGGATTCGAACCCACGACCCACTGCTTAGAAGGCAGTTGCTCTCTCCTCTGAGCTACAGGGACAGCCCGTCTTGTTCTTTTTGATCTTCTGATGCCAACGATACAAAAGGCGCGCTTCTCTGTCAATCCTTCCCTGATCAGGGTGTTGTCTTTCGCCCACCGGCTCTGGGAAAGCGTGATACCCCTCTAAGTGGGGGGTATCGGCCTATACCCCCTTCAAGGGGGCTCTGGGGAACCCCTTTTTAATCGCCCCCAAGCAAAAACCCCTTGCGTCGCAACCCGGCCTTTGCTACTATAATACTGGCTGCGGGGCGCTTAATGGGGCTGTAGCTCAATTGGGAGAGCGTTTGTCTGGCAGACAAAAGGTAGGGGGTTCGAATCCCCCCAGCTCCACCAGCAATACTTGAACTCTCGAATCTGGAAATTAGGGAGCGCTTACGATGGTAAGAAACGAGCACGACATTATGATTGACCCCCCGACAGAGCGCGTTTTTCGGTTCGTAGCCAATCTCGAAACCTGGCCACAGTGGCATGGATCGGGCCAGGAGGTGGAGAAGACCACTTCAGGCCCCTTGGATGTCGGTACAACCTGGAAGGTAACCGGCCGAGTCCAAGGCCAACCCATGACGATCACCATCGAGGTCACCGAATACGAACCGAACAGCAAGTTTGGGTTCAAAACCACGTCAGGGCCAATCCAGGCCCAACAGGTGTTCTCCCTTGAGCCCATTGCAGGGGGGACAAGGCTGACCACTGCCGTTGAGCTTGCGAATCCAGAGTTTGCCGCGCCCGCACGGCAGCAGTGGGACAATGATCTGCTCATCCTGAAGGAGGTACTTGAAGCAAAGACACAGGGCAGACCCCGATAGCAAAGGAGGTAGATGATGAGTAGCTTCCCCAAAATGGGCGGCGTTGCCGCACTGGTCCAGGCGGCGACCTTCGTCGTGGGTGGCGCGCTGTTTCTCGGCGTATTGGGCTCCGCCGGTTTCTACGACGCGGGCATCGACCCTGTACAGAAGGTGGCTATCCTCGCCGACAACCAGGCCGTCGCGATGGTGGGGTACCTGACCGCCTTTGTGGCGTGGGGCGTCTTTCAGGTCGTCCTGGCGCTGGCGCTCTACGAGCGGTTGAAGACTGGTGCGTCAGGGTTGGCACAGACGGGGGCCGCTATCGGGCTGATCCTGGCTGGTGTGGGCATCGTTTACGGCATGATCGCCATCGTCGGCATTGAGAGCGTCGTCGGACTCCAAAGTGCCGACCCGGAACGAGCCGGGACGGTCTGGCTGGGGGTTGAATCAATCGAATTAACCAAAAACGAGATTCTGTCCGGTCTGTGGCTCCTGCTGGTGAGTTGGGCAGCCTTGCGTGTCCATGAGCTATCCAAGGTACTGAACGCTTTCGGCGTGGTGCTGGGTGTATTAGGCATACTCACGGTGATCCCAGTTTTCGACGTGCTGGTGTATGCGTTTGGGCCAGGAATCATCGTCTGGTACGTCTGGTTAGGGATTCTCATGCTGCGCAGTTTACCAAGGCACGAAAGTCGGAAGCCGGCGGTTCTCTGAGATTAAACGTGCCCTCACGCCCGATGGTCTCTACGTCCTTATCGCCCACGACGGCTATGGCCGCACGACTGGCAAGTGGTTCGGAAGCCTGCCCAAGGTCTTCGGGCTCATGGCCAGAATCCCCTTCGACCGCCATATATCTAGGTCAAGCTTCTCCTCGCCCAGCAAGAAGGAGACGATCACGTTCCTGCGCGAATTGATCGAGACAGGCAAGGTCATGCCGGTCGTTGGCAAGACGTTCCCCCTGGCCGAGGCGGCGCAAGCGATCCGGTACTTGGCGGACGGCAAGGCCGTGGGCAAGATTGTGCTCACGGTGTAACGAGGCGCTACCGAACGGCTGGCGTCTCAGCGCCTTCCAGCAGAGCCTGGGCCATGTGGATGGCCTGGTGCATGTCCCTGATGCAGTGGGACAGTCATGCGATAACCTATCTTTGAGCCAATAGCTCCCTGAGCCTGGGCACCAGGTCAGGCCGCAAGAAGTTCGAGTACTGTCCGCTGCGCCCCACCACTGCTTGCAAAAGTTTAGCAAAAGTTGGCTAACTCTTCGCTACGCTCATAGCGATACCGGAGTTACCCAATTTTTGGGGCGCAGATATGAGAGCGCACGGTTTTTGCCTCCGCTTCGGAAGCTGAAACTCCAAAACTGCGCAACTCCCAAATTATTTAGCCTCCAGCCAAGCAATTGGGACAACAGAAGCAGCTTCCAGATGCTTGAACTCTGGGTCGCCGGTGACGATGGTTGCGCCTTTAAGTTTAGCCAGAGCTGCCACAAAACAGTCCGCATAGGCGATAGGCCACTGTGCTTTAATATGAGCCGTAGTGAGGGCATGAGCCCGATTAACATCAATCACTTTAATAGGAAGCTCATCGATGCGGGCTAAAACTTCCTGCGCTTTGGGCAGACCTCTCTCCCGCTCGGTAATATACAAGACCTCCCCGAGGTTGACAATGCTCATGAATAGTTCGCACTGACCAACGAGAGCCTTTTGCAGAAGTTCCCCTACTCGCTCATGTCCCTCTGCGCCTTCTAGAAGAGCCAATACGGCATAGCTGTCAAGAACAAAGCGCTCCGATTGCAATCTATTTACCTCTATTTGCATCTTCTTTTCGGGATTGAAGGAGAGCTTGGACAAGAGGAGTGTCGCCTTTTAGGGTGCCCGCGGCTTCTTTCAAAGGCTCTTTAGAGACAGGCACAATAGCTACCACGCCGCCATAGTCAACGAAGTGAACCCTGTCTCCTTTCTTGAGCCGGTAGCGCTCCCGCAGTTCTTGAGGTATAACAACCCATCCTTTAGCAGACAAAGTTCCAGTGTTCATGTGCTTAAACCTCCACACTCATTATAGTATATATTTTGGCGCTATCAATATATACCGAATTGTTGCCAAATGATTGCCATACTGTGCGCATGAATTTGCATAATTGAGGTATAACCAAACCCGCTAAGCTAAGTTCCAAGCCTGAAGGCCAGACTGAAAGTTCTTAATACCGTCCACGGGGCTCCACCACTGCTTACACAAGTTCAGCAAAAGTTGGCTAACTCTTCGCTACGCTCATAGCGATACCGGAGTTACCAAATTATTTAGCCCCCAGCCAAGCAATTGAGACAACAGAAGCAGCTTCCAGATGCTTGAACTCCGGGTCGCCAGTGACGATGGTTGCGCCTTTAAGTTTAGCCAGAGCTGCCGCAAAACAGTCCGCATAGGCGATAGGCCACTGTGCTCTAATATGAGCCACAGTGAGAGCTTGTGAGGAAATTGGTTTTGGGCATCTGTCCAAGGGGTCAGCCAGATACAAAATCATGGTGTTCGAGGCACTCCCCCGCGAAAAACTCACAGGCTCTGTGGCTTGCGATGACCGTTTTAGCCGTCATTCCGAGGCCTCGACCCGCAAACACAGTGAAACGGAAGAGGCCGTGGGAATCCGTAACCCCAGGTGCGTTGTGACGGATTGCCACGCCCTTCTGCGGAAGGG
>JACPPR010000010.1 GCA_016190895.1 Chloroflexota bacterium | reverse complement strand
AGTTAAGGTACCGTGGAGTGGAACGCCATCGACTCTGGTGGGAATTCACGGCAGCCGCATACAACTTGTTACGGATGGCCAAGATCGCCTTGAGCGAAGCTGCCAGGGGTGAACCATGCCCGGTGTGAGGTAAAAGGTGGCTTCGGAAAGAGTCTGAAGCCTGGTTGGGAGCCGAAGTAGCCCCGTAATCAAGCCGGACACGGTCGGAAAAAGGTAGAAAACGCAAAAACAAGAACGGCAGAACTGATAAACGGAGTATCAACACCAGTTTTTCAGCACCCTGTTAGATAGCGGAGGTGACCTATGCAAAGCAAATACGATGATTCTCTCCTAGAAATCATGGATTTAGTCGTGAAAAAATCCCAGAAGACACAGATACTGACACGGGCTAGGGCACTTAAAATGGAAATCACCCAGGCTTGGGCTGATGCGCAACAGGCGATACAATATTTAGACGCTATGATTTCTCGATATGCCCCCGATAAAGATTGGCAATCTGGATTCTGGATTGGGCAACCTACCACTACTGCTGTGAGACAAATATGGGGCGTTGGGGCTAGTGTGCCCCAACCTAGACGCCCTGTCTCGACTACAACGCGTCCGGAGCATATTGTTGAGGTTGCAAAGCGTGTGGTCAGTAATGGGGTAGTGGACACAAAGGCGATAATAAGCCAACTCAGAACCGAGGGTGAGCAACGACCAGAAAGAGCCTTAGCAATCAGTATAGGTAACATCCTCTCCGATAAGGGATACAAGCGAATCGGCGTAGGCAAATACAGCCAATCAGGATTACAGCCATCATTGGAGGTGAAATAGAAAGAAGATAGCGGTTCGCCCTGCACTTGGAGGTGAAAGCGAACCGCTATCCCGGATTCGTGGGGCTGTGGTGGAATAGGTAGACACGACGCACTGTCGATGCGTTGGTCGAAAGACCGTGCGAGTCCGAGGCTCGCCAGCCCCACCGCATTATCACTATTATAATACCACTTGTCAAGAGGTCTTGTCACCTTTAGGCTTCTTAGGCTTATCCCAATTTGGGCTTTTGCACTTCGGGCATACTCTTGGTTCTTGCGTTTTATCCCTGGCCACCCACTCGTGTCCACATCGGCAACGATAGCCCCAAAGCTGGACTTTTCCAATTGGCTTATTAGTATTAACCATAAGTAATTACTTAAAGTATTTACTAAGATTATATACCAAACCTCTTGACAAGTCAATACCTTATAGTATATACTAATAGTATAATAGTAAGGGGGTGCACAATGGATGTAAGAGAAGAAAGAGGATTGCAGATAGCTAAGACAAGCAAGATTGAAAAGAACGAAATGGGCTACAAAGTGCCCTCGCAGTCCGGTCAGGGAAGCTATATCGTGAGCCTTGATACTGGCTCGCCCTGGTGCACCTGCCCCGACTTCGAGAAGGGTTTTAAGTGCAAACACATTCACGCTGTTGAATATGTCGTTCAGCACGAGACAAAGCCAGACGGCACAGTTACCTTCACCCAATCGGTAAAGGTGACTTGCACTCAGGAATGGCATGAATACGATGACGCTCAGATGCACGAGCAAGAACGCTTCGTTATCTTGCTTCGTGACCTCTGTGATGGTATCCCCCAGCCTGAATATAAGGGTGGGCGTCCCCGCCTGCCACTGGCTGATGTGGTATTCGGAGTGACCTACAAGGCTTATTCCACTATGTCCGGCAGACGCTTCATGTCTGACCTCAGAGAGGCAGAGGAAAAGGAACTGGTAGGCAAAGCGCCGTCCTTTGCCAGCAACGCCCGCTACCTTGAGAATCCCGAATTGACGCCTTTCCTGAAATCGCTTATCGAGCAAAGCGCAAGCCCACTCAGAGCCGTAGAAAGTGAGTTTGCGGTTGACTCTACCGGATTCGCTACTACTACCTATAACAGATGGTTCGACCACAAATGGGGGAAAGAACGAAGCGAAGCAAGATGGATAAAGGCTCACCTGATTTGCGGAGTTAAGACTCACATCGTTACCGGAGTCGAAGCTACTGCCACCGAAACTGCCGATTCTCCCCAACTCCCCGGATTGGTCAATACTACCGCTAAGACTTTCGACATTAACGAGATATCGGCTGACAAGGCATATTCCAGCAAGAGCAACATAGGAGCCGTTGTAGCCGTCAACGGAATGCCTTATATCCCATTCAAGAGCTATTCTAAGGGTAGTCAGGGAAACAAGCCTCATAACTCCCTCTGGCAGAAAGCGTGGCACTATTTCAGCTTCAATCAGGAAGCCTTCTACGCTCATTATCACATGAGGTCGAATGTGGAGACAGCTTTCAGTATGATTAAGATGAAATTCGGGGCTTCGGTTAGAGCCAAAACCCCTACCGCTCAGGTCAACGAGGTTCTCTGTAAAGTTCTCTGCCATAATATCTGCGTCCTGATTCAATCTATGGTAGAATTGGGCATAGAAGCGACATTCTGGACTTCTGATACAAAAGAGCCAGTTGTTCCAAAAGCCCTCGTGAATATGGGGTTTTGATACAAAGCCCCTCAAGGGAGAGGAAATGGGAAAATGACACGCCCCAATGTTATTACTGGTCTGGTTCTGGGTCACTAACTCAAGGAGGTGGGCATTATGGCAAAGAAACTGAAATGGCGGGCAACGTCCCTGGCGATGAGCACTATCGGCCGGACTAGCGATGGCATCAACCTCGGTTACCGCTATGGTTTTGACTCCGGTGAGATGCTGGACTACGTCTACGAGAACCGGGCACGGGGCGCGCTGCTGGTTGGCCGGCTCCTCGACCGTATTTACCTGAATGCCGTCGGCTGGCGGGGTATCAGAGCAAGAAAGGGTCTCCTCAAAGCAGTCTTGCGGGGTGAGCTACAAGCACGCCTGGACGCCGGGAAAAAGACTGTCCTGCTGGATGTTGCCAGCGGCCCGGCGCGTTACCTCATCGAGACTCTGCAGGAACTGAAGGCCGGGAACGAGGATGCCAGCAAGATAACGATAGTCTGCCGCGACCTCGACGCCAAAGGGCTGGAATGGGGTAAGGAGCGCGCCTCCGAGGCCGGCCTGACCAACATCCGGTTCGAACTGGGGGACGCTTGTGACCCCGCTTCGTTGGCTAAAGTCCGCCCGAGGCCGGATATCGTGGTCGTCTCAGGACTCTATGAGCTTTTCGCCGATGTCGCGCCAATCAGGTGTTCTATGGCAGGCATATTTGCCATCCTTCAGCCGGGTGGAAAATTGTTTTTCACCACCCAGGTAAACCACCCCCAGCTTGAGATGATTGCCAACGTGCTCACGAACCGGCAGGGCAAACCGTGGGTCATGGACTGCCGGTCTATCGAAACAGTTGAGGCGCTTGCCCGGGAAGCTGGGTTTAAAGTTATCGGCTCGCAGATGGAACCCGTCGGACTCTTCGCGCTGACTACGGCAGAAAAGCCAAAAGGCTAATTCCAATTCGCAATGAAGCTGGCAAGAAGAAGGTTGAGGGTGGCACAGGCGTCCCCGCCTGTGCCACCAGTTTACCTGTCATCCTGAAACCAAAGCGAATAAACAGGCGCTCAGCATTTTGCGCCCGGTGACGCCGCTCTAAACTGCCAGGCTGGAACAGTTCAGGTCTGCCAGAGTACGATGTCCCACAGGGCAATTAGCGCATCGGGCGTCGAGCCTTCCGCCAGGGGCGTCAATTTGACGATGAGGTCTTCTTTATTCGGGGTATTAGGAAGGATGGGGTCCTTTGAATTGAGAGGCTCGCCGCTAAAGTACATCTGAGTGATGAGCCGCGATGATTTGCCGGTGACGATAAAATGGATATGGCGGGTTCTGAACCGGTCTGCGGATACCTGATACGGGCCCGGTTTGACCGTCTTGAACAGGTAGCGCCCTTCCTCATCCGTGCGCTGGACGCCGTAGCCCTTGAAATTAGGGTCGAGCGGGGCAGGATTGGTATCGTGAGGATGGGTATAGCGTCCGAAAGTATTAGCCTGCCAGATTTCGATTTCGGCGTCGGGTACGGGTTTGCCGTTGGCGCTCAACACCTGGCCCTTTACCTGAATAATCTGCCCTTGCGCTCTGCCCTTTTTCCCTTTCACCGTGGTCAAATCGGCATCGGCGTCAGCAGGCTTCGTTAACGGATAAAAAGGCCCCTGAGGTTGTTCAGGGGTAGGTCTTCTGATAAAGCTGCCATGCCTGGCTTCCATTTGTCACCTCCGTGCCCTGAATGGGCTTACGGTTGCGAAATCGCGGTTAGCTTTCCGGTCTCACCGTCAATACCGGCAAGGGCGAATGATGGAGCACGTAGTCCGCGGTACTGCCGAGGGCCAAACGCCTCAATCCGCCATGACCGTGAGCGCCGATAGCAATAAGACTGCAATCATTTTCCTGCGCATACTTGATAATGGTTTCCCCGGTTGCCCCTTCCAGAACGACGCATTCGGTACTTAGTCCGCTATTCCGCAGCGGCTCAGCGATGCTGTCAAGGTAATTACGCGCCTCGCCTTCTTCCGTTCCTATCCTGCCGACTGATTTTTCCGTCCTCACCAGCACACCGGGCTGGCCCGGTACATTTACGGGAACTATCGATTCCGGAAGACGAATTACGCGTAGCAGAATCAGTTCCGCGCGGAGCTTTGCAGCGTCGCCAGCGATATGGGTTAAAATTTGCTCGGCTGCCTTAGAACCATCGAGACACACCAAAATCTTCTCAAACATTTAGCCTATCACCCTCATACAAATTCCGAGTCAGGCAATATGAAGCGTTACATTTATTATACCACAGGGATTGCCCCATCTTTCCCCTTACCTAAAATTCAGGGATTTCGAAGGCATTTTTCAGCAATCACCTGATTGACTTCTCAACTCATCTGTTTTAGTATTGTGTCATATATGATATTCAATGAATCAGAGCTGGTCCTGCCAGGGGAAACCAGGGCGCTGCAGGAGTTTCCTTTTCGCCTGGCAGCTTAAATAACTTCCTTTGCTCCTCCCGTCACCGGAACCCTGGGGGAAATCGGGCTTAGTGGCAGGGCCAGCTAAATGATTTCGAGAAAGACAATCGCCAGACTGAGGCCCTAGGTTGAAACACTTACTTGCGATGGTGAAACCATTCCCCGATTGCAAAGGTCACAAAGCTTCAATGATAGAGTTGGACTACCTCCGCCTCATCTACGCCGTCGGCGAGATGAGAAGACAATGTGAGGATGCCCAGGGATATTTTGTCGTCATTGCTGATGAGATACCGCGCCGTATGAGCAAGTGGGAGCACGCCTATCAAGGGAATCGGTGTGTCGAGATGATAAGTACGTCACCGGCCAGCTATGTCAGGCATCCCGCCGGAAATGAGAAGACAGCTAACTTATCGGGAATGGTCACCGCAGCGATACTCGATAAGTCCGGCCGCCAGTCATATTCGAGCATCCGTCGCAGTATAGAAGACTGTATACTCGCTGAGACAATACTTGCGCTCGAGCCTAACGTTCAACGGATAAGAGATGAGAGCAGGTTTCCATTGGGCATCCGGTGGGATTACTACGGCGTGGTCGAGAAATAAACACAACTAGATAGTTCTTGCCGTTGAAAAATGAGAACAATAAAAAGGAGAGTGTAGATGAACAAGAAGATTCTCTGGCTACTGGTAAGCGGGTTAATGGCGCTGTCCCTGGTGGTGGCAGCCTGCGCTCCGGCAGCTACAACCCCGACGACTCCGACTACTCCGACAACCCCTACAACCCCAATAGCTCCTGCGCCACCAACCACTCCGGCACAGGAAAAGCCGCAGCAAGAGGCGGTGAAACCAGCTGCGGACATGCCCAAGTACGGCGGGACCATTACCTACCGTTTGGCTAACGACCCGACCAACTTTGACAGCGGCACTCTCCGCAGTGGCGGCGCTCTCGTTGGCACAGTCTACCAGCAATATATGGGCGCGGACTGGCTGAGAGGGCCGGCCGGCAGTGGCGTCACTAACCTGGCCGCTGGCGGTGGGTCTTTTGAGGACTCTCTCGGGCCTCAAGTCGCCGAGAGTTGGGAGATACCGGAAAAGGGCGTCTACAAAATCAAGATTCGCCAGGGCGTGCGCTGGCAGCCGGTGCCTAGCGAGGCTGGGCGGCTGATGAATGGCCGGGAGCTAACAGCGGATGATATCGTCTCCGGCTTTAACCGCCTCTTGAACAGGGACCCGAAAACGCCAGCGCCCGAAGCCTGGATTCTCTTCGGACAGCCGGGAGTAGCCCGCACGGCAAACATCACAAAGACTGGCCCCTGGGAGGTAACCATCACGACTCCTTCGGAATTTATGACGGCGTTTACCTGGATAGTCCAGGGGGCCGGCTTCATGCGTGTCTATCCCCCCGAAGTAATAGCCAAATACGGCAACCTTTCGAACTGGCGCAATGCTGTGGGCACGGGACCGTTTATGCTGGTTGATTACGTCCCGGGCAGCCAGTTCGTCTTCCAGAAGAACCCTGTCTACTGGGAGAAAGACCCGGCCGGTCCGGGAAAAGGCAACCAGCTACCGTACGCAGATACGCTACGGGAACTGATAATACCGGACTATTCAACGACCCTCGCGGCGCTGCGCACAGGTAAGCTTGACTTGCAGTCGGGAGTCGTGCTCACCGACGCGCAACAACTCTGGAAGACCGCTTCCAAGCTCGAGTATACAAGCTACTTGAATGGGTCTTATACTATCGGCATGAGGACAGACAAGAAGGACAAACCTTACAGCGATGTACGCGTGCGCCGGGCGCTGATGATGGCCACCGATTTCGATGCAATCAAGACTAACTACTATGGCGGAGAGGCCGAGATAATCAGCTGGCCGGCAAACTCGACAACGCTGTTTTATGAGCCTTTTGAAAAACTGCCTCCTTCGACCCAGGAGCTTTACAAGTACAATCCCGAGAAAGCCAAACAGCTGCTCAAGGAAGCTGGCTATCCCAATGGCTTCAAAGTCAATATACTTATCCAGAACACCTCCGCGCGTATCGATGAGATGTCCATTATCAAAGATATGTGGGGAAAGGTCGGCGTTGAGTTAACGCTGGATATCAAAGAGCCAGGAGTGTATAACCCGCTGGTTGCCGCCGGCACTCCGTACGACGAAATGGTTTTCCGGCTCCAGACTTCGCCGTTCTTGATGCACCTGTATTCGGCCTATACCCGTGGGACTGCCATCTTGAACATAAGCCACGTCAATAATCCGCCCGGGACAGACCCTTACCTGGAAGAGTTGTTCCAGATAGAGGATAAGGAACTGTTCGTCGATATGCCCAAGGTGTATGACGCTGTCAAGAAAACGAACCTGTATGTTATGGAGCAAGCCTTTGCGATACCATGGCCTCTACCCAAACAATACAACTTCTGGTGGCCGTGGCTCAAGAATTACTACGGCTCGGGGGCAGGCTTTATCAGGTATGGCTGGGTAGACCAAGATTTGAAAAAGTCGATGGGATACTAACCCTACTGTGTGGCGCCCTGACAACGTAGGGGCACGGCATGCCGTGCCCCTACTCGTGAAAAACCATTGAAATAAGTTAAGATTGTTCCAAACAAAGGAAGTATATAAACCTGAAGGAGGGCCAAAATGCCAGCAGAAAAAGAAAAGGTATACAAGTGTCTCAATCCTGTCGGTATCCAGGACTCGGTAGACTTGTATCCGCTGGCTCCACGCCTGGATAGGAACAAGCTCGCGGGCAAGACTATCTACATAAGCGTCGGCGCCGGTGGCGAACAGGGTCTAATGATACCTCTGCCAAAGAGGTTGCAGGCCCTCTATCCGGAAATCAACTGGAAGGTAACTTACGCGGCTCCCCACCGAACGATAGCGGGCAGTATTGCTCTGACGGAAGAGGAGATGAAGACTGCCGACGCCCTTATACGAGGCGTGGTTTGGTGACACGGGGCGATATGGGAGCAGTTGCCTACCCTTTCAACCTATGAGAAAGCCGGTATTCCCAGCGCCTTCATCATTTTCGCAGACCAGCAGGAATGCTGGAAGGAGGCTGCCAGGGTAAATGGTTTACCCGCGGCACGCTACGTATGCGAATCGCGCACTATACCCGGGCATATCGATGTCGAGAGGGTAATCCCCGAACTGATGGACGCCTTGACCCGGCCTTTAACCCCCGAAGAGCAGAAACGGGGCAAGTGGGAAGCGCCGAAAGATAAACGGATACTCTTCGAAGGCACCCTCGACAAAGCCCAGGACTTTTACGAGCAAACCGATGTCATCCCCTCGCTGCAGAATGCGCCCTTTGCCCGCTATACCGATGGACTGCCGGTAAGAGTACCCACTGAGGAGCGCGTGGCCGAGATGCTGAAGGGTACCAGCCACAAGCCGGATGAGTTAATCATTTACCATGAAGACCACAGGGTGGGTGACAGGTTGGTGCAAATGGGGACCTCCGGCAATAAAGGCGAGCCTGTCGTTTACATGCCGGTGAAACGGACGGCGACAGTGGAGAAAATAGCGACCATCGCCGTGATGGCCGGCTGCAAGCCGGAGCACTTCCCGGCGGTACTGGCTATTGCCGAATCGGGCGGCGGCTGCGGTGACGGCCGCGGCGGAGGAGGATATTGCGTCAGCGGTCCAGCCGGTCGGGAAATCGGGATGAACTTCGATGTTAACCTGCTCGGCCCCGGGAATCCAGCCAACCGGTCTCTCGGGCGTGCTGCCGAACTGATGTGGCGTAACCTGGGCGGCGAGATTCCGAGCGTCAACAACTGCGGTGTTTTCGGAGTGGGTCTGGCTAACTGTTTCCCGGAGAACGCCGAGGCGCTGCCGCCGGGCTGGGAGGGCTTGAACGAGGAGTGTGGCTTTGAAAAAAATGAAAGCGTCCTCGTGAAGATTGGTTCGAACACCGGCGGTATGCATGCCGCCGCCTGGATGCCGGGGCAATACCGCGAATTCCAGAAGAGCGGCCACAGCGGCATCGCCAGACGCCTTGGTCTCAAAGGCATCCCCGGTCCGCACAACTTCCTGGAATACATACGCGGCTTCTGGGTTGACGGAGAGGGAGGTTTTACTTTCCTCATGCTTCCGGAGTTAGCTAACCACCTGTATGAATACGGCTTCAAAACCAAGGCGGCGGTATATGAATACATTTATAAGAGAAGCTTTATGCCGCTCAAAGAATACCGGCTTCACTCGGTCCCCGATGTCTGGACGAATGCCTGGAGAGGGATAGAAGCGACCTCAGGCAAGCACTGGATGGAATTGCCCGAAGACTACATGGTGCCGGCCTGTCCCTCGCCCGAGGCAAACTGCATAATCGTCATGGGTGCGGGTGAAGAGCAACTCCACTGGATGGGCGGAGCCTCCAGAGATGCCTACAGCATAGACGCGTGGCGGTAGAATCAGGCAAAACTAGTTTGAGATAATATTGTAGGGGCGACCGGCCGGTCGCCCCTACGCTTTTCTTTCGGCGGCACAGGCGTCAGCCTGTGCATCTTATTAAATACTTTTTTCGTATTCAATAAGCTTCACCAGGTCGTGTGCAATCCATTCTCCTGAATGTTCTTTGCTTCTATCAAGCCAGAACGATTTCATTCCGTAATTACCCGCCGCCAATGCTTCTTCCTGGGTATCGTCTACATAAAGACATTCTTCAAATGTTACATTGGCTTTGTTAACCGCCCAATCAAAAATCCCTTTGTTGGGTTTACCGATTCCGACAAGAGAACTGGCGGTAAATACTTGGAAGAAGTCGTGTATTCCACACTGTTTCAAAGTCAATTCAAGCGAAGGAGGACAATCGCTGATTACGCCCATTTTATATCCGTGTGTTCTGAAATAATGCAAAACCTCCAATGTTTCAGGATAAAGCTCTTTCTTCAGATACCAGAGGTGTTCCGTCAAGAAATCAGCCCGCTCTTCTGCGTTTTCTGTTATTCCGTAATCTTCGAAGACGGACAGGAACCACTGCCTGAAAAATAAAAGCTCCTGCTCTACGGTTTTATATGGAGCAACAGGATAGCCGCCATTCCGCACTTTCATGAAGTGCTTCATAAAGAATTCATATGATTCATCGAGCGGCTTTCCACTCCATTCCAGAAACTTCTCTCTCCGGAGTCGCATCGGTTCTTCGGAATTCTTGGTCAATGTGCCATCCCGGTCAAAAAACACGCATTTGAGCATTCGGTTCTCCGCTTTTCTCGATTCATTTGAGCCTCTATGGCTTGGCTTTTGCCGTGCGTCCCTTGTCCGTAGGGACACGGCATGCCGTTATCTGGTTAACAAAGAGACCCTACTTTCTCCAGTTCCCCCTCCCTATTGGGGGAAAGGATTTGGGGTGAGTGGATTTGGCAGCGCATCAATAACTACGCCTTGATCTCCCGCCATCCAGCCAGAGGGATTATCTCACTACCCAAATTCTGCCTCTGGTGGCGTGGATTATCAGTGACCAGTGGGCAATCGTACTTTTTTGCCAGCGCGATGTAGCACGCATCATAGACAGTGATACCTAATTTCCGTGACAGCTCTACAGATGTCCCGAGTAAAGCTGGGTCCAGCGAGACGGTCTCAATGCCGAGGGCAAACATGCTAGCTACTGCTGACTGGACTGCTTCAAGCGGGATAAACTGCTTGTGAACAATGGCATTCGCGACTTCATAAAAGAAAAGGTCGGGCACGGTGATAAGAATGCCTCCAGTTACGTGGGAATCCCGAATAGCCAGCGCTTGTGAGAGCGATGCTTCACCCTTGTCGGAAAACCATTTGACTCCAACCGAGGCATCGAGCACTAATGCCGGTCGCGCCATTTCAGCACCTCAGCAGTACCATCCCAGCCGCCGAACTTCTTCCTAAAGCTGTCCATAGCAGCGGCCGCCTGCTTTCGTTTCTCAAGCTTTAACTCTTCATCTCTTTCTTTTAGATAGTGCTGTACGGCTGCGGCTAGAAAAGCGCTGCGGCTGGTCTTAGATTCACTCGCAGCTTTATCTAACTCCTGAAGTATCTCTTCAGATAATGAAACATTTACTTTAGGCATTATCATAACTCCCGATTATCTCTCCATTTATTATATCCAAATCGGGGTTATATTTCAATAACCCTTGCCGGGCAAGGCGCGGCATTGAGAACTGTCTTCCCAAAACGAATCGCCTTAGCTTTAAAGCTCTGGACGTTCCCTCATCTCCCGGACCATATCGGAGACTATCTTCTCAAGGGTAGCATACTCCGGGCGCCAGCCCCACTCGTTGCGCGCATAGGAATCATCCCAGGCTCTGGTATTCAGCCGAATAGACGATTCGTCCCTGGAGACATAGGTAATTACCGCATCCGGAATATGCTTTTTGATTTCCAGCTCTACTTGCTTGGGAGTCGCCGAGGGAACGCCGCCGATATTGTAATTCATCATATTAATCGACTCTTTAGGAGCCTGTAACACCATATCGGCAGCCCGGGCGGCGTCTCTGTAATATAACATAGCTGTCGGAGTATCCGGCGACATACTACACTCATAAGGCTTACCCGAAAGGACGCTCAGAATCATCGGGGCGTCCCAGTGACCCGGAGTGGCCACTCCCGGCCCCACCACGGAGGGATAGCGGACGGCACGAAAATCAAGGCCGAATTTTCTATTGTACCAACGCCCCAAACCCTCACCGTACAGTTTGGCGACTCCATAGAAACTGCCAGGCCGTTGGAGCGTGGTATCGGAGAGCTTGTCTTCCGCAGCCATACCGAAGGTGCCGATGCTGCTGGTGAACATCAACCTTTCCACGTCCAGCAAACGGGCAGCCTCCAGTATATTATAGGTGCCCACCACATTGACCTGAAAGGCAGCCCAGGGATTAGCCTCCGATTCGGAGGTCAGCATAGCGCCCATGTGGTAAATGTGTGTAATCTTGTAATCCCTTACCACATTCAGGACTTCGGACATGATGCCGACATCACCGCGGACAAACTGGAGCCGCTTTTCGATATCGCTAAGACGTTTGCTCTTATGTATATCGAAGATGACGACTTCCTCGCCGCGCTCGACTAGAATGTGCGCTAGCTCAGCGCCGATTTGCCCGCTGCCGCCGGTAATCAGTTTCGCCATAGACGCCTCCTACAGTCGGAAGTATCAAATGCCAAGTATCAAGTAACAAAACCCTTGCTAGTTGCTACTTGTTACTTGATACTTGAATGTTTACTCGTATTCTTTGGGCACGGCGCAGATTAAGACCAGAGCGCCGCTCCCGGAAGTATTCTTATACTGGTGAGTTTCACCGGGCGGAATCATCACAAAATCGCCCTTCTTGCACTCAGTTTCCTTGCTCCCGCTGACCACCGCGCCGCTGCCTTCGATAATATAGTTCAGATGCTCGAAGGGGTGGTTGTGCAGGGGGGTGTGACCGCCAGGCTCGATGGTAAAAACGCGGAATGAAAAATTGGGCGTCCCGCTTTCCAGGGATATCGGGATTTGCTTGAGTATGCCTTTGGCGCCTTCCATCACCGGCACCGTTTTCTTGACCTTGTCCAGAGACGTAATATGCACAGCTTACCTCCTTAAATGTATGAGAACCTACCAAGTTAGTATAGTCAAACCGCAATGTATGGATTCCCAGAACTTTTCTGCTCCGTCATTGCGAGAGCCCGATTATATCGGGACGAAGCAATCTGTGTGGGACGAAACCCCTCCACCCGGATTGCCACCCTTCGACTGTGCTCAGGGTAAACTTCCTCGCAACCTAACATGCCGATTTACAAAGGCACTACAAAGAATGAAATCGTAGGGGCAGTCCCCCATGCCTGCCCAAGACGGGCGGGTTCGAAACCCGCCCCTACGGACTATTTCGTAACAATTTTTCATTCTGGCTTGCTGCCAGCGCCACGAAGTATGAAAATAACCTTGCACAGGCACGGAGGCCTGTGCCACCAACCTATTTTCGGGGTAAGGGCACCTACGATGGTAAGATTCTTGGATTCAGGCTCACGGATTGCGGGTCAAATCTGGAATTACCAGCGCTCGTACCGTACCAGTTCCTCAAGCGGTTTGCGCACTTTTGGTTTGGGTTCGATGTTGGCGTAGCCAACCGTAACAAAGACCACAGGGTAAACATTTTCAGGAATCCCCAAAACTTTGCGGGCTGCGTCGGCATCATAAGCGGCAATCCAGCACGTGCCCAGTCCAAGGTCGGTCGCCGCCATAACCAGATGGTCTACCACGATGGCAACATTACGATAGGCGCCCGCCTCCCTGTACGGCTGTCCTTCGGGGGTAGTAGCGCAAGCGCAGATTATCACCGGCGCCTGGGTAAACCACTCCGGCTTATAGATAGCTTTTAGTTCTTCCTCTCGGCCCGCGGAGTGGATGACGATTAGCTGGAATGCCTGGCGGTTGCCTCCGGTCGGCGCCAATCGGGCTGCCTCCAGTATCTCCTTTAGCTTTTCGTCCTCGACCGGCTTATTCTGGTAGCCTCTGACACTGTACCGTTTCCTGGCAAGTTCCATAAATTTCATACGTCTCTCCCTTCTTATTTGTTCTTCTCGGTAGCCCACATTAAAACACATATCAGCCTGTCCGAGCAAACCTCATAATCACTCATACTTTTCCCTAGTGAACACTCAGGGAATTCGAAGTCAAAAACTAGAAGAACGCCCGATTGTCTATTTTCTCCGCTCAGCCTATACTTGACCTAACCCCCAAAAAAACAAATGAGATAAAGGAGGGTGTTTAAGAAACCCTGTCATTCCCCGCTTCAGGCGGGGAATCCATATAAATGGAGATTGTGGATTGTCCGGACAAGCCGGACAATGACACTGTTAAGCACCCCCATAAAGCAAATCGGACAGTTCGAGGAGGCAAAAATGGCGACGACTAAACCCCGTGAAGAGATATCGGAAGAAGACAAAAGAATCAGAGAGGAAATCGAAAAGAAACACAAGAAAACGCCGGAGCAGCTTTACGCCGAGCGGGAGAAAAGACTCTACGACGCCGTGCAGATGAAGGTGCCGGACAGGGTGCCTGTGATATTCGGGGGTACTTTTTTTGCCTGTAAATATGCCGGGCTGCCCTATGCGGCTGCCTATTACGATGCCGTTGCCTGGAAGCGAGCCTACAAGAAGATGATGCTCGACCTCGAGCCGGATGCCTACGGGTCGGCCGCCGTCGAATCCGGGCTTGTCCTCGAAGCCCTCGAATCGAATTATACGAAATGGCCGGGCGGCAACCTGCCCCCGGATGTCGGCCAGCAGGTCATCGAGCAAGAGTTTATGAAGGAGGACGAGTACGACCTTTTCCTCTCCGACCCATCTGATTTTATAGTCAGGTACTGGCTGCCGCGGGTGTTCGGAGTCATGGAGCCGCTAGCCAAGCTGCCTCCGCTGATGAGCCTCGGCACTGCCCTGGGTCCTGTGACCGCTTTATTCGCTTCGCCGGCCTTTGAACAACTGGCCAAAGCGATGAAGAAAGCCGGTGAAAGAGAAATACTGTGGCGCCAGGCGATGGGCGACCTCGATAAGGAGATGGCGTCAATCGGCTTCCCACAGGCATTGCCCGCCCGGGGCGGCGTGCAGCCGCCTTTCTCCGGGTTTTCTAACAATTTCAGGACATTCCGGGGCGTAGTCAGGGATATGTTCCGGCAACCGGACAAGCTGAAAGCCGCCCTGGAAAAAATTCTGGAATACAGAATTGCCCGGGCGACGCCGGCGGTTCATCGGGAAGGCAGGCCCGCCATAGGGAACTCCGGCGAAGCTCACCGTGTTTCCGATGAAATCCTCTCGCCCAAGCAATTCGAGACCTTTGTCTGGCCCTACTGGAAGAGAGCCATCCAGAAGACATTCGAATTGGGACATGACGTCGTCTCGATGTTTTTCGAAGGGCGGCGCGATAAGCAGCTTCAGTACTTCCTGGATTTCCCCAAGGGCAGCCTGCTTATCCGACTGGCCGAGACAGACATCTTCAGGGCCAGGGAAGTGCTGGGCGACCGAGCCTGCCTCATGGGCAACGTTCCTATTCAAATGCTGCAGATGGGCTCCACGCAGGATGTGGATGAGTACTGCAAGAAGCTGATTACGGTGGTCGGCAAGAACGGCGGCTTCATCCTCAGGTGCTCCACAGATTACACGCAGGAAGCCAAGCCCGAAAACGTGAAGGCGATGATAGACTCCGTTAACAAGTACGGACGGTATCGATAGAGCATGACAAATCATTAAGGAGGGGAAAAAGATGAACCGAAATACACTCCGGGCGGTGGCGGGCGGCTTGATGGTACTGTCCCTGGTGCTGGCAGCCTGTGGTCAAGCCGCTACACCTACCCCCCCGACAACTCCAACTTCTCCAACGGCTCCGATCACACCGGCGACTCCGGCGACTCCGGCTACCCCAACCACTCCAGCGCAGGAAAAACCGCAGCAGGAAGCGGTCAAGCCAACCGGCGAGGCGCCGAAATACGGCGGGGTACTTAATATCGTCCAGAGTGGGGATATAACTGGTTGGGATGACATCGTCACGCGAGGCGCCACCCCTGGTGCAGTATTCCGGATAACAAATGAGGCGCCCTGGGCGGGCGACTGGGCTAAGGGGCCAGCCGGCGGCTACGGGACCAACGAAGCCTTCTGGCATGCCAATCCCGACATCTTTGACCATAAAGCGGGCTACGCTGCCGAGAGTTGGAAATGGACTGTCGATGCTGCCAAAGACCAGGGCACTATCATCTACCAGGTTCGCCAGGGGGTGCACTGGGCGCTTAATCCAAAGAGCGAAGCCAGCCGTCTGGTTAACGGGCGGGAAATGACGGTTGATGATTTCATCTTCTCACTGAAGCAGACGGTTACGGATACCCGAGCCTATGTCTACAGGGCTAATCCCGAGCTGAGAGTGGCTGAGATAACCAAAACCGGCCCCTGGGAGGTCAGCCTCAAGCTGCCCCTCGCCGCTCTGATAACAGGCATCAGCCGATTCAACAATTACGGCCGCATTGTGCCGCCAGAGGTGGTAGCGAAATACGGTGACATGGCAAAATGGCAGAATTCCGTTGGCACCGGGCCATTTATGATTACCGACTATATTCCCGGCAGCGCAGCGATTCTGGTAAAGAACTCCAATTACTGGGGAAAAGACCCGGTGGGCCCCGGCAAGGGCAACCCGGTCCCATACATCGATGGTTTCAGACATCTTATTATACCTGACGCCTCTACTCGACTGGCAGCGCTGCGGACAGCTAAGGTTGACCAGATGCCCGGCGTTGACCGGGAAGATGCCGAGCAATTCCGCCGGACTACCCCACAGTTGCTGGAAGTACAAGGGCCGGCCAGTGGCGGCGTTACTTATATCAGGTCAGACAGGCCTCCTTTCAACGATGTCCGGGTACGACAGGCGCTATTTATGGCCACTGATTTTGAGGGGATTAACCAGAGCCTATACGGCGGTCTCGGGCAAATCCTCTCTTTCCCTTTTGAGAAGGTGAAGGGATACGAAGCCCTCTACCTCGGCCTCGATGACCCTGAGATGCCAGCTTCAGTCAAAGAGCTTTATGTCTATAATCCGGAGAAGGCGAAACAACTCTTGAAGGAAGCCGGCTATCCTAATGGTTTCAAGACCTCGGTACTCATCACCTCTACAGAAGTCGACTTTTTCTCAATATACAAGGATATGTGGGCCAAGGTAGGCATCGAGCTGAAGCTCGATGTCAGAGATAGCGGCACCAAAAGCGCCATCGTCAATAGAAGAGAACACGAAGCGCTGACAACGACCGGCAGGGGACCGGTAAGTATCTTCTATAACTTGCCATCCCTGACCGGTACATCAGCCACAAACGCCAGCATAGTTGACGACCCGGTTATCAATGAGGCGATGGTTAAGATTCGAGAAGCTGCCATCACGGATATGAACAAGTCCATGGGGTTGATGAAGGAACTGATGAAACACGTCCTTTTTCAGTCCTACGCCATCGGTCGTCCCTATGTGCCTGATTATGTCTTCTGGTGGCCCTGGGTAAAGAATTACTCGGGAGAAAACACCATAGGCTATTTCGTTGGCGACTTTTGGGCCACCTGGATTTGGCTAGACCAGGACCTGAAAAAGTCGATGGGATATTAGTTT
>JACPPR010000009.1 GCA_016190895.1 Chloroflexota bacterium | reverse complement strand
GTGGTGTGTGTATGGACAACGAGAATAGCCAAGAACATGTAACATGGCATGTCAACATGCAAGTGCTAAAATGGGCAACCATCGTGCTACCTATAGTCTTTCTGGTCTCGCTGGACATCTTGAGGCACACCATTTTTTTTGGGCAACTTCATGTCCCCAGCGGGTTCATTGCCACTTACACGGTCATCGCTGTGGCAGTGGTCGTTTTCTCTTTCAGTATTTTTGGTTTCATCGCCCGCTTGCAACGCAGGGTCATCGAGCAGAACCAGCAGTTCGCCGGACTGGTTAACATTGCCAGGGTAGCTGCCGCCAAGCCCCGGCTCGATGAGCTTTTAGGGGTGAGCTTAGACCACGTTTTGTCCAGCCTGAAAGTTGAGTCAGGATTAATCTGTCTTATCGATATCGAGGCCGAAGAACACTCCGCAGTTTGTGGCCGGAATGTTTCTCCTGAGTTCATGCGGAGAGTACAGCGCGCCAAAATCAGAGACGACCGCGTTGCCTATGACGTGGTCCGCACGGGCAAGCCGGTAATCATCGAGCGAGTCCTTGATGACCCGCGAGTCTCGGAGGCGGCCAAACAGGCCGGAATCAAGAGTATGATTTCGGCGCCGCTAAAATCAGACGAGGAAGTCAACGGCATCTTAGCTATTGCCACGCGCCGGGAGCGCCGTTTCTCCGATTCCGACCGCCACCTTCTTGACAGTATTGGCGCCCAACTGGGCATGGCCATAAAAAACGCAAAGCTGTACGAGCAGTCTGAACTCCAGAACCGGGAACTCGGCGCCTTGCTTGCTGTTGGAAAAGCCGTCACTTCGTCTTTTGACCTGAATGAATTGCTTAGCAAGGCCCTGGACACTATTATCGAGGTGATACCAATCAATGCTGCAGAAATCTGGCTTATGGACGGGGAGGAAGAGCTGTACATACGCTGCCATCGGGGGCCGTACCGCGATGTTTTTCTGGAGCCAACCAGATTTCGTATCGGGGAAGGCATACCCGGTCTCGTTGCCCGGACGCGTGAGCCTATCCTGATACACAATCTGCCTGACGATGACCGGTTCCAAAGAGAGAAAGTGGTCAGTGCCGGTTTCCATACCCTTTGCGCTTTACCTCTCTTTTTCCAGAAGAAGCTGGTCGGAGTTGTGCTTGTAGCAGCTCTTTCGGCTAATGTCTTGAAAGGGCAACGCGAGCTTCGTCTGCTGGAGGGCATTGGCGAATGGCTAGCCATCGCCATAGAGAATGCACGCCTGTATCAGGAAGTCCAGGACGTGGCAATCTTGAGAGAACGGGAGCGCTTGGCGCGCGAGATGCATGACGGAATGGCACAATTATTGGGTTACATTAATACTCAGACTCTGGCTGTGAAAAAGCTCCTTTCTAATGGCCAACTGAGTGGGGCAACTGAGGAGCTTGCAAGAATGGAAGCCATAGCTCGAGACCTGTATGCCGATGCCCGGGAAGTGATTCTTGGACTTAGAACCACAGCCATCGGGGAAGACGGCTTGCTCCCCGCTTTACGCCGGTATGCCGAACGATATACGGAGATGACAGGCATCCGAGTGGATATGGGTGTTAATGGTGCGGTCGAATGCCCGCGATTGCCCTCCACAATCGAAATTCAATTGTTGCGTATTGTTCAGGAATCGTTAACCAACATCAGAAAGCACGCAAAAGCAACTGAAGCAAGAGTCACTTTTCAGCGAAATGACTCCCAAATTCGAGTCACGATAGCCGACAATGGTCAGGGATTTGAATCAACACACTTGCCTCTAACCGGACGCCCGCGCTTCGGTCTCCAGACAATGCGGGAGCGTGCTGAAGCGCTAGGAGGCTCTCTTGTTATCGATAGCGCAACCGGACAGGGAACCAAGGTGGAAGTATGCATACCTTTAGCAGCATGGGAAGGCCAAGTCTTATCTTATGAAAGTTCTGCTGGTTGATGACCATGCCTTGTTTCGGGCAGGCCTGGCAAGCTTGTTGAAAGCCTGGGGTCTCCTGGTAGTTGGCGAGGCCAGCTCCGGTGAAGAAGCTATCGCCAAGGTACGGGAGCTACATCCTGAACTCATCTTCATGGACATCAATATGCCTGGCCTTAACGGCTTGGAGACGACGCGGGCAGTAAAGTCTGAATTCCCCGATATTAAAGTGGTCATCCTCACAGTGTCGGACGATGAGAATGACCTGTTTGAGGCGATTAAGAGTGGCGCCGAAGGCTATCTCTTAAAGAATCTACGGGAAGACCAGTTCGCCGAACTGGTGAATCGCATTGAACGGGGCGAACCGGTCATGTCACCCATTTTAGCAAAGAAACTGCTTGGAGAATTTGCCCGTCTCAAACAAGAAGACCACAAAGATGGGGTGGAGACGGGTTTGACGCAACGGGAAAGAGAAGTGCTCGAACATGTGGCAAAAGGAGCGACCAACAAGGAGGTCGCTGCTACGCTTTATATCTCGGAGAATACCGTCAACTACCATATGAAGAATATCCTGGGAAAACTGCACCTCAGAAACCGGGCCGAGGTCGTTGCTTGGGCTATGGGTCATGGATTCACAGCCAAACTAATCGACCAACACCATGATTAATTAGAGAAAAAGGAAACTGGGCGGTACTGGATTCGAACCAGTGACCCCTGCGATGTGAACGCAGTGCTCTAGCCGCTGAGCCAACCGCCCGAAAGTAACACCATTTTACCCTTGACTGCCAGCTTTGTAAATGCTCTATACAATTTTCCTCTCCCCTTGCGGGAGAGGACTAAGGTGAGGGGACATTAATCACCCTCATCTACTCCCTCACCTCACGGGAGAGGGACTTCTGAATGAGGGTAATTCCGTAACGAAGTGCCAGCCTTATTTCCCTGTTACCATCGCCTGGAGAACCAACTCGCTCAGGTCTTTTGCCTGGACTGCCTCGGTTGCTCCTTTTGTCTTCAGACCGTCCTCGAACATAGCTAGGCAGTAAGGGCAGGCAGTAGCCACCAATCCGGCTTTCGTTTCAAGCGCCTGCTCGGTACGCTTAATGTTGACTCGCTTTGCCGGCTCCTCCTCCATCCACATGTGTCCGCCGCCTCCGCCGCAGCAGAAGCCGTTCGATTTTGACCGAGACATTTCCACCGTTTTCAAACCGCCGATTGCCTTCAGGATTTTCCTGGGCTGCTGATAAATATTGTTGTAACGCCCCAGGTAGCAGGAATCGTGATAGGCAACCACTTTGTTGCCGTCCAGGCTGCCTACTTTTATCCTCCCGCTATTAATCAAATCGAGAATGAATTGAGTGTGATGGACCACCTCGAAGTTCCCTCCGAACTGGGGATACTCGTGGCTGAGCGTATTGAAACAATGGGGGCAGGTGGTCACGATTTTCTTTATATTATAGGACTTCATAGTCTCGATATTCTTCTGGCAAAGGGTCTGGAACTGGTATTCATCGCCCATCCGGCGAGCCGGGTCGCCGCAGCAAACTTCCTGCATACCCAGGATGCCGAACTTGATTCCGGCTGCCTGGAGAATCTTCGCTGTCGCCTGGGCGACCTTCATGTTCCTCTCTTCGAGAGCTGCCGTGCAGCCTACCCAGTACATGATGTCGATATTGCTGTCCTCGGCGAGCGTTTTTATGCCCAGCCCCTTTGTCCAATCGGTGCGGCTGGCTGTGGTGCCGCGCCAGGGGTGCTCGCGTGTCGCCAGGCACTGTAGCGCTTGCTGCACCGGCTCAGGCATTTGGCTCCGCTCCATTACCAGGTTACGACGCATATCGATTATTTTATCGATGTGGTCGACCCAGATTGGGCACACGTTATCGCAGGCGCGGCAGGTGGTGCAGGCCCAGATTTCATCCTCGGTGACTACCGTACCGGCCATGTATTGTGGCTCTGCAGCAGGCGCCGCCTCCGGGGTCCCCGGACCGCCTGTGGCTGCAGGTGCGCTGACTTTGGCTTTGACCAGCTCAGGAGCGACCTCTAAGAGATGCCTCTTCAGGTCTTGAATCACTTTCTTGGGGTTGAGCGGCTTGCCGCTGGCGGTGGCCGGGCAGCGCTCCTGGCAATTGCCGCAGACCACGCAGGAGTAGAGGTCGAGAATCTGCTTCCAGGTAAAATCGGTTATCTTGCTGGCGCCGAAGCTTTCCGCCGTCTCCAGGTTAATGGTGCGGAGCACGCCTACCGGCAGGGGCGAGCGGAAGAAAATATTAAAGAGCGAGGCAATCATGTGCAGATACCGCGAATAAGCGATAAGGACGAGGACTAATAAGACGGTGAGCCAGTGGGTCCAGAAAAAGGCAGTACTGGCCGCCTCGATACTGGCGGCGCTGCCGGTAAAGAGATTACTTAAGGCTGCGCTAATAGGCGGCGGACTATTGCCCAGCGTGGTCAGCGTCCCGCCGAGCGCAATGCCCGTAGCTTCTTTGCCGAGATGAGTCAACGGGTGAAAGAAAACGCTGAGCAGAATGACCAGAGCCTCGGCGGTTTGCTCGCCCTTTAGACGTGCCGGTCTGATGATAAATCTACGGATAAGTCCCCAGGAGGCGCCGGTGAAAACAAGAACCGCCAGGAAGTCCATCACCCAGGCATAATAGAAGAAGAACTTTGTATCTTCCAGAGTCTCGGAGAGTCCGAAGCCGGCCCCGATGATGATGAACAAGAAATAAAACGAGCTGAATGTGAAAAAGCCCCAAGCCATAAAGGCATGGCCGATAGCGGCTCTATCCCGTGAGGTCAGGTTTTTTAGCTGGCACCACTGGGACAGCACGATTACCAGGGTCGAAAACGCCCTGGATACGACCTGGCGGAAGCTCTCCTCTTTACGGCCCAGCAGCATATAGCTGACTAGCTGTCGGATACGGCGGAAGAAGATTCCACCCGCCAGAAGAGTCGCTCCCCAGAAAAGGGCATACCCCAGAACGCCCCAATTATGTGGCGCTAATTGTGACATAAGTTACCTCCCTCGTCTCCTGCTAGGCATCAGCCTAATTCTCTTGTCGAGCACCAAATCCACATTATACAGGATAATGGCTTGCATTGTGTAGTGGAGGCGACTAAAATATAAGGCTAGCACTCTCTGAGAAATTTCTGATTGCCACAGGGGCGAAGCCCCTGTGGCAATGACGCAAGAACAATCGCTTCGCCCGATAAAATCGGGACTCGGAAATGATTGACGTGGGATAGGAAGAGCAATATGGCAGATAGATATAATCCTCCCGAAATCGAAGTAAAGTGGCAGCAGAAGTGGGCTGAGGACAGACTATACGAGGTTACCGAGGACAGCAAAAAGCCCAAATACTACGCTTTGACTATGTTCCCTTACACCTCCGGAGACCTCCACATCGGGCACTGGTACAACTATGTACCACCGGATGTCCGCGGCCGTTTCAAACGTATGCAGGGCTTTAATGTGCTCCACCCGATTGGATTCGATGCCTTCGGCTTGCCTGCTGAGAATGCCGCCATCAAGCGGGGTATTCATCCTTTCACCTGGACGATGCAGAACATAGAAAACATGCGCTGCCAGCTGCAAAGTATCGGCGCAATCTATGACTGGAACCGGGAGATAAATACTTGCTTGCCCAAATATTATAAGTGGACTCAATGGTTCTTCTTGAAACTGTATGAGCGTGACCTGGCCTACCGGGCTAAGGCCCCGGTCAACTGGTGTCCTAGTTGCCAGACGGTCCTGGCTAATGAACAGGTGGTCGACGGCGCGTGCGAACGATGCGGCACGCCGGCTACTCATAAAGACCTGGAGCAATGGCTCTTCCGTATCACCAGGTATGCCGATGAGCTGATGCAGCACGAAGGCATCGACTGGCCCGAGCGCATCAAGATAATGCAACGGAACTGGGTCGGCAAGAGCACGGGCGCCTACATTTCGTTCGGTCTCGACCATCCCGGCGTTGAGGAAAAGGAAATCCGCATCTTTACTACCCGTCCCGATACTACCTTCGGAGTCACTTTTATGGTGCTGGCCCCGGAGCATCCACTGGTGGCAAAGCTGACTACACCCGATAGAAGGGCTGAAGTCGAAATCTATGTCGAGCGCTCCCGGCGGCAGACCGAGATTGAGCGTCTCTCTACGGAGAAGGAAAAGGACGGCGTCTTTACCGGCGCCTATGTTACCAACCGGCTCAACGGTGAGAAAGTGCCCGTCTGGATTGCCGATTATGTGCTGGCGAGCTACGGTACCGGCGCTGTGATGGCAGTGCCTGCCCACGACGAGCGGGACTTCGCCTTCGCCAAAAAATACGACTTGCCCATCAGGTTGGTCATCGCTCCGCCCGGCTGGCAGGGCGAGGAGCTCAAGGAAGCTTATATAGAAGAAGGCGTAATGGTCAACTCGGCGCAGTTTAACGGCACTCCCAGCCAGCATGGTATCGGTGCGGTCTCAGATTTCCTGGCTGAGAAGGGCTGGGGTGGGCGAGCTGTCACGTATCGGCTGCGCGATTGGATTATCTCCCGCCAGCGCTACTGGGGCGCGCCCATCCCGATGATTTACTGCGAGAAATGTGGCACCGTGCCTGTGCCCGAGAAAGATTTGCCGGTGATGCTGCCGGAGGACGCCGAATTCAAGCCCACCGGCGAATCGCCCCTGAAATACAATGAAAAATTCATTAACACCACCTGCCCGAAGTGCGGCGGGCCCGCCAAGCGCGAGACCGATACCATCGACGGCTTCCTGGATAACTCGTGGTATTACTTCCGCTATTGCAGCCCCCAGGAGAGTAAGGCGCCCTTCGATAAGCAGGCAGTCAAATACTGGATGCCGATAGACCTCTATACGGGCGGAGCCGAGCACGCCGTGGGTCATCTGATGTACTCGCGGTTCATCAGTAAAGTGGCCAGGGATATCGGGCTGGTGGATTTCGATGAGCCGTTTGCCCGCCTTTTTAACCAGGGCATCATCATCAGAGAACACCAGAAAATGAGCAAATCAAAGGGTAACGTGATTAACCCCGATGAGTATGTCGCTAAATTGGGCGCTGATACGATGAGGGTTTATCTGATGTTCCTCGGCCCCTGGGAGCAGGGTGGGGACTGGTCTGATACCGGCATCAGCGGGGCGAGCCGCTGGCTGAACCGGGTCTGGAACCTCGCACTGGAGCCTTACAGTCGCAAGGCAGGCGGAGATAAATCGGTCCAGGAAGCAGCGAGAGCCGAGTTGCTACGGACGATTCACCAGACCATCCGTAAGGTAACGGAAGACCTGGAAAGGCTACGCTTTAATACGATGATAGCCGCCCTGATGGAGTTCACTAACTACCTGACCGGGGTCAGTGAGGCCAGGTTGGTCAGCGCCTCAGAATGGAAGGGGGCGGTCGCCTGCTTACTGCTGCTGATGGCGCCGTCTGTTCCTCATCTAACCGAGGAGCTGTGGGCGCGGGCCGGGCACAAATACAGCATTCATAACCAGAAATGGCCCGAATGGGACGCGGCGCTGGCTAAGGAAGAGGAGATTACCCTGGTCGTCCAGGTCAACGGCAAGCTGCGCGACCGCATCACAGTAAGCGCTTCCATCACCGAGACAGAGGCTAAGAAAGAAGCTATGTCTAGCGAGAAGGTAAGAGTCCATCTGGAAGGCAAGACCGTCGTCAAAGAGATTTACGTGCCGGGAAAGCTAGTGAATATCGTGGTGAGGGAGTAAGGAAATCTGTCCCTATCCCCTTCCTTTGTGACGCGTGATGCATATTAGGTCAAAGCTAAATTGGCACGTAGGGGCGGGTTTCGAACCCGCCCGCCAGTGGGCAGGTTACAAACCTGCCCGCACGCCAGAAAATCAATGTGGCTGAATTCATGTCAAGCTTCCTTCAAAGAGAAAAGGAAATCAGAGCGAATAGGGATTTGAGAAGATGAAAATAGCGTTTATCGGCGGTGGGAATATGGGGGAGGCGATGCTCTCCGCCATCCTGGATTGCGGGCTGGCCGCGCCCTGGGAAATCTCCGTCAGCGACCCCAGCGAAGACCGCCGCAACTACATCGGGGAGAAATATGATGTGCTGGCGACCAACGATAATCGGGTGGCGGCTCAAGGCGGGGAGGTGGTGGTGCTGGCCGTCAAACCGCAGCAGGTATCTGAAGTGATAGCCGACCTTGGCGGCCAACTAAAACCTTCTCAACTGGTACTGTCAATCATGGCTGGTATCCCTATCACGATTTTACGTAATGGTTTGAAGCACAACCGAATCGTCCGCGTCATGCCCAATACGCCCGCCCAGATTGGTGAGGGGATAAGTGTTTGGACGGCCACGCCTGAAGTGACCAAACGGCAGAAAGGCTGGACAAGCTCCATCCTTGGCTCCATCGGCAAGGAAATCTATGTCGATGATGAAAAGTATCTGGATATGGCTACGGCGCTCCACGGCAGCGGGCCGGCTTACTTCTTCCTCTTCGTCGAGGCTCTCACCGAGGCTGGCGAGCAAATCGGGCTTCCTCATCAGCTGGCCCAAGAGTTGGTCTTGCAAACGATGCTCGGCTCAGGTCACCTCATCGAAAAATCGGGTAAATCGCCCGCCGAGCTGCGGCAGATGGTCACTTCGAAAGGCGGCACGACCGCCGCCGCCCTGCTTGAGTTTGAGAGAGGGGAATTCACCAGGCTGGTCGTGCGGGCAGTTCAAGCCGCCTACAACCGGGCTAAAGAGCTCGGTGGTGAGCCGAAGTGAGCTTCTTTATACTAGCGGTCTTCATCCTGAGACTTCTCCTGCTTCTCTGCGAAGTGTTCACTTTACTTATCGTGCTCAGGACAATAATATCGTGGCTATTTCCGGGACATCTTAATATGCTAACCCGGTTTCTGCATCGACTTACCGAACCAATTCTGATGCCCCTGCGGCGTATTCTACCCAAACTCGCAGGGCTGGACCTTTCTCCATTCGTATCTGTGGTTATACTGCAGGCGCTCGTCCAGCTGATTATCTTTGTATTGGGAGGGGCTTGAAGGCGCTCATTCATACCTGCCTGATATCTGAACTAGCAGGCAGAGGAGGAAACTGGTGAAAAACCGGCTCATTATGACGGGATTGCTGATATCGCTGCTGGCTGGCGCTATCGCTTGTAATCAACCAGGCGGTAAAGAAACGACCGCTCCGCCGGTCAAAGTGATGCGGGGTGATTTGGTCATTACCGTCAGCGGCAGCGGTTCAATCGAGATAACTCGTGAGGCGGACCTGTCTTTCGGCACCGCCGGCAGAATCGCCGAGTTGCTGGTTAAGGAAGGCGATGAGGTTGCTGAGGGTGACGTGCTTGCCAGGCTGGAGGCCGATGCCCTGGCGCTGGCTCTGGCTCAGGCAGAAGTAGCCTACGCTCAGGCTCAGCTAAGCGCCAACCAATCGGCTCTGGCGGTTACTCAAGCTCAGGTGGCAGTTACCCAGGCAGAAATAGCCCTCAAGAGCGCTGAAATTGCGCTCGAGCAGACCACAAAAACCTCCACTTTGTCCGATGTCAGAATTGCCCAGGCTGAAGTGGACACGGCCAAACGAAATCTGGATGATTCTCTGCTTACCCTATCGAAATATACGCCGGGAACGATAGGCTATGATGAATATCAAAAGACAGTGGTACTAGCCCAGGCGCGGATGAAAACGGCTCAGGACAGGTTGGATGCTATGCTGAGCGGTTCCGGCACCGAGGAAATGGCTGTCAAACAGCAGCAGGTGACTGCCGCCCAGCAAGCTCTTGCAGCTAGTCGGCAGTCTCTGGAACTAGCCAGACTATCTGCAGAACTGGGTCGGCAATCCGTGGAGGCGGCCGCCCAGTCGCGCGATTATGCTCAGAAACAGCTCGATAAAGCAGTTCTCACAGCCCCCTTTGCCGGTGTTATTGCCAGTGTGCCTGTCGATGAGGGGGATACCGTGCTTGCCACAACCCCGATAGCTGTTTTGATAGAGCCAGGCAAGATGGAATTACGGGTGCAGGTGGATGAGATAGACATACCGGGGGTGAAGGCGGGACAGAGGGCTATTGTTAAGGTGGACGCTTTGCCGGAGAAGGTGCTCAGTGGGAAGGTAATTTCCATCGGTCTCTTGCCCAGGAAAGAGGCCGGAGTTACTTTATTCGAGGTTAAGATTGCCCTCGATGCTGTTGAGGACATCGGTCTACGAGGTGGTATGAGCGCCAGCGCTGATATTGTCACGGTGGAGCGAAAGAGCGCCCTTTTGGTGCCGAGTCGTGCAATCAGGCAGAATACTCAGGGTAACACTGTCGTTGACGTGACCGCCAACGGGGAGACTGTCGAAAAATCGGTGACCGCCGGCATCAGTGACGGTTTACAAACTGAGATTATTAGCGGTCTTGCCGAAGGTGAAACCGTGATAGAAAAGAGAGCACAGTAATTTAGAAATATGGTTAAGCTGGAAGAGGCGACCAAGATTTACCGGATGGGCAAGGTAGATATTCTTGCCTTGAGAGGGGTCAGCCTGACCATCGAGCAGGGAGAGATGGTGGCGATTATCGGCGCCTCCGGTTCGGGTAAATCGACTCTGATGAACATCATCGGGTTTCTGGACAAGCTTACCTCAGGGCGTCATATTTTCGAAGGTACCGATGTTAGCCAGTTTAGCGATAACCGCCTGGCCGAATTGAGGAATACGAAAATCGGTTTTGTCTTTCAGGATTTCAACTTGCTACGCCGCGCCACCGCCGTCGCCAATGTCGAGCTACCGCTCGTTTACGCCGGCGGACTTCGCAAACGCCAGCGGGCGTTGGAGGCGCTGGAGCGGGTCGGCCTGGCTGCCAGGGCAAACCACAAACCGACCGAGCTATCCGGCGGAGAGCAGCAGCGGGTGGCGATTGCCCGGGCTCTGGTCAATAACCCGTCCCTGGTCCTTGCCGATGAGCCGACAGGTAACCTCGATAGTGTCTCCAGCGGCGAAATAATCTCTCTTTTCCGTAAGCTCAACCAGGATGGTATTACAGTGGTTATGGTTACCCACGAGATGGAAATTGCCGAGCAGGCAAAACGCATTATTAGAATCCGGGACGGGCAAATCGTTAGCGATGAGAGAGTGGGAGTGGCTGCCAAATCGGTATGAAATTCATCGAGTTCTTTAGGATTGCAGTCCAATCGCTGTTGGCTAACAAATTACGGTCGGCCCTGACAATGCTGGGGATGATAATCGGGGTCAGCGCGGTTATTATCCTGATGTCGGTCGGGGCAGGTCTCCAGAATATGGTTACCTCCACTTTTCAGGAGCTAGGCTCTAACCTGCTCTTTATCCAGCCGGCTAATCCGGATGCGCCCGGATTGGCCTCGATGTCTCCGGGCTATGCCACTGCCAGCCTGACAATGGCCAATGCGGAGGCTATCGCTAACCTTCGTACGGTTGACGGAGCCGTGCCGGTCAACGAGAATTTTGTCAGAATAGTCGCCGGCAGTGAGGATTTCCTGGCCGTGATACACGGGAGTAACTCGGGCTACCAGCAGCTTTACGGATTCAGGATGGAGGCGGGGCAGTTCATTTCTGAAGTTAATGTAGCCAGACGAGATATGGTCATCGTGCTGGGCAGCAAAGTGGCTGAGAAACTTTTTGACAATGACGACCCCATCGGCAAGCAAGTCAAAATCAGGGATAAACGGTTTACCGTTATCGGTGTTATGGAACCCCGCGGAGTATCGTTTTTCGGCTTTAGCTGGGATGACCTGGTAGTTACACCGATAACCACCTTTCAAGCCCGCCTGTTTTCTCAGAAGACGCCTAGCGGTGAAGATGCTGTCCAGGGAGTGACTGCCCAGATTGACAGCGACTGGTCTCTGGATGAGGCAAGGCTGGAAATCGAGACTGTCCTGAGAAAATACCACCGCATCAGCGCCGGGGATAAAGACGATTTCTCGGTGATGAGCCCGGAGCAGTTGCTTGGGACGTTCCAAACGATAACTATGGCCTTAACCGTTTTCCTGGGCTTAATCGGCAGTGTCTCGCTGCTGGTGGGCGGTATCGGCATTATGAACATTATGCTGGTCTCGGTAACCGAACGCACTCGGGAAATAGGTTTGCGCAAAGCGATCGGCGCCAAGCGCCGGGATATTCTTGTTCAGTTTCTCCTGGAGGCGGCCATGTTGAGCCTGTCCGGAGGCGCTATCGGGCTGATTGGCGCCTGGCTGGTGACACAGGGGATATCACGGCTCGATCTGGGTGGATTCACGCTGAGCGCCGTCGTCTCACCACTAATTGTCATTGTGGCGGTTCTGGTCTCGGTTTTTATCGGCCTGGCTTCGGGGATATATCCCGCTGTAAGGGCCGCTAGACTTAACCCCATCGATGCTTTACACTACGGGTAGAAAGTTCTTGAAGTAACAATAGTCTATAACAAGATGGACCTCAAGTTCAAAGTGTCGAGATTGCCACGCCCCGATAAATCGGGAACAGTTTAATAGGTCTGTACTATTATGAGAACGTAAGTAAGTCAGGAGTGAAATATGAACTGGCTGGATATTGTTATCCTGGTCATTGTGGGTGTGGCCGCATTCGCCGGGCTGAAAAGTGGGCTTATCAAGATAGCGTTATCTCTGGCCGGGGTGATACTAGGAGTAATTCTGGCCGGACGCTTCTATTTTCCCCTTGCCGAGAGATTAACCTTCATTCAGCAGGATAACATTGCCCAGGTGGTTGCTTTTGCCGTGATACTAGTCGGGGTAATGTTAATCGCCAGCGTGTTAGCCGCAATACTGAAGGGGATTGCCTCATTGCTGATGCTGGACTGGCTGAACCACCTTGGAGGCGCTGTTTTGGGTTTTATCCTGGGGGCACTATTCTGTGCTGCCCTGCTCACTCTCTGGGTGAAATTCCCGGATGCTCCGGAGCCTATTTCAAGCTCAAGCCTGTCCGGCGTCTTACTGGACCGCTTTCCGGCGGTGCTGGCGCTGCTCCCTGAAGAGTTCGATGCGATACGCTCTTTCTTTCAGTGAGAGTTGCGCTGGGCGAAGCCGATGGTGAGAGTGCCACTAATTTGTGACCCCTCACCTTCCATCCTCTCCCGCAAGGGGAGAGGATGGAAGGCAACGCTAACTTTGTGGACAAGCCCTGTGTTGTCTTTGTAGAAAAGGTTGAGTCTTTAGGTGACTTTCGGGGTTTCGCCCGGGTGAATCGCCTTCCAGCGGTTGAGTAAAACCTCGCGGCTTTCGCGGCGTGCCGGGTCGGGCTGACAAGCATCTACCGGGCACACTTCAGCGCATCTTGAAGAAGCGTAAGAGCCGACGCATTCCGTGCATTTGTTCGGGTCAATCACATAGGTGGTTTCCCCTTCCGAGATTGCCCGGTTGGGGCATTCCGGCTCGCAGGCTCCGCAGCTAATGCACTCATCTGTAATCTTGTACGACATCTGGTAAACCCTCCTTAATTTTGTTTGATTCTGTTTTGATTTATCTGGTTGCTGGTGACACTTTAGCCAGCAGTTTCTTTTTTAGAGCTTTCGCTACCGGTTTGGGAACGAGGTCGTCGATATAGCCGTTCAGTCCGGCGACCTCCTTAAGCAGGCTTGAGCTGACAAACTGGTATTTGGTATTTGTTATCAGGCAGACCAGTTCGCAATCAGGGGCCAGATGTTTATTCATCAGTTCCATCTCGAACTCGCGCTCAAAATCGGCGCCTATTCTCAGCCCGCGGACAATTGTCTGCGCCCCTATTTCCCTGGCATAATCGACGACCAGGCCGTAAAACGGTTCGACGCGGACATTAGCCAACTTTGCTTCGGCTATCGACTGCCTGATTAAGTCTACTCTCTCTTCGGTATTGAATAGCAGGTTCTTGGCCGGCGTATCATAAACTCCGATAATCAGCTTTTCAAAAAGCCTGGCGGCTCTGATGGCGATATCGAGATGACCGTTGGTTATCGGGTCGAAGCTGCCCGGATAGAGAGCGACTGTCATGCCTTGGCCTCCTTAGTGTAGATGGCAATGCAACTGTCACCGTGACGGTGCTCTTTGAGTCGATTCAGAGTGGCATAGCTTGAGTTTAGCTGAAGGTGCGGCGAGTGGGTTACTACTATTGTCGTATTTTGCCCCACCAATTTTGAGGTGGCTAGCTGCTCGATGAGGTTGCCTATTGACGTGTCTGCATAGGGCGGGTCCATCAATATAATGTCATACTCCTTGTCTAAAAAGGTAAGCGCTTTGGTGACACTGCAGCAATATATATGCGCGTGGTCGGCTAGCTTAGTGTGTTCCAGATTCTCTTTGATTATAGCACAACACCTCGGGTCGCGGTCAACAAAATCAACCCAGCCGGCGCCCCGGCTCAATGCCTCGATGCCGAGCGCCCCGCTACCGGAGAACAAATCGAGCACCAGTTCCCACCTGTCGGTCAGGTTCTCCAGTATCGAAAAAATGGCGCCTCGTACCAGGTCGGTCGCCGGACGGGTAGGAGCGCCTTTGGGAAATTTAAGATGGTGCCCCTTGGCTTTGCCCGCGATTACTCTCATGACAGCCTATTGATATTACTCAGTTTTGGAGTCGGTGTCAACCGTTTGTGATGAGGGTATCGTTCCCTTGTGGTTGAAAAATAGTTTAGACTAAGGGAAAGGGGGGGGAGATATGGTTGAAGTAGTCACACAGATAACGTGTAAATATTGTGGCTCTGAAGGCGTAGTCAAGTTTGGTAGCTACAAGGGCATTCAACGTTACTTCTGTAAAAGCTGCCAGCGCAAGTTTAAGGGCGATACCGCCTTGTTTGGTATGCGGGTTAAGCCTGAATATATCACCAGTGCCTTGAATCTCTACTACACTGGTTCAAGCATTAAAGACGTGTGTAACCACCTTAATCAGGAATTCGGCTACTACCCGTCAAAGCACGTGGTCTTTGAATGGGTAGACAAGTATACGAGCGTAGCAGCCAAACAGTTTCAGGATACCAAGCCTCAGCTCGGCAATACATGGATAGCCGATGAGACTGTAATAAAGCTAGATAAGAATGTTAAGGTATGGTTCTGGGACATCATAGACTCGGATACCCGCTTCCTGATAGCTTCTCGTGCTTCCTTGTCCCGCACTACTAAGGACGCTCAAATGTTGATAGACCGAGCCATTAAGAAAGCGGGCAAAGCACCGAAGATAGTCATTACTGACAAGCTGGCATCCTACATTGACGTGAACTATGGCAAAGATGCCGAGCATCGGCAAGGCGGGCCGTTCAAGCTACTGGAAAGCGGAGAGAACACAAGCCAAATAGAACGCTTTCACGGGACTATCAAAGACAGGACAAAGGTTATGCGGGCTTTCCGTAGTCTGGAAACGCTTCACGACTTTATGAATGGCTACCTTGTTTATTACAACTACTTCAAGCCCAATGATGCGTTGGAAGGAAAGACACCCGCCGAAGCTGCCAAAATAGACTACCAGATTAAGAACTGGAAAGACCTTTGCCTAACTGCCACGCCTAAGCGTGTTGAGATTGAAACCCGTAGGCCTACACTTAGACCGAAGCCTCAGAGAATCACGCCACCTAGACCGCTTATATCTGAAAGGCGGGGGAGGATTCCGAGATGATATTACAACCTCCCCCAAATATACCTTTACACGATGTCTGGGTAGCAGGGTTAATATTGGCAGGGATTGTTTGGCTAGAAACAATAGTAATTAGCTGGTTGGTGGTGAGATTACGACCTTCGGCTTCTCACAAAAAAGATGATAGGGAGAGCGGTGCCCATAACAAAAGAGGTTATCTCACTTGCTTGCCATAAGAGTAATGTAGTGATTACTAATGGCTTGATACCAGTGTAACGCACTGCGCTCGTGTTATCCGATAGTAGATTATTAAGGGAGTCAGCAACAGGGTCAGGAACATGGAATTGGATAAGCATTAAGATATAACCGAAAGGAACTAGCAGCAACCAGCCGAGATACTTTGGAATATTCATATTGAGGGGAGTCTAACATATATGAATAAAGAGGTCAACCATAATGGAACGTTACCGTGATGAGGGTGTTTAATAACGTTCGTCATTGCGAGGGCACACTCCCCTTCGCTACGTTCAGGGTCAATGTAAACTCCGCCCGAAGCAATCCGTCCCCAGCTTCACGGATTGCTTCGCTACGCTCGCAATGACGGCATTCCCGGGTCGTCGTGCCGATTATTAAACACCCTCTGTAATTCTCGCTACCAGGTCCTGCATTTTAGAGTGGATGCCGCCGGTAAGGGGCAGTCCATGTCCGAAGCAGATGGTATCGCAGTCTAGCTGGGCCAGCTTTCTTGCCGATTCTACAGCCTGGGTCAGGTCGAAGCTAAGGGTTTTGTGTGGTATATGAATGACGTTACGTCGCTTCCTTAAGGCATCGCCGACAATGAGTAGCTTATTCTGGCGGGAGAACAGGCAAATGCTACCGGGAGTGTGCCCCGGGGTGTGGATGACTTCAAGCCCTCCCAGCACGTCGAACACATCCCCGCCCTCCAGCCGGATATCGATATCCTGGTCTCTGGCAGAGGGCAGGTTTTTTCTTTGCCCGATATCGGTTCTGTGAATGGCTACTTTGGCGGAGGTTAGAGGCTTCAGTTCGGCGAGTCCTCCAACGTGGTCGATATGGTTGTGCGTGATGATTATCAAGCCGATATCCTCGGGAGAACGACCTAGCTGATGGATGGATTCGATTATATGCAGAGAGGTGTTGCGGTAGCCGGTATCGATAAGGGTCAGCTTTTCCTCGGCAATTAATATTATATTAGCCCCCATCACTGTTATCTGATAGATATCGGGGCTAATTTTGGTACTGCCTTGAATAAAATGGCGTATTCTGGATATCATTGATATTCTTTGTGTATTTCTCCTTTTCGGGGGAGAGCGGGTTACGGAGGGGCGCAGCATGCTGCGCCCCTACATTGATAACACGGGAGGTTAGCTACTCGCCCCTGTTCCTGTTCAAGATATCCTTCCACTGGTTTTCTGTTAAGCCCAGCCGCTGGAAAATATCATCGACATAACGCAGGTAATAGTCATAGTCGAAGAGCGGTTCCAGCTCCTCGGCGGGCAAGACTTTAACTACCTCGGGGTCGGCCTTAAGCAGAGTAAGGAAGCTCTTGCCACCCTTCCAGGCTTTCATAGCGTTACGCTGCACCATCTCGTAGGCTTGCTGACGGCTAAGCCGTTTGTCGATAAGAGCCAGCAGTACCCGCTGAGAGAAAACCAGCCCTTTGGTAAGCTCGATATTTCGCTTCATCTGCCTGGGATAGACCTGCAAACCCTTCATTACCCTGGTGAAAGTGGCCAGAGAATAATCAAGCACCAGCGAGGCATCGGGCAGGATAATGCGCTCGGCAGAAGAGTGGCTAATATCGCGCTCGTGCCACAGAGCGATATTCTCCATTGAAGTCAGCGCATAGCCTCTGACCAGCCGGGATATGCCGCAGACGCGCTCGCAAAGCTCCGGGTTACGCTTGTGGGGCATCGCCGATGAGCCGGTCTGGCCGGCTTCAAAAGGCTCTTCCGCCTCTCTTGTCTCGGTGCGCTGCAGGCCTCTTATTTCAGTGGCGAACTTCTCCAGTGAGCTGGCAATGATGGCCAGGGTGGTTACGAATTGAGCGTGGCGGTCGCGCTGGAGAATCTGGCTGGAAACCGGGGCCGGTTGCAATTTCAGTTTGGCGCAGGCTCTTTCTTCAAGCTCCGGAGAGAGGGTGGCATAGGTGCCGACAGCGCCTGAAATCTTACCGACGCTGATAATCCTTTCCGCCTCACGAAGTCTGAGCCGATTACGGTTCATCTCATCGACCCACAGAGCCATCTTTAAGCCGAAGGAGGTCGGCTCGGCGTGAACGCCGTGAGTCCGTCCCATCATCGGGGTATATTTATACTTAAGCGCCTTTTCGACCAGAACGATGATGAGGTCTTTGATGTCCTGGTTTAATATCTCTGTCGCTTCGACCAGTTGCAAGCTGAGGGCAGTATCCATTACATCGGACGAGGTAAGTCCCAGGTGAATGAAACGCGATTCTGGTCCCACGCTCGCGGCAACAGCGCCGAGGAAGGCGGTCATATCATGGTGGGTCTCTTTCAGAATTTCGTCCATCAGCTTGAAATTGACCCTTGCCATTTTTATTTTGGGCAGCGTCTGTCTGGGTATAATTCCCAGTTCAGCCCAGGCTTCACAGACAGCAATCTCCACCTCAAGCCACTTGGCGAACTTGTTTTCGTCCGACCAGACTCTCTTCATCTCTGGCCTGGAATAGCGCTCAATCATCCTGGTTCTCCATTCAGATAGTTGTGTCGTAAACTACCATTGTCATTGCGAGCCCCGATTCATTGGGGCGTGGCAATCTCGATAAATATTACGTCTGTAAGCCCTTACGATAGTTCTCATAAGCCATCCGAATTTTATCATATTTCAAGCCCAAAATCTCGGCGGCCAGATAAGCGGCATTTCTGGCTCCGGCGCTACCCACTGCCACTGTGGCTACCGGTATTCCGGCCGGCATCTGGACGATGGAATAAAGGGCGTCAATTCCCTTTAACTCGCTTGAGGCTAGGGGAACCCCGATAACCGGCAGCGTAGTCCAACTAGCCAGGACACCCGGGAGGTGGGCGGCGCCACCGGCGGCGGCAATGAGAACTTCGATGCCCCGCCCCAGTGCCTCCTGAGCATATTTTCTGGCTTTCTCAGGGGTGCGGTGGGCAGAGATGACATTGACCTCGCAATCGATGCCGAGTTCCTTCAGCGTCTCCAGCATCGGCTGTACCGCTTCAGTATCCGATTTTGAACCCATCACTACACCGACAAGGGGCATAACTCCTCCTGACAAAACCCAAATTCCAAAATCCAAATGACAAATGAAATCCAAATGCTGAAAAGCCAAAAACTACCGCTTCAATCGTTTGGATTTTGGGCTTTGTTTGAACTGTGAGCTTTGTCATTTGGATTTTATCAAAGCGATATCTTTCCTATAGTGGCATCCTTCAAACTTAATACGTGAGATATTAGCATATACCTTTTCTCTGGCTTGGGCAAGAGTTTTGCCTTTGGCCGCTACAGTCAAAGTCCGTCCTCCGCTGGTCAAGACCTGATTATCAGTGCCTAACTTCGTGCCGGCGTGAAACACCATAATATCCTTATCCAAATCGCCCAGCCCGCTGATGGGGAAGCCCGTTTTGTAGCTGACCGGGTAGCCGCCGGGAGCCATCACTACACCGACACAAGCCTCATTGCTGATTTCTATCTTTAACTGATTGAGCTTACCGTTAATGACCGCCATTATGATTTCAAGCAGGTCTGTCTTGAGGCGGGGCAGAATAACCTGGGTTTCAGGGTCGCCGAGGCGGGCATTAAATTCGATTACCTTTGGTCCTTCTTTGGTAATGAAAAGCCCGCCGTAAAGAATGCCTTGATAGGGTGAGCCTTCTTGAGCCATCGCCCGCACCGCCGGCATCATACTTTTCTCCAGCACGGTCTTTTCAAGTTGCGGAGTGGCGAATTCAGGCGGGCTGTAGCTGCCCATCCCGCCGGTATTGGGGCCCTGGTCGCCATCGTAAACCCGCTTGTAGTCGCAAGCGGATGTCAGGGGCACGACTGTCTTACCATCGGTAATGGCGAAGGCGCTCATCTCGCGCCCGGCCAGATTTTCCTGGATAACCACTTTTTCACCGGAGGCCCCAAGTGTTTTCTTCTCCATAAGACCGGAGAGAATTTCGATGGCGTCGGGGAGGGTGTCGGCGATAATCGCCCCCTTGCCGGCGGCCAAGCCGTCCGCCTTAATCCAGACGGGAAAGCGCTGTTGTTTGACATAATCTACGGCGGCTTGATAACCGGAAAAAGCGGCGCCCCTGGCGCAGGGGATGCCATACTTGAGCAGCAGGGCTTCGGAAAAAGTCTTGCTGGATTCGATACGGGCGGCTGCTTTGTTTGGTCCGAAAATGGGGATACCGGCGGCTTGAAACCGGTCAACGATGCCCGCCGCCAACGGCGCCTCAGGGCCGACGACCACAAGGTCAACCCGCTTTTGTTTTGCTGACTCGGTCAGAGCGAGCAAATCGGTGTCTTTAATATCCAGGTTTTGAGCAATATGGGCGGTGCCGGCATTTCCCGGCGCCACGTAAATCCGTTCAGCTTTATGGCTTTGGGCGAGCTTCCACGTTATCGTATGCTCCCTCGCCCCGCCCCCGACAACGAGTATTTTCAGAGTTGGTGACCTCCGGTATCATCAGATTCCTCGACTACTGGCGAGGTCAGGATTTCCTTTGCCTTTTCCGCCTGCGATGCCAGCACGTGGATTTCGCAAGGAAGAAGTGTGGACTGCAGGTACACCAGACCAATGGGGTCTGTCCGTTTTACCATACAGCGAATGCCCTCGTTTTCCAGTATTTCCGCCCACATCAAGGCAATCGGCTCGTTTGGCGCGGTTGCCACATGGATGAGAGGGTTATCCAGTTTCTTGCTCCTCGGCATTCTAATCTTGTCCTACCACTTCCGCTATCGCTTTAGCATCGCTGTCAGGAGGAAGTTGCCCTCGGCTTGTCATTGCGAGACCATCCTTCCCCGCAGGGAAGGAGGCGAAGCAATCTGGGCCGGGTGGTGCTCTCATAACTCATTGGACAAGTCATGCCAGTCCCTATTCATAGACTCAATCAAGTTAATCTTGTCCTGCCTTGAACTACCTTTGATTTGTTTCTCTCTAGAGATAGCACCGCCAATATCCTCGCCACACTCAAAATATACAAGCCTGTTCAAGTTGTATCTCTTTGTGAAACCTTCTAGCAGCTTGTTCTTGTGCTCGTAAACTCTTCTTTGCAAGTCATTGGTAACACCTGTGTACAGTACCGAGTTCTTGTGGTTGGTCATGATATAGACGTAATACTGTCTTTGTGTTCTCACAATATCCCGCCATCTGTTATTGCGAGAGAGTTAGTTCTCCTCCCTGCCACACGGATTGCTTCGCCTTCCGCTGCGGCGGAATGGTCTCGCAATGACATCGGAAGGATGGCCCTCAGATAAGCATACAAGACCTATTTGTCTGTAACGGGGTCTAAACTCAACTCCGCTCGAATACGTTTCAGAAATTCAGCATATCCTGCGACCATGTAGTGATGTTCCCAACATACAGTTCTATGGCCGCAAACGGGACATTTCCCGGGTTTCCCAGTTGTAAATCTCTGTCCTCGCCAGTAGATAAAAGTGCTCACTTTTTCCTTGATTTAATTACCTACTCCCATTCGATCGTAGAAGGGGGTTTGGAGGTGATGTCATAGACGACGCGGTTGATGCCGGGGACTTCATTAACGACGCGGTTGGAGATGCGGGCGAGCAGGTCGTAGGGCAGGCGCGCCCAATCGGCGGTCATCGCGTCCTCACTGGTCACGGCGCGCAGAGCACACAGGTAACCGTAAGTGCGATAATCGCCCATCACGCCCACGCTTTTGACATCGGTCAGCACAGCGAAGGTCTGCCAGAGTTGCCGGTAGAGATTTGCCTTCTTGATTTCATTCATGACGATGAAATCCGCCGAGCGCAGTATCTCCAGCTTCTCTTTGGTGACCTCGCCGATGATGCGGATGGCGAGTCCTGGTCCGGGGAAAGGCTGCCGCCAGACCATCTCTTCCGGCATACCTAGCTCTAGCCCGACCTGGCGCACCTCATCTTTGAATAGGTAGCGTAGCGGCTCGATAAGCTGAAGCCTCATCTCAGCCGGCAGCCCGCCGACATTATGATGGGTTTTTATCTTGGCCGAGGCAGTGCTGCCCGAGGCGGCGCTTTCGATGACATCGGGGTAAAGAGTGCCCTGGGCAAGGAAATCCACTTTGCCTATCTTGTTGGCCTCTTCTTCGAAGACCTCGATAAATTCCTCGCCGATAATCTTACGTTTTACCTCGGGGTCGATGACTCCCTTCAAGCGCGTGAGGAATCTTTCCGCAGCATCGACATAGATAATCTGCATACCGAGGTTTTCCTTGAATACTTTGGTAGTTCTTTCCACTTCCTCACGGCGGTGCAAACCGTGGTCGACATAAATGCAGACAAGCTGGTCGCCGATAGCCCTATGAATAAGCGTGGCGACCACCGCCGAATCCACGCCTCCGGAGAGAGCGTTAATTACTTTGCCATCGCCTACCAGCTTCCCCGTTCTGGCTATGCTTTCGTTAATGAAGTTGCCCACTGTCCAATTACCCTGGCAGCCGCAGATGTTGTAGACAAAGTTTTTGAGGATTGCCTTGCCCTGTGGAGTGTGGGCGACCTCCGGATGGAACTGGATGCCGTATATATTATCCCAACTGCCCATTATCGCGACCGGCGAATTCTCCGTATAAGCTAACGCTTTGAAACCGGCCGGCATTTCCTCAATTCTATCTCCGTGGCTCATCCAGACAGTCGGAGCATCATCCAGTCCAGCGAGCAGGGGCGATTCACGGTCACTGATATGGAGCACAGCATGGCCGTATTCCTGCCTTTCGCCGGGGGCGACCTTTCCACCCAGTTGTTTGGTAACAGCCTGCATCCCATAGCAAATACCAAGCACAGGCAGATGCTTCTCGTAAACCCAGGCAGGCGCGAGAGGAGCGTTCGGCTGATAGACACTGGCAGGCCCGCCTGAAAGAACAAACCCCTTAGGGTTGAGTGGGGCAATCTTCTCCCAGGGTGTGTCATATGAGACCATCTCACAGTATACGTGGCTTTCACGAATGCGGCGGGCTATCAGAAGGCTATATTGAGACCCAAAATCGATGACAACGATAGATTCGCGTTCCGGAGGTGCCGCAGCCTCTTTAGTTACGACTGGTTTCTCACCTGCCATTTCTTTGGCTATCTCAAGATACGTGGAAACCTCGATATCGCCGGTGGTTTTGACGCGAACAGGCTCCGCTTCGGGATTAATCTTAGGTTGTGATTGTTCTTCAGTCATACAATTCTTTCTAACTTTTTTGATGTCTTATTATAGCACCAATTAAGCAAAGTCTCACTAGTTTTTTAGTGAAATGGCCAGTAAATCCGAGAGGTATTTCTCTCTTTCATAAACAGAGATTGAGAGAGATTTTGGCCTCTTAAGCTCTCCTTGCTAGGAGAAGAGTGTGTTTAATAATGTCATGCTCCGGCCCCGTGTCGCGGCACGGGGTAAACTTGGCCGGAGCATACACAATCTCAGACCTTTGTGGATTTCCCGCCTGAAGCGGGGAATAACACGGAATTGCTAAACGACCTCGGAGAATACCTTTGGCAGCTATTACCCATTGTGTTATACTGTTAGCGGACATAAATAGCATCAGTAGAAATAAGTAACAGATGGTAAGCAAGCTCTCTTTAGATATTCAGGAACAGGTTGAAAAGGGAATTTCCATTCTCAGACGGGGCGGGGTAATCGCTTACCCCACCGATACTGTTTACGGTCTGGGCGCCGGTATCGGTCACCCCCGCGCAATCGAACGCATTTATGCTGTAAAGGAGCGCCCTTTGGATATGCCACTGCCGCTGCTTGTATCTGATGTTGCCCAGATAACCGAATTGGCCGAATCGGTGCCGCCGGCCGCCAGGCTTCTCATCAACAAGTTTCTCCCCGGCGCCCTGACTCTGGTTTTGCCAGCTTCGCCTAAAGTTCCCGGTATTGTTACTGCCGGAGGGAAAACAGTGGCCGTCCGCATTCCGGCGCATCCTGTTCCCCTTGCGCTGATTATAGGTTTGGGCACGCCGGTTGTCGGCACCAGCGCTAATCTCAGCGGGCAGCCAAGTCCGCTAACGGCTGATGAAGTCTACTTTCAGCTAGGTGATAAAATAGATTTTATTATCGACGGTGGACGGTGCCCCGGCGGCAAAGAATCCACCATAGTCAATGTTACCGGAGAAATGCCGGTTATACTCCGAGAAGGCGCCATATCCCGGGTGGAAATCGAACGGGTGTTTGGTAAGATTACTGTCAAAAAGGAGGACTAACGTGCGTATTGCTATTGGTGCTGACCACAGAGGGGTAAATCTTAAAGCGACTGTCATCAAGTTGGTTACCGATGCCGGACATAGTTACAAGGATTTTGGCACTTTTAGTACCGAGTCCGTAGATTACCCTGACATCGCTAAGAAAGTGGGGGAGGCGGTAGCCAGTGGTGATTTTGACAGAGGGATTCTGGTATGCGGTACCGGTATCGGCATGTGTATTGCTGCCAATAAGGTCAAAGGGATAAGAGCTGCCCAGTGCTATGATACCTTCTGTGCTGTCCGTTCCCGCCAGCACAATGACGCTAATATACTCTGTTTAGGAGGGGAAGAGCCACTGCCGCAAATGGCTGAAATCGTTAACACCTTTCTAACAGCTGAATTCGAAGGCGGCCGACACCAGCCCCGCGTCGATAAGATAAAGGCGATGGAAAGCTAGAGGGTGTTTGATAATGTCATGCTCCGGCCCCGTGTCGCGGCACGGAGCATCCACAATCTCAGACCTTTATGGATTCCCCGCCTGAAGTTTACCCCGTGTCGCGGCACGGGGGGGGAATGGCACCGAGTTGCTAAACGACCTCAGTTAACTGTTTGACAATCAAAATAGAACTGTGCTAATCTATCATCACTATGAAAAATAGCGTCATTATTCTGGTACTCGTTACATATACATAAACGGGCTGGAGGTCGTCTCCGAGAGAGCAGGGGCCGTCTCCAGAAGACGGCCTTTTTTTATAATCAAAAAGTTGATTAGAGAGGCAGGGGAATATGAAAAGTGATGCCATCAAGAAGGGAATAGAACGCGCTCCGCACCGCTCTTTGCTTTATGCTCTGGGCTGCACACCGGGCGAGATGGACAAGCCTTTTATCGGCATTGTCAACAGCTTTAGCGAAATTGTGCCCGGCCACATGCATCTGGATGAGATTGCTGAAGCAGTTAAGGCTGGTGTTCGAAGTAAAGGCGGCGTGCCTTTCGAGGTGAACACTATCGCTGTCTGTGATGGTATCGCTATGAACCATCCTGGGATGAAATACAGTCTGCCCAGCCGGGAATTGATTGCCGATTCGACCGAGATAGTCGCCGAGGCGCATGCCTTCGATGCTCTGGTCTTTATTCCGAACTGCGATAAGATAATTCCTGGTATGCTGATGGCGGCCGTCAGGCTTAATTTGCCCTCTATCTTTATCAGCGGCGGTCCGATGTTAAGTGGTAACCTGCCGACTGAGAATGGGTTCGAGAAAATCGACCTCAGTTCTCTTTTCGAGGCTGTGGGTAAGGTAACCGGCGGCAAAATGACGGAGCAGGAACTAGCAGACATGGAGCAAATAGCTTGCCCCGGTTGCGGTAGCTGCTCGGGAATGTTCACCGCCAATACCATGAACTGCCTGACCGAGGCTCTTGGCATGGGGCTGCCCGGCAACGGCACCATTCCGGCGGTCGACATCAGGCGGCGGCAACTGGCCCAAAAGGCCGGAGAGCAAATCATGGAACTGCTGGCAGCTAATGTCCGCCCGAGAAGCATCATTAATAAGGATTCGCTGCATAATGCTTTTGCCGTCGATATGGCCCTCGGGGGCAGTACCAATTCGGTGCTGCACCTGACGGCAATCGCCCACGAAGCCGGGGTGGATTTCTCGCTGCCGATGGTAAATGAGATAAGCCAGGCAACGCCTCAACTCTGTAAGCTGAGGCCGGCTGGAGATTACCACATCGAAGACCTGGACAAAGCCGGCGGCATCCCGGCCGTGATGAAAGAGCTGGGCGGTTTATTAAAGACAAAGGCCAACACAGTATCCGGCAAGACGGTAGCTCAGATTGCCGCCCAAAGCCGGGTTAATGACAGCGCAGTTATCCGCTCGAAGGCTAACGCTTATTCCTCGACCGGCGGTCTGGCTGTCCTCTTTGGCAATCTGGCGCCGGATGGGGCGGTGGTAAAAAGAGGGGCTGTGGCTCCTGAAATGATGGTGCACCAGGGAACCGCCAGGGTCTTTGATTCCGAAGAAGAGGCGACGCAGGCCATTATCGGCCGCACCATTAAGCCGGGCGAGGTCATCGTCATCCGTTATGAAGGGCCTAGAGGAGGGCCCGGAATGAGGGAAATGCTCACCCCGACTTCTCTGTTGGCTGGTATGGGAATGGACAAAGAAGTCGCTCTGATTACCGATGGTCGATTCTCAGGCGCCACCCGCGGTGCGGCTATCGGGCATGTTTCTCCCGAGGCGGCCAGCCGGGGGCCCATTGCCGCTCTGGCCGATGGCGATATTATCAAGATAGATATTCCTAATGGCAAGCTCGATGCCGAGCTAAGTGACAAAGAGATTGCAAAGCGTCTGGCGAAAGTGCCTGATTTTGAGCCTCGAGTAAAAACGGGTTATCTGAAGCGTTACGCTGAGAAAGTATCTTCAGCCAGTACCGGGGCGGTGTTTGGATAGAGGAGGAGCTGACGGACATAGAGGAACATCTTGTCATATACACTGACCATGCTCTCGGTCGGATGTCGTTAGAGGAATCACCAGACAAATGGTGAGAGATACACTTGCCAATTCTGAGCAAACAGGTACCGGATATAAAAGTAGATTGCTGGCTTACAAAAGCTTTGGAAGCCGGAGAATTAAAGTTGTGTACACAAAAGAAGGCGAAATGTTCGTCATTATATCTGTGATTTGCGACTAAAGGAGGGGAGATGAAAATCACTTATGACACAAAAGCCGATGCAATGTACATAAAATTCCGAGACGGTGAATTTGTTGCCAACAAAGATATTGAAGAAGGAATAATCATAGATATCGGTAAAGGGAACACTCTTCTCGGAATTGAGGTCTTGGAGGCAAGTACTCGTTTTCAACCGGAAGACCTTGCCAGAGTTGAGATTCAGATGCCATTAAATTTGGCATCTAGCTAAACTAATAGATAAACCGTTTTCCTGTTTTGGGGAATATCAAGGGGGATTACTATGAAGATGACCGGCGGCCAAATTATCTGTGAAAGTTTGCAAAAAGAAGGGGTAGATGTTATCTTCGGCATCCTGGGCGGGGCTATTCTACCCCTCTATGATACTTTACCTCAATATCCCAAGCTCCATCATGTTCTGACCAGGCATGAGCAGGGGGCGGCTCACGCTGCCGAAGGCTATGCCAGAGCTACCGGGAAAGTGGGGGTCTGCTTTGCCACCTCCGGCCCCGGCGCCACCAACCTGGTCACGGGCATCGCTAACGCCTATCTTGATTCCTCCCCGATGGTGGCCATCACCGGTCAGGTCGCCAGGCCGTTTATCGGGAAAGACGCCTTCCAGGAAGTCGATATTACCGGCATCACTCTACCGATTACCAAGCATAACTATCTCGTTCTTGAAGCCGGCTCGCTGGCTAAGACGGTGAAGGAAGCCTTTTACCTGGCCAGAACCGGCCGTCCCGGCCCCGTGCTCATCGATGTGCCGAAGGACGTTTTTGTCGAAGAGACGGAATTCCACTATCCGACTAAAATCGACTTGCCCGGTTACAAGCCGACGCTCAAAGGTCATCCTTCCCAGATAAAGAAAGCCGCCAAGCTCATTAACGAGGCCAAGCACCCCCTGATTATCGCCGGCCGGGGAGTAATTATCTCGGGCGCTTATGCTGAGCTAAAGCAACTGGCTGAGACAGCCCAGATACCAGTGGTGACCACGCTCCTTGGTATCAGTTGTTTCTCGGAGAATCACATCCTGAGCTTCGGTATGCTCGGGATGCACGGCATGGCTCACGCTAATATGGCAGTCAATGCTGCCGATCTTGTTATTGCCGTCGGCATGAGGTTTGACGACCGGGCTACATCAAGGGTGAGCGGTTTCGCTCCCAATGCCCGCATTATTCATATCGATATCGACCCGGCCGAAATCGGCAAGAACGTACGTGTGGACGTGCCCATTGTCGGTGATGTGAAGGTCGTCCTGAACGAGTTGAATAAGCTGATTACCCCGGCTCAGCACGTCGATTGGTTCAAACAACTCGATGATTGGCGGAAAGAACACCCGTCGACAGAGATTAGAGACAGCGGTAAGCTGCTGCCCCAGTTCGTCGTCCGACAGATATATGAGGCGACCGGTGGAGAGGCTACCGTTGTTACCGGCGTCGGCCAAAACCAGATGTGGGCAGCCCAGTATTATTGCTACAATAAACCGAATACTTTAATTTCATCAGGCGGCCTGGGCACGATGGGCTTCGGCTTGCCGGCTGCCATCGGGGCTAAGATAGGCTCTCCCAATACTCCCGTCTGGTGCATCGATGGTGACGGTAGTTTCCAGATGAATATTCAGGAACTGGCCACGGCGGCTCAGGAGAGAGCGGCCGTCAAGATTGCTATTCTTAATAACGGCTTTTTAGGTATGGTGAGGCAGTGGCAGGAACTCTTTTATGAAAAGCGTTATGTAGCCACACCGCTCAGCGGCCCGGATTTCGTCAAGGTCGCTGAAGCCTACGGTATTTCCGCAATCAGGGTCAAGCGTACTGAAGAAGTGGTCCCGGCTATCGAGCGGGCAATAGCGGAGCCGGGTCCTTTCCTTATCGACTTTGTTGTTGAGCCGGAGGAGAACGTCTATCCCATGGTGGCGCCCGGCGCAGCGCTCCATGAGATTATCGAAGCGCCCGTGAAGGAGGTGGCAATGTGGCAACGACGCAGCACACCCTAGTTGCTCTGGTTGAAGATAAACCCGGCGTGCTCAACCGGATGGCCAGCCTCTTCCGCAGGCGCGGCTTTAACATCGATAGTATTGCGGTGGGGCACTGTGAGGTTCCGCACCTTTCCCGTATGACTATTGTGGTTAATGGCTCGACCACCGTTGTGGAGCAGGTCAGAAAACAGTTGGACAAAATCATCGATGTCATAAGGGTATCTGAGATTAACGCTGAAGATGCGGTCAACCGTGAGCTTGCCCTTATTAAAGTCAAGGCTAACTCGACCACTCGTAGTGAGATTATGCAGATTGTGGATATCTTCAGGGCAAACATTATCGATGTAAGCGCTGATTCGCTTACCGTCGAGGTCACTGGAGACGAAGATAAAATCGATTCCCTGTATGATTTATTGCGTGCTTTCGGCATTAAAGAGCTGGCCAGGACCGGCCGTCTGGCAATGGCCAGGGGAGGTTCCAATTCGCTCCGGCCAGAAAAAGAAAGCTAGCCAGTACTTATTGCGTAAATCCCTATTCATTAGAATCATTTCTCCCTTGAGGGGAGAAGGTTAGAGCTTGCCCTGAGCAAAGCCGAATGGGGTGGGGTAAAGTAGGTTGAGCGTTTTGTGGGACGCTGGAATGTCGACTATATTGATTTACCTGAATATGTGATGTATTATTAAACTCACATTCAGGAGGCGATGATATGTATCGTAGGATGCTGGTACCGCTGGATGGTTCGGAACTTGCCGAAGAGGTCTGCGTCTACGCCAGGGAACTGGCCGGCAGGCTGGACATCGATGTGGTTCTCCTCCATGTCAGCAATCCGGCTTCGGAAGCTCTCAAGCCGATGGAGCAGGCATACATCGAGCACATAGCTGAGGTTTTTAGCGGCCAGGTAGCTGAGGTTCAAAAGAAAACGAGTGGTCAACAAAAAGTTGCACCTGTGAAAGTGACCGGCGAGCTGGTGGTCGGCTACGCCGCTGATGAAATCCTCAGTTATGCCGATAAGAACTCCATCGACCTGATTGTCCTGGCCAGCCACGGTCGTTCCGGAATCAAGCGCTGGACTGTCGGCAGTATTGCCAGTAAAGTGATGAGCGCTACTAAAATCCCGGTCTGGTTGATTAAGTCCGTAGGTACGAAAGAGACCCCATATGACCAATGGCCTAGCCAGACGCTCATGGTGCTGCTGGATGGTTCTGAGCTTGCCGAATCAGTTCTTCCCCATGCCGAGTACCTGGCCAAGCAGCGCAGGGCCGGGCCGGTGGATATCGCCTTGGTCCGGATTGCCGAACCTCTGAACATACCAACTTATTACAGCCCGGATATTTCCGGGGTTTCTCTGAACTGGGGCAATTTTATTCAGCAGGAGACGATGCGGCGCAAGCAGGCGGCTAAAGAATATTTGGCCAAAATGGAAGAACAACTGAAGAATAAAGGCCTCACGGTAAAGACGGTGGTGCTGGAAGGCAGACCGACCGATGAGGTTGTCGATTATGCCAATAAGGTTCCTTTCAGTATGATAATTATGGCGACTCACGGACGCTCCGGATTAAGCCGGTTGGTTTACGGAAGTGTTGCGGCAAATGTTCTGCACGGAGTCTCCAGGCCGATGTTTATCATCAAGCCGCAGTAATTGTATTTAATAAAGGGGGAGTGCTCATGGCGAAAATATACTACGATAAAGATTGTAATCTGAAACTACTCGATGGTAAGGTGGTCGGCATTGTTGGCTATGGCAGTCAGGGGCATGCTCATGCTTTAAATCTTAAAGAGAGCGGCTGCCAGGTTGTAGTGGGCTTGCGGCAGAGCAGCAAGAGCTGGCAAGAAGCTCAGAACCATGGTCTGAAAGTAGCCACAGTGGCTGAAATGGCTGGGCAAGCCGATGTCATTATGATGCTGGCGCCCGACCAGTCGCAGAAGGAAATTTATTATCAGTCGGTGGAAAAAGGACTTGCCCCGGGCAAGACGCTGATGTTCGCTCATGGTTTTAACATTCATTACGGGCAGATTCTGCCGCCGCCCGGAGTCGATGTCACTATGATTGCCCCCAAGTGTCCAGGCCACATGCTGAGACAGCTGTATACCGAGGGTATCGGTCCGCCGGCGCTGGTAGCTGTCCATCAGGATGCTTCTGGTAAAGCTAAGAACCAGGCTCTCGCTTATGCCAAAGGCATTGGCTGTAGCCGGGCTGGAGTACTGGAGACCACCTTTGCTGAAGAAACCGAGACCGACCTTTTCGGCGAACAGACCGTTCTCTGCGGCGGCATTAGCTCTCTGATTAAAGCTGGCTTCGATACTCTGGTCGATGCCGGCTATCAGCCTGAAATCGCCTACTTCGAGGTCTGCCATGAGCTTAAGCTGATTATCGACCTGATTTACAAAGGGGGCTTGAGCTATATGCGTTTCTCGGTCAGCGATACCGCCGAGTATGGTGATTATACACGCGGACCGCGTATTGTCGATGATATGGTCAAAGGGGAAATGGAACAAATCCTGTCTGAAATCCAGGACGGCACCTTTGCTAAAGAATGGATATTGGAAAACCAGGCTGGCCGTCCCGTCTTTAACGCCCTTAGACGGATAGATTCCGAGCATCTCATCGAGGAAGTCGGTGGCGAATTGCGCGAAATGATGCCCTGGTTGAAGAAGTAGTACCCGATAATTCGCCATACCGACCCCGTATCGTGGTACGGGGTAAACTCAGTCGGTATCCACCCCGATGGAATCGGGGCGTGTCAAGCACGGAGTGGCAAGATTGAACAACCTGATTAATCCGGAATTGGAAAATTAAAAAATAGATATGCCTTATCAAAATAGTTTCTTTCTAAATGGGAATAGCCTCATCCTTACCAGCCCCTCTCCATGCCTTACGGAGAGGGGGTCAAGCGGTTTGGGTTGAGAATATTTCGATTAGGAGGAAACTGTGAATAAAGTAATAATTTTTGATACGACCTTAAGGGATGGGGAGCAGGCGGCGGGGGGTTCGCTCAACATTCAGGAAAAGCTGGAGATAGCGAAACAACTCGAAAAGCTGGGCGTCGATGTTATCGAGGCCGGTTTTCCGGTAACCTCACCCGGTGATTTCGAGGCGGTGCGTCTGATTGCCAAAGAAGTCCGTAAGCCGACCATCTGTGTGCTGACCCACGCTAATCTCGAAGCTATCGACAAGAGTTGGGAATCCGTGAAAGATGCCGCGCACCCGAGAATTCATATCGTCCTATCATCTTCGGATATCCACCTCTTTTATCAATTGAAGAAAACGCGAGAGGAAATTCTGGAGATGTCCCAACGCACGGTTGCCCACGCCAGGAAGTATTGCGGCGATATCGAGTTTTCGGCGATGGACGCCAGCCGTACCGACCCGCAATATATCTACCAAATACTGCAGGTGGTTATCGATGCCGGCGCTACTACTGTCAATATTCCAGATACCGTGGGCTATGCCATGCCGGCTGAATTCGGCAACTTGGTCGAGGGAGCTTTCAAAAATGTGCCGAACATCGGGAAAGCTACCGTCAGCGTTCACTGTCATAACGACCTGGGTTTGGCTGTAGCAAACAGCTTGGAAGCTATTAAGCGTGGCGCCAGGCAGGTGGAAGGCACCATCAATGGCATCGGTGAAAGGGCGGGCAACGCCTCGCTCGAGGAAATTATTATGGCTATCAAAACCCGCCAGAACTTCTTTAATCTGACCACCGGCATAGATACCACGCAGATATACAAGACCAGCCGGCTGGTTAGCGAACTGACCGGCTTTCCTGTCCAGCCCAACAAGGCTATAGTCGGTGCCAATGCCTTCCGTCATTCGTCGGGGCTGCACGTCGACGGCATGATTAAGGCAGCCCAGACCTTTGAGATAATGGACCCGAAGTCGGTAGGCGTCCCCTCGAGCAGTCTGGTGCTGGGCAAGACCAGCGGGCGACACGCATTCCGGGAGCGCCTGGCCGAACTGGGGTACACTCCGTCTGAGGATGATTTCAACCGTGCCTTCGCTGCCTTCAAAGACCTCGCCGATAAGAAGCGTGATGTTACCGACCGGGATATCGAATCTCTGGTGGCCCAGGAAAAGCGAACTGTCTCCGAGACTTACCATCTCGACCGCCTTCAGGTAACCTGCGGAGACCGGGGCATTCCCACGGCGGCGGTCAGGCTGGTTAAAGCTGACGGCAAAGTACTGGCTGATGCCGCTCTGGGGGCCGGGCCCGTTGACGCCGTCTATCAGGCAATCAACAGGCTCGTTGGTGTGCCCAATGAACTTACTGAATTTAGCGTAAAATCGGTGACCGAAGGCATCGATGCCATCGGTGAAGTGCTGATAAGGATAGCCAGTGATGGCACTACCTACACCGGCCGCGGTTCCGATACCGATATTATCGTCGCCAGCGCCAAAGCCTATCTTAATGCCTTGAATCGGCTTCTGGCAGCGAAAAGGACTGGCTGAGGAAGGGTTTTAACAAGCGAAGGGGATTTTCTGGATTTTCGTGGTAATGTCATTGCGAGACCATTCCGCCCGCAGGCGGAAGGCGAAGCAATCTGGGTGGGGAAGAGTCTATCACCCCTCGCAATGACAGTGCAATCAATCAAATAAAATTGGTACTGTAAGGGGGGATAAATTGAATCTAGCTGAAAAGATACTGGCTGCTCATACAGGTAAGAAGAAGGTAATTCCGGGCGAGTTCATCAACTGTCGGGTCGATGTCGTTCTAGCCAATGACATTACTGCACCCATCGCCATCAAAGAGTTCCGGCGTCTCGGGGTAAAGAAGGTCTTCGACGGGCAAAAAATCGTTATGGTCGCCGACCACTTCGTGCCCAATAAGGACATCATCTCGGCGGAAAACGCCAAGATGATGCGCGACTTCTGCGCCGAGCAGGGTATCCGTCACTTTGATGTCGGTCAGATGGGCATCGAGCATGTGCTCCTACCCGAGCAGGGGCTGGTCTTGCCGGGAGATGTGGTGGTGGGGGCTGATTCTCATACCTGCACATATGGGGCCGTGGGCGCCTTCGCCACTGGCATGGGTTCCACCGATGTCGCCGCCGCTATGGCCACCGGCGATATCTGGATGAAAGTGCCGTCGACAATCAAATTTGTCTACAACGGCAAGCTGGGGGAATGGGTCGGGGGCAAGGACCTGGTGCTCTACACTATCGGACAAATCGGCGTGGATGGCGCCCTCTATTCGGCAATGGAGTTCGCCGGCCGGGCGATTGCGGCGTTGCCGATGGACGGGCGCTT
>JACPPR010000069.1 GCA_016190895.1 Chloroflexota bacterium | reverse complement strand
TGACCGGGCTATTTTGATTCTCGGGCTCTCCGCTGACAAGAATGCCTCCGGCATAATATCGGAGCTATTGCCCGAGTTCGACGAGGTAATTGCCACTCATTCTATCCACCCGAGGGCTATGCCCACGGCTGCTCTCGCCGCTGAACTCAGGCAACAGGGGGTAACACCTCGAGAAACGGAAGATATTTCGATTGCCCTGCCCATGGCTCTGGCTATGGCGGGCAAAAACGACCTGATTTGTGTTACCGGTTCCCTGTTCGTGGTTGCCGGCGCCATTGAGCAAGCACAGGCTCTTGGCTTGACGGCGTGACCCCGTAGAAAGGACTGACTTAATCTATGGAAGATTTTGGGGGACTTCCCGGAGCAGGCCGGGGAGGCGGGAGGGGCAGGGAGGGTGTCCGGGGAGCCAGATTCGATAGGGATTGGACAAAAGGCAGTATACTCGGCAACCTGCTAGCCCTATCCTGGCCGATGATAGTAACCCAGGCCCTCACGGTACTAGGGCCCACCCTCGATATGATATGGGTGGGTAAGCTGGGCGCCGCCTCTATCGCCGGAGTAGGCGTCTCCAGCATGGTGTTCCAGTTTATGAGCGTGGCCAGGATGGGATTGCAGACCGGCACCCGGGCCATCGTATCTCGGGCGGTGGGGGCGGGAGATGAGAAAGAGGCCAACCACGTAGCCCAGCAATACTTCGTCATCAATGTCATCTTCGCCGTTCTTATGGCGGTCATAGGCGTCTTCCTATCGCGGTATATCCTGCTCTTGCTTGGTCTGGAGGCTGATGTTCTCGAGGAGGGCACCGCTTACCTACGCATCCAGTTAATAGGTATGGTGACTATGTCCTTCCAGATGATGGGGCAGAGCTTGATGCAGGCCTCGGGAGACGCCCAGACGCCGATGAGAATCGCCATCGGTTCCAGGCTGCTGCATGCGGCCCTGGCGCCCTTCCTTATCTTCGGCTGGGGGTTCTTCCCCAGGCTGGGAGTCAGCGGAGCGGCATTGACCGGAGTCTTTTCTCAGGGTCTGGCCGGGGGACTCGGACTGTGGATGCTGTACGGCGGACACACCCGTTTGCATCTCACCCTGAAGAACTTCCAGTTTGACTTTAAGATGATATGGCGCATAGTAAAGATTGGCATTCCGGCCATGATAAACGGGACGGAGCGTACCTCTGCCAATCTCCTGGTGATGTGGTTCGTCGTTCCTTTCGGGACGGCCGCCGTGGCGGCTCATGCTCTAATGGAAAGACTGGACCGCTTTATGCATATGCCGGCGCAGGGATTGGGTATGGGCGCCGGCGTGCTGGCCGGGCAAAACCTGGGGGCGAAAGAGCCGGAGCGGGCTGAAAAAACCGGCTGGCTGGCCGCCGCCTTGTTTACCGGCGCTATGGCCGTAATGTCGGTAATAATCTGGTTCTGGCCTGAGTTTATTGTCCGTCTCTTCAACACCGAGCCTGAGCTGGTGGACGTGGCTGTGAAATTCCTCAGGATACAAATTGTGGCTTTGTTGACATTCGGCTTTGTTCAAACACTGATGCAATGCCTCAACGGCGTCGGCGATACCTGGATACCGATGCTCAATACCCTGATAACGCTGTGGGGAGTGCAGATGCCCCTGGCTTATTTTCTACCCAAGGTTACTGGTCTAGGCGTCTACGGGGTACGCTGGGCGATGGTGGCAGCTGTGGTAGCCAGGTCACTTGTCTTCATCCTGTATTTCAAGGGCGGGCGGTGGAAACGTCGGCAGGTATAGGTCAAGTATCGACGAACGGAAAAGGAATGGTGAGCTAGTATGGAAGACTCGGGGGGCTTTCCCGGAGGCGGAGGAAGAAGAGGCGGGAGGGGGGTTGGGATGAGGTCCCGGTTCGATAGGGACTGGACAAAGGGCAGCATAACCGGCAACCTAGTATCGCTAGGCTGGCCGATGATGGTCAGTGGCAGCCTCAATATGCTGGGGCCGACCATAGATATGATATGGGTGGGTAAGCTGGGTGCCGCCTCGATTGCCGGGGTGGGTGTTTCCGGCATGATTGTCATGCTGGTAAACTCGGCGATGATGGGTCTTTATCAGGGTTTGCGAGCTATCATCGCCCGCGCTATCGGTGCTGGCAACCCCGAAGAAGCTAACCACGTGGCGCAACAAGCGCTGATTATCAGCTTGGTCTATTCCGCAGTTATGGCTGCGATAGGTATCTTCTTTGCCAGACCGATATTACTCCTGATGGGTGTAGGACCCGATGTCGTCGACGAGGGCGTGCCCTACCTGCGCATCAATTTTATCGGTATGATAAGCATGTCCTTACGGATGGTTACCGAGGCGACTATGCAAGCATCCGGAGACGCCCAGAAACCGATGTGGGTAGCTATTTTCTTCAGGGCCTTTCATGTTGTGCTCTCTCCGGTTCTCATCTTCGGTCTGCTGGTATTTCCCCGCCTGGGGGTCACGGGCGCCGCCGTAACCAACGTTTTTTCTCAGGGTCTTGGGGCGGCCATCGGCATGTGGTTTCTTTTCAGTGGGCGAAGCCGGCTCCGACTGACGATGAAGAACTTCCAACTGGATGGTAAAATGATTTGGCGCATTATCAAAATCGGACTCCCTGCTTCGATAATGGGCATGGAAAGAACCTTCGGCAACCTGATATTGATACGGTTTATGGCTCCCTTCGGGACACTCGGAGTAGCCGGTCATACTTTGAATCAGCGGGTGGAATTTCTTGCGAATGTCCCGGCAATGGGGATGGGGCAGGCGGCCGGGGTGCTGGCCGGACAGAACCTGGGGGCCGGTCAGCCGGAACGAGCCGTCAAGACCGGCTGGCAAAGCGCCGGACTGCTATCGGTCCTCATGACCATTCTCGCTGGAGCCATTCTGCTCTGGGCCGAATATATCATACGTATCTTCAGCCCGGACCCCAAACTGATAGAAATGGCCGCCGCCTTTATTAGAATAGCCGCGTCCGGTTACCTGTTGATGGGTCTCGTTTCATCCTTCCAGCAATGTATCAGTGGCGCCGGAGACACTCTCGTGCCGATGGCGGTTACGTTGGTAAATATGTGGGTGGTGCAGATACCCCTGGCTTACTTTCTACCCCAGGTTGGCGGACTGGGTGTCTATGGAGTCCGCTGGGCGATGGTCGCTGGTTCGGTTTCAGCCGCCATCGCATATACGATATATTTCGCTGCAGGGAGATGGAAGCGAATCAAGGTATAGTAGAACTCATCGTTGGTGACTGTGGGAAGGAGTGGTAAATAACTATGCACGAAGGAGCGCGCACTCGGCAGAGAGATGCCGCCTATGACAGGGACTGGACGAAAGGGAATGTATTTCATAACCTGTTATCCTTGTCCTGGCCGATAGTGGTAGGCAATTCCCTCAATTTATTGGGACCCGTCGTCGATATGATATGGGTGGCCAAATTGGGGGCGGCCGCTATTGCCGGTGTCGGTGTTGCCGGTATGGCGGTTATGGTGGTCACTTCAGCCCGGATGGGACTTTCGATGGGCAGCCGGGCCATCATCGCCCGCCTCATCGGGGCTGGAGATTCCAAAGGCGCCAATCACATCATCCAACAGTATTTCGTCATCAGCACTATCTACTCGATTGTAATGGCTTTGATAGGCATTCTGCTATCCAGGCAAATTATGTCGCTTTTCGGGCTGGAAGCTGATGTTATTGCCGAAGGGACGGCATATATGCGCATTCAGTTCATCGGCACGGTAACTATGTCCATGCGTATTTTGACGGAAACGATAATGCAGGCATCGGGGGATACGGTAGCCCCGATGCGGATAACCGTGTTCTACCGGATTCTGCATGCCGCCACGGCCCCTTTCCTCATCTTCGGCTTGTTGTTTTTCCCCCGGCTGGGAGTGACCGGCGCCGCCTGGACCAATGTCATTTCCCAGGGGCTGGGAGCGACAATAGGCTTATGGATTCTTTTCAGCGGGCGGACCCGGTTACAGTTAACGATGAAGGATTTCAACTTTGACTGGCCTGTGATATGGCGGATACTCAAAATCGGCTTCCCGGCTGCCATTATGAACACGGAAAGATTCTTCGGCGATATAGCTCTGATGTGGTTTATGTCCCCGTTCGGTACGCTCGCAGTGGCCGGGCATACCCTTATCCAGAGAATAGAAGCAGTCTTTCGGATGCCATCCATGGGATTGGGGAATGCCGCAGGGGTGCTGGTGGGGCAAAATCTGGGAGCCCATCAGCCTGAGCGAGCCTCCAAGAGCGGCTGGATGGCAGTCGGACTGGCCCAGGGTCTCGCTTTTGTCATTTGTATCGCCATATTGGTCTGGGCGGAGGGTATCATCCGAGTTTTCAACTCGGAGCCGGACGTTGTAGCCCTGGCCAGTAACTTTCTCAGAATCGGAGCAGCCGGCTACCTGTTCATGGGATTATACTTTGTTATGCAAAATGCTATCGCCGGCGCGGGAGATACTATACCGCCGATGTTGATTTCACTGCTGAACTTCTGGATAGTACAGATACCATTCGCCTTTTTCCTGTCACGGTCCACCGGACTCGCCGTGTACGGAGTCCGCTGGGCAATTGTAATTGGTTGGGTTGTCGGCGCCGCCGCCTATGCCATATATTTCTGGAAAGGCAGATGGAGGCATAAAGTGGTGTGACACAAATCCAAATATCAAAATCCAAATCCAACATGCTGGATAGCCAGCCACAAAGGATGAAGTTACCCCTCACCTTAATCCTCTCCCGCAAGGGGAGAGGAAGGTGTTTCGTAGCAATGACTAAACTTCCCACCTTTAATCCCCCCTTATTAAGGGGGGGGGGCTTTGACATTTGAGCTTTGCTGGTTGTCCACTGAAAAGGAGTAACACTTAGTATGGAAGTCGGGGGTGGTCTGCGCACCAGACGGCCTGGTTTTGAGAAGGACTGGACAAAAGGCAGCATAATACGCAACCTCTTGTCCCTATCCTGGCCGGTGATGGTAGGCAACAGCGTCAATATGATGGGCCCTACCATCGACATGATATGGGTCGGGAAGCTGGGGCCGACCGCCATCGCCGCCGTAGGCGTTTCCGGTATGGCGGTTATGATAATGCAATCCCTCATGATGGGCCTTTTCGGCGGCTTGCGAGCTATTGTCGCCCGCTCCATCGGCGAAGGTAATCCTGATGCGGCGAATCACGCCGCCCAGCAGGCCTTTGTTATGAGCACGGTGTTTTCCCTGCTCATAGCGGTGATAGGCATCTTCTTCGCCGAGCCTATTCTGGCCCTGATGGGAGTAGCGCCAGAGGTTATATCCGAAGGGGCGGCATACATGCGCATCCAGTTCGTCGGCATGATTACTATGTCCCTCCGCTTCATGACCGAAGGCACGATGCAAGCCTCCGGGGACGTGACGACTCCTATGAAAATTGCCGTAGCCTTCAGAATCTTTCATGTAGTTTTGTCTCCCGTACTCATTTTCGGCTTATGGTTCTTCCCACCCCTGGGCGTCAGGGGCGCAGCCATCACAAATGTCTTCTCCCAGGGGCTGGGGACAGCTCTCGGGCTATGGTTCCTTATGAGCGGACGGACGCGGTTGAGGCTGTCTTTCAGAAACTTTTATATCGACCCTGGTATGATATGGCGTCTGGTGAAAATCGGCATTCCTACCTCCATCATGGGCATACAAAGAAACTTCGGCCAGGTCTTGCTAATTAGGCTCGTAGCTTCCTTCGGCACACTGGCGATGGCCGCGCACACGCTGGGACAGAGAGTCGATATGCTGATATTTATGCCGGGCGGGGGAGTAGGTATGGCGGCAGGCGTGCTGGCCGGGCAGAATCTGGGGGCAAACCAGCCGGAGCGGGCGGCTAAGAGCGGCTGGCTGGGCGTGCTCTTGACTGAGGCTTTTATGGTTATCTGTTCGCTGGCGATACTGCTATGGGCTGAGCCAATAGTCCGTGTTTTCAATTCCCAGCCCGACCTCGTCGAGATTGCCAGCCGATTCTTGAGGATAGCCGCGGTCGGCTACATGGTGATGGGCTTCCCAAATGTTTTGATGCAATGCATCTCCGGTGTCGGCGATACTGTACCCCCGATGATTTGGAGCATGGTAACTTTATGGCTGGTTCTGCTGCCCCTGGCATACTTTCTGCCCAACGTCGCCAATCTCGGTGTTTACGGCATCCGGTGGGCATTCGTGGCTGAGATAGCCGCTGGGACACTTGGTTACACCGCCTACTTCTGGCTAGGCAGATGGAAACGCAAAAAGGTATAATAAGCCACCGGATTTGTTTCGCCGATTCCCGTGGAAGGATAACCATTCAAGATGGAAGAAGGTAAGCGAGGTCCACGCCGAAGGTTTGACAAGGACCTGACAAGGGGTAGCCTCCTGGGTAACCTCTGGAGCCTGTCCTGGCCCATGATGGTAACCCAGACTATCACGACTCTGGGACCCACCATCGATATGATTTGGGTGGGTAAGCTGGGGGCAGCTTCTATGGCCGGGGTTGGCGTTTCCGGGATGGTCGTCACGCTGGTCAGCTCCGTCAGGACAGGACTCCAAACCGGCACCCGCGCTATTATTTCGCGTTCCATAGGAGCCGGTGATAAAGACGCCGCCAATCATGTAGCAAATCAGTCTGTTGTCATCAGTATCCTCTTTGCCATAGTAACAGCAATAATCGGCCTTTTCCTCTCCCGTCAGATGTTACAGGCGCTGGGGCTGGCGCCCGATGCTCTTGCCGAGGGAACCGCCTACCTGCGAATTCAGTTAGTCGGCATGGTGACGATGTCCTTCCAGATGCTGAGTCAGAGCCTGATGCAGGCATCCGGCGATTCTCAGACCCCGATGAGAATCAGTCTCGCCACCCGGTTTTTCCATATCGCGCTGGCGCCCTTTCTTATCTTCGGCTGGTGGATTTTCCCCCGCTTGGGCGTTAGCGGAGCGGCGCTAACCGGAGTCATTTCTCAGGGCATCGCCGGAGCGCTCGGGATGTGGATGCTCTACAGCGGGCGCACCCGGCTGCGATTGAGCATGAAGAATTTCCGGTTTGATTGGAAGATGATATGGCGCATCACCAAGATTGGCATCCCTGCTTCCTTGACGGGAACGGAAAGGAGCTCGGCCAACCTTCTGGTGATGTGGTTTATCGTTCCCTTCGGCACGGCTGCCATAGCGGCTCATGCCCTGATGGAGAGGGTGGATAATTTCATACGTATGCCGGCGATGGGATTGGGCAATGCTGCTGGCGTCCTGGCCGGACAGAACCTGGGGGCGAAACAGCCTGAGCGGGCCGAGAAAACTGCCTGGCTAGCGGTAGGCTTATTCACCGGTGTTATGTTCGCTATTTCAGTGATAGTCTGGTTCTGGCCCGAGTCTGTCATCAGCGTCTTCAATACTGAGCCTGAGTTGCTGGCGACGGCGGTCACCTTTCTTCAAATACAGATAATTCATTTCCTGGTATCAGGTTTTACTCTGGTACTGATGAGCACCCTGAACGGGGTCGGCGATACCTGGGCGCCGACACTGAATACCCTGGTGACCCTCTGGGGGGTGCAAATGCCCCTGGCTTACCTTCTCTCGCGCTTTTCCACCCTCGGTGTCTTCGGGGTACGCTGGGCGATGGTGATTGCCGTAGTGGTCAGGGCAGCCGTCTATGTTGTGTATTTTAAGATGGGGCGGTGGAAGACTAAGGAAGTGTAATCCGTCAATGTACCCGAAAATAAAAACAGGGAGAACACCGGGCCCGGTGTTCTCCCTGTCAAGACAAATAGCAACAAGGCTCAGACAGCGGTGTTAAAATGGGTAGTCAGGGCTTCTTCCGGCAGCATATCACCAAGGATTTTCTCAAGCGCCATTGTATGGCTGCAGGTACCCCAGTTTGAGAAGAAATTGCAGGAACAGCGCCACTTGTTATCCTGGTAGCTAACATCGTAGCTATCGTTCTCCCCTCGGAATCTTGCAGAGAAATCGGAGAAGGTAACCCGGTCCTTTTCCTGGGCGTAGAGTTTGGCTTTTTCGATTTTCCCAATCAGGCTAGACTGCATTTTTACACCTCCTCAAACTAATAAGCACTGGCCCCTACAGGGACTCAGTGCTTATTGCTTCCACCTTATCGATTAAGACAGGAACTAGAGACATTTCGTCCGCCTCCCGTCCGGTTAATCCAGGTTATCTTATTCTACCCCTTTTTCCCCGAAAAGTCTATAGCGTCCCGCGAAACGTTCAACCTATTCAAGACATGGAATCTAACTTACCCCACCCCATTCGCTTTGCTCAGGGCAGGCTCTGAGATTCTTCGCGCAGTTTACACTGAGCGAAGAGAATGTGCTCAGCATGACAGTGTCGAGGAGGCCGACAAATCTAGGGAATTCGGGTTTCTTCTTAATCTATCCGCTTAAATGAACTGCGGAGCGCTCCGCAGATAGGGCAAACATCGGGCGCAGCGCCGGCTACCGTGTTACCGCAACCCTGGCAGACGAAGTAAGGCTCAGCCTTTAGCTGCTTACTCTCGTTCAGGGCTTTCAGCGCCGCCTCGAAGAATTTGTGATGGATTTGCTCCACAGCGTTGGCATATTCAAAGGTCTGCTTCGCCCGCTCATTGTTTTCTTGCGCCGCCTGCTCGATAAACGGAGGATACATTCGGGTGAACTCATAGTGCTCCCCGACCGAGGCCGCCATGACATTATCCTTGGTCGAGCCGATAGCGTCCATAGCGTTCAGGTGATTGAAGGCGTGAATTGTCTCAGCATCGGCAGCCGCCCGGAAAAGGCGGGCTATCTGGGGCTGGCCTTCCTTATCAGCCTTTTCGGCAAAGAAGGTATAGCGGCGGCTAGCCTGGCTTTCTCCGGCAAAAGCGTTCTGAAGATTCTTTTCTGACTTGTAATCGGGCATATTTCTTTCCTCCTCTAACTTTTTTGAGTAATGCTTGAATATAAGATTAACGGGTGACACTACTTCAAATCTGTAACTTAAGTCACATCGGAAGCGGGCAGGGTCTCAGCTAACAAGGGCGACATGTTTTGCGGTTGAAGGACGGAGTAAAGCTCTTCCGCCCTGGCTTTATCCGGCACCAGAGTAAATAGGGCCGGGCCGGAGCCGGCCAGGTGAACGTGGCTGGCGCCTAGCTTGAGGAAGTGCTTACGGGCCGCCTCCAGCCCCGGGAAAACACTGAAAGCGATGTTCTCAAAAGTATTGAACACCAGGCCCTGCGGAAACGGCTGGCCTGCTTTCACGCTTTCCGCCGCCCAGTGCGTAACCTGCCCATCCGTATAGTGATTGGCGCTCAGACTCTGGTAAAGCAGCTTTGTTTTGCCTGGCAGGCGCTCTACCGGCGGCAGCGCCAGAACCAACCAGCTATGGGGCAAGGGAGGAAGGGGGGTCACTATCTCACCCCTGCCTTCGGCCAAAGCCGTGCCGCCGAAAAGAAAGAAGGAGACATCCGAACTTAGCTGCCTGGCTAGCTCAAGCAGCCTTTCCAGAGGCAAATTCAGTCCCCAGAGACGGTTCAGCCCGCGCAAGACCGCCGCTGCATCGCTGGAATCCCCACCCAATCCCGCCATCAAAGGAATGCGTTTTTCTAACCGTATCGCCACCCCGTTGGAACAACCGGTAGCCTGCCGGAGTAACGTTACAGCGCGTGAGACCAGACTCTCCTCCGCAACCCACTCCGCCATATCCGATTTAAAAGTAACCTGCTGACTCGCTTCAAAATGCAAGGTATCTGAAAGGCTTATGGACTGGATGACGCTGCGAATTTCGTGGAAACCATCCGGACGCTTCCGCAGCACCTCGAGCGTGAGATTGATTTTGGCGGGAGCCGTAACTGTCAGCATGATTATTCCCTACCACTTCCTCTCCATCGAGGACGTGTGACGTGAATTGAAGAATAGCGTTGAGTTGTCATGCTGGAGTCCCGACAAGTCGGGACGAAGCATCCCAGGGAGGTGGGGGTAAAATCGGACATGGTTTCGACCTCCTCTCCCTGAGATTCTTCGGAGTCCCGATAGGGGGTGAAGGTATCGGGACTCCTCCAGAATGACATACCCTCGCTCCCTTTAATATACATCAAACGTCCATTGAGGGAGAGAGAATAGCTTTATGATGACCTTCTCTCCTCAAGAGAGAAGACGCAAGAATCGTAACACATCCACGCAAGCAGGCACTACCCCTTCCCCTGATACACCCGCCACAGCCGCGCCCACTCTTCCAGGGAGAGCGTCTCCGCCCGCCTCTGGGGGTCTATTTCCGCTTTAGCGAGGAGAGCCAGCGTTTCTTCTTTGCTCACTCCAAGCCCGTTCGCCAAGGAGTTGGCAAGCTGTTTGCGGGCGGCGCTGAATCCAGCCCTCGCCAGTTCAAAAAAGCCTTCTCGGTCGCTTATCTCGACAGGCGGGTGAGAATACGGAGTCACCTTCAGGACGGACGAATCAACGGCGGGCGCCGGATAGAAGGACTCGGCCGGCACGCGGGCTACTATCTCCGGCGCGCCGTAAAGCTGGATGCCGATGCTCAAGAGGCTCATCCGGCCCGGTTTCGCCGCAATCTCCTCGGCGACCTCCTTCTGTACCATGACTACCATAAGTTCAGGCTTAGCTGTAGTCTCAAGAAAGTGTCGCAGGACCGGCGATGTGATGTAATAAGGCAGGTTGGCTACGAGCTTATAGTGCCGATTGTCATACGGCATCCCGTATTTATCGGGACTCTCAGCTTTCAGCTCTTTAAGTAAGGCTGGCGGGTCAATTTTCAACACATCCTGGTTAATAATAGTGACGTTCCGAATCTCTTTGAGGCTATCCCGCAAAATGGCCGCCAGCTTGTCATCTATCTCGATAGCGACCACCCTTTCGGCGTGCTTTGCCAGTTCCCGCGTCAGCACCCCCAGCCCCGGCCCCACCTCCACGACCACATCATCAGTAGTCAGTTGGGCAGTGGCGATAATGGTTTCGAGCACCCCTTCATCGACCAGAAAATGCTGCCCCAGGCCCTTCCTGGCGCGAAGGTTGTGGCGCCGCAGCAGTTTCTGAGTTTGAGTTAAAAGCGAGTCTATTTTCATTGGCTGTTCTCGCTAAGAAAGACTCGCTCCAGCACTATCGCTACGCCATCTTCGTCATTGCTGGCCGTGTGATAGCTGCAGACAGCTTTGACTTCAGGGACAGAGTTTTCCATCGCAACGGAGATACCGCAATCTTTCAACATGCCGATATCAGGAAAGTCGTCTCCCAAGGCAATCACTTCTGCGAGCGAAATCCCAACAGGGATGAGGAGCTTTTGCAGAGCCGAAGGTTTGGTTGCCTGCGACGATGTTACGTTCAGCAGGGGAGGGAACAGGGGCGTACCTGTTGACGGAACCACTGAGATAGCGTCGCCGAGACTGTTCTCCAGCCTGTCAATTAACTTCAGAACGTCCGTCCCGTCTCCACCCAGCGCAATCTTGCAGGGCTGCCGGGATAGTGCTTCCTCAACAGATAGCAGCATGCCCGGCGTTGCCGAGTTTCTCTGCCACAACGTTTCAGCGTCGCCGTTCCAGTTACCGCCGAACTCATAACCGTCCAGCTCGATGGTTACGCGGACATGAGGATTCAACTCCAGCGCCAACTTGATAATCCTTCGGGCAACCGTTTCAGGGAAAGGCTCTTTGAAATAGCCGGATAAGGGTATCTTTCCTATGGCAACGCCGCCATTCAACATTATGAGAGAACAGTTTTCGGTCAGGTACTGCGGCAGGAAACGGTTGAGTGCACGGGCGGGGCGGGCCGTGGCTATGATGACAGGGATGCCTAGGTCGATACACTTTTCTAGCGCCGCACGGTTGCATGCCGATAACTGAGTCTGGCTGTTCAGTAATGTTCCATCCAAGTCAATGGCAATCGCCCTAGGACGCTGGTTAAGATTCGGCAGATTCAAATAATGGCTCCTACCGCTGGTTCGCGAAGATACTTTGTATTCCCCCTCCCTTCTCCCGCGAGGGGAGAAGTCTAGAGCTTGCCCTGAGCGAAGCGTGAGGGATGAGGGTGATTTTAAGGCTACCCCTCACCTTAGTCTTCCGATTCGTTTCACTCATACGGAATCCCGTATGAACGGAGTGAATCGGGACTCTCTCGCAAGGGGAGAGGAAATTCGTAACAAAGCAGGCACTACTACCCCACAACTCCTCGATATCCTTTTGGTCTTAAGTAACATCTTAGCAGATTCGGAGGATGTGAAAAAGCCTGGGAGCGGAGCAAAGATTTAGCATCTTGTCCTCATACCCTATCCAGGTATTTGTGGCGGTCAGTCCTCCCGATAATACTCCATTCCGAGGTGTGTAATCTGCTCGGCGCCCATCAACCACCTGAGCGTGTTCTTGAGCTTTGTTTGTTGTATAAACAGGTCGTGTTCCGGATATACAACGGGCGCGTGCTGTGGACTCTTGAAGTAGAAGGATAACCATTCCTGAATCCCCCCGAGGCCGGCCCGTTTTGCCAGGTCCAGGAAGAGAGCCAGGTCCAGCACTAGAGGGGCAGCCAAACTGGAATCCGAGCAGAGAAAATCAACCTTGATCTGCATGCGCCGACCTAGCCAGCCAAAGATATCTATGTTGTCCCAGGCCTCTTTATTGTCTCCGCGGGGCGGGTAGTATTCGATTCTAATCTTATGATAGGCGTTTCCATATAGGTCAGGGTACATCTCAGGCTGGAAAATATATTCAAGAGAACCTAACTTGGATTCCTCTTTAGTCTTGAAGTTTTCAGGCTCATCAAGGACCTCGCCATCGCGGTTGCCGAGGATGTTCGTGGAAAACCAGCCGTCCACGCCGAGCATTCTTGCCTTCAACATTGGGGCAAGCACAGTCTTCAGGAGCGTCTGGCCGGTTTTGAAATCCTTTCCGCAGATGGGTACGTTTCTTTCCTTCGCCATTTTTTCGAAAGCAGGGATTTCTACGGTTAGACCGGGCGCCCCATTGGCAAACGGAATGCCCTCCAATAGCGCCGCACAGGCATACATCTGGGACGGCGCAATTCTTTCATCGTTTTCCTTTAGCCCCTTCAGGAAACTCTGGAGGTCTTGATGTACGCTCGATGCTGTAACGAATTTTTCGGTAGAGGCGCACCAAATCATTACAAGGCGGTCACACTTGTTGCTGGCTTTGAAGTTACGTATATCTTCACGAATAGCCTCGACAAGCTGGAGCTTCGTTCGCGCCTTCTTTACATTGCTTCCCTTGATTCGCTTGACGTACCCGCTATCGAATACGGCCGGCATCGGTTCGATTGTCTTCAGATAATCCGCGATGGGTTCGATATGCTGCTCCCGGTTCAGCACTCCGCACTTTACAGCGGACTCATACGCGTTGTCCGGAATCGGGTCCCACGCTCCGAACACGAGCTGGTCGAGGCTGGCTAATGGGACAAAATCCTTTATCAGGGGCGTCCGCTTTTCCGAGCGCTTGCCCAGGCGAATGGTGGACATCTGGGTAATCGAACCAAAAGGCTTACCTGTGCCACGCCGGATATGCTCGACCCCCACGATAACGGTTGAACTGACCGCCCCCAGCCCCACCAGCAGCACGCCGAGTCTTCCTTCAGCCGGCTCGATTTTTGGAGTTTCTCTTGTCACGAAATCGTCGGGCTCGAGAGAAACCCCCCTTTTCCGTGCTAGCGCCAGCAATGGCTTGTGCCACTGGGAGGGTATCCTTCCGGTTTGCGCCCAATGCTGTACTGTGCTCTGGCGCCTACCCAATAAAGTGGCGAGTGAGGACTGTCCTCCGAAACGGTCTATGATTTGCTCTGCGGAATTCTTTTGTTTATTCATGGTGGATATCATAACGAAAATATCGTTAGTTGTCAAGCCCACTAGGTCTTATTAGTAGAAACATAGAAATTCGAAGTGGAAAGCGAACGGAAACCTAGCAGGGTGCTGAAAAAGTCCCTGAAAGTGGCTGACTTAGCTTGTGGGTTATGGTAAAGTAAGGCCAACGAAGTAATCGGAGGCCAAGATGCGGGG
>JACPPR010000066.1 GCA_016190895.1 Chloroflexota bacterium | reverse complement strand
GTTCTGATTTTGTGGATTGCCATCGGCGTCATCATAGTTATCGCTGAAGCAGTGCGCGCGGCTAAGTAAGAATAGCGCCATCACTCGCTAATGGCTATTCTATCTACCTCTCCACCGTCTCCTGACTCAGGATGTTTAGTGTCCCGGGGATTTTGACGGGTATATCAAAACTTTGTATTCTGGCAACGAGAAAATACCACTTTTTATGTTTCCGGTTTTATCTCCCTTGTGAGAGGAGCATTTGTATTCTTCTCGTCTTCCTCTCCTCCCGTGGGCGAGCATTTTTATCTTTCCATTTCCCTCTCCCCTTGTGGGAGAGGGATTAAGGGTGAGGGGTCTTAAATCGGATGGCTAATAAACTAAAGGCAGCTCGGGGTAGAGAGCTACGGCGTCAGGATACCCCGGCTGAAAGAGTACTCTGGTCAAAATTGCGGAATAAGCAATTGGGTGGAGTGAAATTCCGCCGACAACAACCCATCGGGAATTATATCGTTGATCTCGCGAGCTTTACCAAGAAGCTCATAATAGAGATTGACGGTGGTCAACACAATGAAGACCGTATTTTTAGCCAGGATGAAATGAGAACCGTCTGGTTAAATAGCCAGGGGTTCCGGGTTATGAGATTCTGGAATAATGAAGTATTGGAAAACCTGGAAGGTGTGCTCCTGAAAGTGCAAGCGGTCATGGATACGCAGTCACCCTCACCTTTTAATTCCTCTCCCATCAAGGGAGAGGAAAATGGGAGATTTCATGATTGAATCCTTCCACCCCTCCACCATCTCCACCTCCCCCTTCTTGGAAGTTACCTTCCCATCCAGTCGTGCCTCAAGGAGATGCCGGAGGACTTCTTTCATCTGCGGTCCGGGGGCGGTGCCTAGCTTTGCCAGGTCGCGGCCGGTGAGGGAAGGCTTGACATTACGGAGCTTAGTCAGGAACAGGCCGATGTGTTTCTTGATCGTCGGCGAATCGGTGGCGAGATAGTTAGCTGTCACCGCCGGCAAGCCATACTCATGCAGGAGCAAGTAAATCCGGCTGGGCGCCAAGGCCGGCTCAGCCAGCGCTTTAAGCTCAGCTTTAAGCAGTCCGCTCTCTTCCAGCGTCCGGGCGTGCGACTTGCGTAACCTGAGATACGAAATCAGTTTCCCGGTCTGGTCTTCGGTAAGCCAGTATGCCAGCAGCGCCAGGTAAAGCTCGACGGAGGGAGGGTTTGGAGCGCTGGCCTGGCGAGCCTCCTCGAACTTCCGGGCCAGCCAGTCATCTCCTTTGAGCCCGGGGTGCACTTCGGGCAGCACTTTCAGGTTAGCAGCCCTGCGGATGACCTTCTCCGGCAGCTCTTCCTTCAGGGCCAGCTCCAGTTCGTGCCGTATCCGATCGCCCGAGATGGTCTCCAGCATCGGCAGGTCCCGCTTTAGCAGCCTGAGCGTCTTTGGCTCCAGCTTGAAATCCAGTCGCTGCTCGTAGCGCAGACCGCGCCAGATGCGGGTAGCGTCATCGATGAAGCTGTCTTCATGCAGGATGCGTATCAAACCTTTTTCGAGGTCGTCCCGCCCGCCGTAGAGGTCGATTACTTCTCCCCACCGGCCGGGGATAAGTTCAACGGCCATAGCGTTGATGGTGAAATCCCGTCGGAAGAGGTCTTCTTCGATGGAGGCAGAGAGCACGCGGGGTAAGGCTCCGGGGCGGGCATAGGTTTCGGAGCGGGTTGTGGCCAGATCGACGCTCCAGTTTTCCCAGCTTAGTTTAGCCGTAAAAAAATGGCGGTTGGGGGTCAATTTCGCCGCCGGAATAGTACCCGCCAATCGCCAGGCCAGATTGATGGCGTTACCGGTCACGGCCAGGTCAAGGTCGAGGTTGGCTCTACCCAGCAGCAGGTCGCGCACCACCCCTCCCACCAGGTAGAGGTTCTGCCCCTGGGCGGCAGCTACCAGTCCGGCTTCCTGCATGAATTCAACCAATCTGGCCGGTAGCTGTTTTTCTATCTGCCTGGCCAGGTTGTTGAGTTGGTACATCGCCCTTCTCCGGTTCCGTCCCGATTCTATCGGGATTAATTTGATTATAGCACAGCGCATAGAGGGAGAAGGGGGAACTGAGACAGAGGAGAACAGGCTCAGGGATACGGAAATCCCCCTTAATCCTCCTTTCCCAAAGGGGGAAGACCAGGGCAAACACGATACTGGATGGCTTCTCCCTTTTGTAAAGGGAGAAAGAGAGGGATTTGTCGTCAGCCATTTCGAGTAAACCCCCTAGCCCCCCCTCCGCAAGCGGAGAGGGGGCTAGGGGATGAGGTGTAAATCCCTACTGTTTGAACATCGCCGCTATCTCACCCGGTTCGGGGAAGCGCCCTGCTTCTGAAAAAGAGAAAATCAGGGATTCATCGACAAAAACATCGAAGACGCCGCTGCGCTCTTCGACGAGTTTAGGCTCTACCCCGGTGGCTTCACGTAATTCTGCCGCCAGACCGGCGGCCACCGCTTCATAGTTTCAGTCCGTGCAATAATAGATTTCAATACTTTCAATATCCAAAACATTCCTCCTTTTTTCTTTCTTCCTAAGGTCGAAATCTCTCAAAATCGCTTAGCATATTGAATTTATCATATTTTAGCATTATTATCTAGCAAACGGGAAATCCTGCTCCTCTCATTCTTGCTCGGTTGTTAAGCTCACCTGCGGAGGTAAAAAGGTTATGCCCACGATAATGATGCTCTATCCCGCCTATGGCAGCGTTTCCTCCCATGAAGTCTGCCGGTACGCCGAAAATATGGGTGATATCAGGATGGTGCTGGCCGACGATACCCCGACCGCCTCAGACTTCGATATCTTCGACGAAGTCTGGGAATTGCCGCCACCCGAGCAGGTCAAAGAAGCGTACGAGCGGCTCCGCCGCTGGTGCGCGAAAAACCGCCCCGGTGGGATTTTCCTGCAATCGGAGCGGGGTTTGCTGGTCGGCTCTCTCATCGCCCGAGAGTTCGGCCTTAAAGGGCCGCCCATCGAGGCCGCCCATCTCTGCTCCAACAAGTATCTGCAGAGGGTTGCCTTATCCAAGGCGGGCATCGGAAATCCCATCTTCGCCCTGGGTGAAAACGCCTCAGACATTCACCGGCTGGCTGCCAGAGCCGGTTTCCCTGTCGTTCTCAAGTGCGTTATTTCAACTATGTCCAGACTGGTCACGCTGGTCAACAGCAAAGAGGAAATCGAGCCAGCCGTGGCCCGTGTCAAAGCGGGAATCGAGAAATCTACCGATGTCGCCCGCCTGCTCAGCTTTGCGGACGCCGCTAAAGTGGATTTGGGCTGCGACCCTCGCCGCCAGTTCCTTATCGAATCTTTTCTGGGCGGCGATATGGTGGAGACGGACGGACTTTTGCTTGGCGATAAACCCTACACTTTCGGCGTTACCGAGCAGGTACAGAGCGTTGATCCCCCTTTCTTTATCGAAGCCTATCTCTTCCCCGCCGAGTGTACGGATAACGGAGCGGTAGAAAGTGTCTCGGACGCCACTGTCGAGGCTCTGGGGCTGCGTGACTCGGCCTTCTCGATTGAAATGAGGGTACAGGACGACGTTGTCCGCATCGTCGAGGTAAATGGGAGGCTGGGCTGGGATGAAGGCTTCACCGATATGTTCCGGATTCATACCCATCAGGACAGGATTACCCAGGCCCTGAAGCTATGCTTGGGGATTGCGCCGGAGGTCGTTCATGATAACAGCCGTCATGCGGCTCTGGCTTACCGCTCCTGCTATTATGACGGGATAGTCGAAGAACTGCCCTCGAAAGATGAAATCAGCCGGCTGGGAGGCGAAGGCGTTAGGCTGGGGCTGGCAACGAATAAGGGCGCCCGCTTCTTCTCGCCGCCAGGCTCGGAAGTGTATCCCCACGTCGCCTGGGCATTGGCCACCCACCCATCATCTTCTCGTGCCGCTCACGCCATTGCCCGGCAAACCCTTGAAAAACTCGATATCGTGATTGCGAAACTATGACCTGTGGAGCCTAACCTCTGTGGCTTTTGCCCCAGGTACCCATAGCCTGGCGCATTATGGCGAATTCGCCGATGTGGAAGGCGTTGTGGTTGGTAACCGTGACGATTTCCCGGAGAATCGTTTCACCCTCTCCCCACGGGATATCTTTATATAAATCGGTTTTCGGGTCGTTAACGATGTTTTGAAGCTCCTGGAGGTCTTTCTTAAAAGCCCTGACCGACTTTTCCCAATCGGCTTTTGTGGCTTTGTTGCCTTGTTTGGGCCAGTAGCCTGCCGGCCATTCCCGGTACTTGTAGTTCGGATTCTTGATGAAATCAAGAATGTCTTCCTGGGTCAGCCTGAGATGTTCCAGCAAACCCCAGGGAGTGGTATCGGAATTAGGCAGATTTTCATTGATTCTATCGAGCGGGAATTCCTTCACCGCCTCTTCAAAGGACATACGGGCGTGCTCCCCGGTCAAGAGAGCCGCCAAATTCTCCCGCAGAATTTCTTTTTGACTCATCGATTGATAATTATACACCCATATTCGTGCCGCAACAACTGCCGACAAGAGAGGATTAGCAACTGGAAATTGTCATTGCGAGACCCCGATTCTATCGGGGCGAAGCAATCTATATGAATCTTTTGAGATTGCCACGGGCGGAGTTTACACTGACCCTGAACGCAGCGAAGGGGAACGTGCCCTCGCAATCTATCATGCTGGACAACCAGCGCCACAAAGAATGAAAATAACTCTGCACAGGCACGGAGGCCTGTGCCACCAGCCTATTTTCGTGAGAATGACATCTGCATCTGAACACTAACGCGAAAACTAATCTTAAAATACCGATTGCCTTTGCCAGCGCTTTCTCTTATAATAGGGCTACCTTTGTGAAAAATAATACTTGATAAGAATGGCACGCTAGAAAAATTTGGGTGATTCGATTGGTGGAGAGTTGGGCGGCTAGCATTCGCCTGTGAGTAAAGTAACTAGAAGAAAGGAGGTGTTCAAAAGAATGGCATTAGAAGCAGGGACGACAGAAGCGGATATCAAGGCAGGGATTGAGAAAATCGTGGGGGGGAGGCGTATCAATGTCTGGACGATTGGCGTCACCGACAATATAGACCTTCGTCGGGAAGCCCATGGTCGGCCGACCATCTGGCACTACTGGCATGCGGACTCGGAAAAGATTGCCAAGGATATCGAAGCCCATTTCAAGGCTCAGGGGATGAAAGGCTATACCGGTGCTAGCGGCGAAAATGCGCATAATGTCTATATTACCTGGTAATGCAGCCTGAATCGACGGTTTTAGAGCTTTAGGGGAGAGGATTGTCGACTGATTCTCTCCCCTTATGCTGATTGTCGTTACTTCCTCTGTCATTACGAGGATGCGTAGCCGACGTGGTAATCTCTTCTAAGATTCATATTAGATTGCCACATCCCGGTTTCATCGGGACTCGCAATGACAGGGGCAGGACAGATTGCCATTGGTCGGCTAACTCCCTTATAATGAAACTAATATGAAAGTTGTTGCTATTGTGGGGATGACCGGGGCGGGCAAGTCGGAAGCAGCCAGGCTCTTTGCCGCCAACGGCTTCACGCGAATAAGGTTCGGTGATGTTACCGACCAGGAGATTAAGAAGCGCGGCCTCAAGCTGAATGAAGAAAACGAGCGCCGCATCAGGGAATTGCTCCGCAAGGAGCAGGGCATGGCTGCCTACGCCAAACTGAACCTGCCGGTAATCGATTCAGCCCTGCAGCAAAAAACGGACGTGGTCATCGACGGACTGTATTCCTGGGAGGAGTACATCTTTTTGAAGGCTCACTACGGAGAAAACTTTGCCGTGGTCGCAGTCTGGGCGTCTCCAAAAACACGCTACACCCGCCTGACCTCCAGACAGGAGCGCGGGCTTACGCGGGAAGAGGCGGCCAGCCGCGATAAAGCGGAGATTGAGAATATCAACAAGGGCGGTCCCATCGCCATGGCGGATTTCACTATTCTGAATGAATCATTTCTGGATGACCTGGAAAAGGAAGTGACAAAAATAATTTTATGGCTAAGAGCGTAACACCCGTAAACCGGCCTGACTGGGACGATTATTTCCTCAAGATAGTTTCGGTGGTGGCTGAGCGTTCCACCTGCCGAAGGCACAATATGGGGGCGATTGCCGTCCGGGACAAACACATCCTGGCTACGGGCTACAACGGCGCCCCGGCAGGGCTTAAAGACTGCCTCGAACTGGGCTGCTTGCGAGATGAGCTTGGCATACCTTCCGGGACCAGACACGAGATTTGCCGGGCTATTCACGCCGAGCAGAATGTGATTGTTCAGGCAGGGCTTCATGGCGTCAGCCTCGAGGGGGCGACCATCTACTGCACTCACACCCCCTGCGTCCTCTGCGCCAAGATGCTGGTCAATTCCCGAATAAAGCGATTCGTCAGCTTCAGAGAATATGCCGATGGCTCTTTCAAAGACATGTTCAAAGAAGCCGGCATAACCTACGAAATAAAGAACCGGCCTTCTCCGACAATCAGCTTCCTGGATTAGATACGTTCCGAACAAATGAAAGTATGACCGGCCAGCCCATCAAACGTGAATACCCAGAGCGTCCGATTGCCGGTACGCCGTCTGTGTCTTAACCAAGCGCTAAGTGAGGAACAATGACCGACCTTCTGAATGTAGTCCTGCCCACGTTTATCGTCATTCTCATCGGCTATCTGTGGGGGAAAATCAAGAAACCGGATATGACAGCCATCGTGGAGATGGTTTTTTATATCGGCTTGCCCGCTATCGCCTTCACCTCGGTCATCGATAAGAAAATAGTCCTGCTGGATGCCAGTAAAATCTGGGCCTCGGCGCTGATAATCATGTTCGGCTGCGGTCTCACTGCCTGGCTCGTCTTCAAGATAATGAGGCAAAAACACTCCGGCCTCTATATGCCGATATTGATAATGAATACCGTCAATATACCTTTCCCCATCATATTTCTTGTTTACGGCGCCGAAGGGCTTTTTGCCGCCACCTTGTTTTATATTCCTAATATGCTGGCTCTCTATTCCATCGGTATTTATCTCGCCTCGGGGAAGCCCTGGAAGGACAGTCTCAAGGACGTGCTGAGGGTGCCGGCGCTTTATGCTGCCGTGGCCGGTCTGGTGGTGAATTTCGGCAACATAACCGTGCCTGAACTGATAGTAAAACCGTTGAGTTTCATCGGCCTGATGGTGATACCTCTGGTGCTCTTGATTGCCGGCTACAATCTTTCCACAGTAAGGTTGAAATCGCTGCCGACGCCTCTATTGGCTTCGTTCCTCAGGCTGGGAGTGGGACTGGCGCTCGGCTTTCTTGCCGTCGGCATGTTCAATTTGACCGGCATTTTGAAGGCGGTGGTTATCCTGGATTCGGCGATGCCCGCCGCCGTCAATACCGCGATGTTAGCCACCAAGTATAAGAATGAGGCAGAGCTGGTCTCGAGCGTTGTGTTTATCACCACCATCGCCAGCCTGGCCATCATTCCCTTCCTGCTGAACATGCTGGCATGATAGTCCTTGAGTCAGGCAAATAAGCGACAATACTTTGTGGTATACTTCTGCCAGAACCGTTCCAGAAAGATGGTTTGACTCATCATTGCAAGGAATAGCGACTGTTTAGTTCGCGCTCGGCCGGCCAGTGACTTATTTAGCCGGTAAAAGGGTGATTTAAGGCAGGTGTAACACTATGACGGATGGTCTTGCAGTGTTCACAGATTCATGGGTGTGGCTCATATTCGTTAGTACAGGTCTTTTCATGGTTCTGCTTGAACTAATCGGTGTGGAAACCGGGCTGGACCTTGTGTTTATCGGGTCTGCTTTCGTTATCGGTGGACTGGTAACCTGGCCGGCTCAGTCGTGGGTTCTAACACTAATCGTTACCCTGGTAATCTGCACCGCCTACATAATCCTGGGAAGAAAGTATGTCCACAGGTGGACCGCGACTCGAAAAGAGAGAACCAATGTCGATGCCATCATCGGTAGAAAAGGGATTGTTTTGCAGAGCCTGACGCCCGGGATTACCGGTCTGGTCAAGGTGGGTAATGAGGAGTGGAGAGCAAAAGCCGAGGAGAGCATCGAAAAAGGTGAAGTAATAGTCGTTACCGGTATCAGTGGTGTTACTTTGAATATCGAAAAGTTTAAAGGAGGGGAATAATGCAAGCAGGACTCATAATCTTCCTGGTCATTCTGGCTGTAGTTATCATACTCACAGTGGCTAAATCGATTATTATTATCCGTCAGGCTGAAAAAGGCATCGTAGAAAGATTCGGCAGATACAAAGAAACTCTGGACCCGGGGCTCAGGTTCCTGCTGCCGTTTGTAGATTCTCTGAGGGCCAGGATAGATATGCGGGAAATCGTCCTGGACATAGAACCACAGGCAGTCATCACTAAGGACAATGTCGGCATAACCGTTGATGCCGTCGTCTACTACTATGTGACAGACGCCAAGGCTGTGAGGTATGAGGTCGCTAACTTCTTCATTGCTGTAAGCAAGCTGGCGCAGACGAACCTGAGAAACCTGGTCGGTGATATGACACTCGACGAAACACTGGGCTCGAGAGAGCGCATCAATTCGTCCCTCAGGACGACCCTCGATGAGGCCACTGATAAGTGGGGAGTTAAGGTAACCAGGGTAGAGGTTAAGGAAATCCTGCCCCCTAAAGACATCACTGAGGCCATGAGCAAGCAAATGAAAGCGGAAAGGGAAAAACGAGCTACTATTCTGGATGCCGAGGCTTACCGGCAGAAACAAATACTTCAGGCGGAGGGGGATAAACAGAATGCTATTCTGGTTGCCGAGGGCGATAAGCAGGCAGCCATCTTAAGGGCCGAAGGCGAAGCCAAGGCGATTGAGAATGTATCCCAAGCCGCCAGCGAGTTCTTCGTGGGGAATGCACAGTTGCTGAAACAACTTGAAGTCACCCAGTCCGCTTTGCAGAATAATACGAAGCTGGTTATCTCAGACCAATCCAGGCTGATTAATGTTCTGGGGCTTGGGGAGGCGCTGGGCGGAACGCCGGCAGCGCCGAAGAGATAATAAGAAACGGAAGCCATCAAGGTAAGCGTAAGGGCTTGAGCATCCGGGCAACAGAGAGCTACGTAAATTAACCTGATAAGACACTAGTACCTAGTTACGTATTTGACTATACGTATTTCCTCTCCCCTTGCGGGAGAGTCCCGACTCCGTGCGGGATCCCGTATGAAATCGGGAGATTAAGGTGAGGGGTAATTAGCTTATGTAGGGTGGGCTAAGTCCTTCCGCCAAAGGACTTAGCCCACCGACAGTAACGGAATAGTGGTGGGCTTCGCGCGGCTCAGCCCACCCTACGTCTCTAACCGTAGCCTCGTTTCCCGATGACAGATAGCTTTGAAATCAGGCTGCCGGCTGACCCGCCATCGAGGCTATCTTGCGGAAATGGTATCCGTAAACGGAAAGAAGTATGAACCGGGCGAATTTCGGCGGGGATGTCATCAGATAACTGACAAACAGTTTCCAGTAATGTTTTCTCCCCTTTCCTGTTATGCCCAGGAACCAGATAGACCTGAAGAACGCTTTTACCTGGTGGCCGTGTATTTTACCCGGTTTGGTCCTTACCGGTTTGTATACCTGCAAGAAGGTCTTCAGCCGCTGGTAATATTCCTTGGGTGAATAGATGGTGTCCAATATCTGTTTGTAGCCGTTGACGAGCCTCTGAGGGTCCATCTTAGGAATGAAATTGAGTGAGAAATCCGTATTGTTACCGGTCGAGGAGGTTAAGAGGCGGCCCTCCTCTTTCAGCCGTTTGTAAAGCCGGGTGCCGGTCGGGGCATTCAGAAGCCCAACCATGGCCGTGACGATGCCGCTCCGCTGAATAAAATCTATCTGAGCCTGGAAGATAGACTCCGGGTCGCTATCGAAACCGACGATAAAGCCGCCCTGCACCTCCAGCCCGGCTTTCTGGAGCTTCTTGACTGAGGTGACCAGGTCGCGGTGCTGGTTCTGAGCTTTGGTACACTCGGCCAGACTATCCTCGTTCGGTGTCTCGATACCGATAAACACTACTTCGAACCCGGCGTCGACCATTAATTTCGTCAACTCTTCGTCGTCAGCCAGGTTTATCGAGGCTTCGGTGGCAAAAGCGAAGGGATACTTCTTCCCATTCTTCCACTCAATTATCGCCGGCAGTATTTCGGCTTTCAGTTTCTTCTTATTGCCGATGAAGTTATCGTCGACAATAAAGACACTGCCCAGCCAGCCATTCGTATATAAAGCATCCAGTTCTGAAATAAACTGTTCTTTAGTCTTGGTTCGCGGGTTACGTCCGTTCAGGGCGACTATGTCACAGAACTCGCAATCAAAGGGGCAACCCCGGGAATATTGCAGGCTCATCGAGCCATACTGTTTTATTTTTATCAGAGACCACAACGGGGCGGGGGTGGCGCTGATATCCGGGCGCTCGCTGGTCGAATAGAGATGCCGGGCGCAGCCTTTCTCGATGTCAGCCAGAAAGGGGGCCAGGGTAATTTCAGCCTCACCCAGGACTAAGTGGTCGACATCATCGAACTCATCGGGCCTGGCAGTAAATAGGGGCCCGCCGGCCACGGTCTTAATGCCGAGCTTCTTACATCTGGCAACTACTTCTTTGACGGAAGCTTTCTGCACTACCATAGCGCTGATAAAGACATAATCAGCCCAGCGGATATCTTTATCGGTAAGCGGGTCGATATTCATATCCACCAGCTTTTTATCCCAATCCTGCGGCAGCATGGCGGCTACAGTAAGCAGGCCCAGCGGGGGGAAGGCGGCTTTCTTGGAAACGAACTTCAGGGCGTGCTTAAAGCTCCAGAAAGTGTCCGGATATTGAGGATAGACAAGTAGTACTTTCATACCGATTCCCCCCTCTTGTATCTCAACCAATCATTTTCTTCAGCACCAATCACTTGTCCTAACTACCTCATCCCCTTTGTCCCCTTCTCCTGAAGGAGAAGGGGGAAGTGATTGTTTTTGAGAGGGCTGACGCCCTCTCAAACTCTCCATTACTCTTGCCTGTTGGGTATTGTATCTTAGTTACTGCATCTTGTCTATCTGGAAAATGCAGGCGTAAAATTCCCGCTCCGGCGGATGCCTGGTCTGCCTCTATCTCGATACGCGGGCGCAGCAGAATCGTCGCTCCGGCTGGCAAACGGTTTCCGGGTGAATTGGCCGGCGCGGCGGATAGCGGTTTGTGGGGGCGCCGGCTTTGTATAATCAAAGTTATCCAGCTTGCGCCGCTCGATTTTCTTCTTAAGAATCCGTTCCAGGGAATTGACCATCTCCATATCGGCATCGGTGACAAAGGTGAGGGCGTCGCCGCTATTGTTGACCCGTCCCGTGCGTCCGATGCGGTGAATGTAGTCATCGGTATTGGCCGGCATATCGTAGTTGATAACGTGGGAGATATGCAGGATATCGATGCCGCGGGCGACGATATCGGTGGCTACCAGTATTTTTATCGTTCCCTTTCGGAAGCCATCGAGCGCCGCCTGGCGTCTTGACTGAGTCAGGTCTCCCTGCAGGGAGGCAACCCTGAAACCGGCCGATTTTAAGGTCTTGGCGACACGCTCGGTGCGGTGCTTGGTCCTTGTGAATATCAGCACTGATTTTGATTCCAGCCCGTAGAGTAATTCCATCAGCAGGTCTGTCTTGAGGTGCTGTTTCACAGGATAGAGTGCGTGGGAGACCGCCACTGCCGGCGCCGTTTGACCGATTTGTACCGTCACCGGGTTCTTTAAGATTTCCTTCGCCAGCTTGCGGATGTCCTCAGGCATCGTTGCCGAAAACATCAGCGTTTGCCGGGGTTTTAACATGCACTGCAATATCTTCTTGATGTCCGGCAGGAAGCCCATATCGAGCATTCGGTCGGCCTCGTCGATGACCAGGACTTCCACCTTTGAAAGGTCGATTGAGCCTCTCCACAGGTGGTCGAGCAACCGTCCAGGGCAGGCGACAACTATTTCAACGCTCCTGGTCAGTTCCCTGACCTGGGCTTCGACATTGGTGCCGCCATAAACGGCGATGCTCTTAACGCCAGTGTATTTCCCCATTGCGTTGATGGCGCCGTTTATTTGCTCGGCCAGTTCACGTGTCGGGGTGATAATGACGGCGCTGATTTGCCTCTTTGGCGCCTTCATCAGGCGCTCTAGAATCGGTAAGACGAAGGCCGCCGTTTTGCCGGTGCCCGTCTGGGCAAGCCCGATGATATCTTTGCCCTGTAATACCGGGGGGATCGCTTGTTCTTGTATCGGTGTGAGTTCCGTGTATCCGAGCTCATGCACACCCTTCATGATAGCCGGATGTAGATTTAAGGTTTCGAAATTCATTAATACTCCTGAGTAAAATTATGGAACATAATGGTCCCACATCATATTGTACGGCAGAAACCCTTTAGTTTTCATCTCTGTCTCGTTTTTGAATTGGAAAATCTGCCTCTCTTGACCGGGAAAGGTTTGGACAGTCCGTTATCCGAAAGAGGGAGCGCCTCAACGACGCTGATTGTCTGGCCTTTCAGCCGCTTATCCTGGAGGCTGATGACTGCAGTCTGGCCCTGGGCCTTCGATGGCATCTGGACGTAGCCGTAGCCCCTGGGTTGACCGCTGCCGATATACTTGTCATTCATGATTATCACAGATATTACTTCACCGAAGATTACGAATATCTGACGGAGTTCATCCTCAGTCACCTCGAGTGGCAAGTTCCCCACATAGATATTCATGGCGTTGACCTTCCTTCCTCGATATCAGGCTTTCGGAAGTTCGTCTTTTTTGCCTGCCCGGCACTCTTCGGGATTATTCCGCGAAACTGTCATTCTGAGCGAAGCGAAGAATCTCAGGGTGGGGACGTCGCCCCGGTCATTTTTCTCCACCCTTCCCTGAGATGCTTCGTCCCGACAAGTCGGGACTCCAGCATGACAACCTCGGCCACATCTATCTAATTCACATCACATGTCCAGAGGGAAAGGAGATTAGTACCGTCTCTCCTGCCTGCCTCCCCTGGATTCTCCGCCTCTCCGGTCGCCATACGAGCCGCCGCCACCGCCGCCTCTGCTTTCAGTGCGAGGACGGGCTGTATTAACAGTAAGAGTGCGTTCCTTCAATGTTTTCCCGTTGAGAGCGTTAATCGCAGCCTGGCCTTCAGATACATTTGGCATCTCGATGAAGGCAAATCCCTTAGACCGACCGCTATACTGGTCGGTTATTAAAGCCACTGACTCCACCGTTCCAAAAGCCTCGAATTCCTTCCGCAGGTCTTGCTCGGTTACCTCGTAGGATAGATTACCCACATATATTTTCATAAAACTCCTTATTGAATCGCCCGATATTTCCGCTTGTCTAAAAGCAGCGCGGGCATTGAACCTTTTTATTTACTTTTTAGGCCCCGTTATTTCCTGGCGCCGTCTCCGCCGGGCGCTCTGCTGAGCCTTAAAACGTGCCTTAGCTCCCTTGGATATGAAATGACGGTTCGCCTTCATTTCACGCAGGACCCCACTCGTCTGTATCATTGTCTGAAAACGGCGGAGTAGAGATTCCTGTGACTCACCTTCGCGAATCGAGATTTGTACGGACATTGGTTATGCCACCTTTCTAATGGGGGGCATACACGGGCTGGCTATGCCAAACCCGCGTATGCCTGAAGATTAGTCCGGGATTACCGGCTCGGTTTTACTTTGCGATAACAATCGCTGCAGTAAACCGGCCTATCACCACGGGGCTGGAAGGGTACTTGCGTGTCCTTGCCACACTGGGCGCACACCGCTGAGTACATCTGGCGGTTGGAACCGTAGTTGCTGCCACCACCGCCACTGCCGGAACGCTCTGTCTTTCTTGCCTGGCGGCAATCGGGACAGCGCTTGGGTTCATTAGTGTAACCCTTGGACTGATAAAAGTCCTGTTCCTCAGCGGTGAAGGTGAAGGTAGCTCCGCAATCGGAGCACTGGAGTGACTTATCCTGAAAAGTCATTTGGGCGACCTCCTCTCTTAAAGATTTTAGTTAGAGTCCGGTCACCCAACACTTGATTGAATCTGCTAAGATTAAAAAGTTTGTAATAACCTAACTTTGAACTAATTACACTTCATTATATAGCACAGGAGGCTTCTTGTCAAATTGAAGCTGGAGGGTGTTTAATAATGTCATTCTTCGGCTTGACCGTCCCGATTTTATCGGGACACAATATCCTGTTCTATGGATTCCCCGCCGGAGTTTACTCCGTGCTGCGACACGGGCGTGGAATGACAGGGTGTTGTTCAACGCCCTCAGTTGGCAGGGTTTATTTGTTATTACGAACGAAGCGTATTAGAATAGAACCCAACAAATCCCAGTTCTCTGCGTTTTCCAAGAAGGGTAAGTGCATAAGATGAAACTAATGCTAATTGCACCAGCTATATCGGGGAACAGACGGAAACTTAAGAAGGTTCTGGTGCCGCCGCTAGGCCTGGGGATGATTGCGGCGCTAACCCCGCCCGATGTCGAGGTCTCCTTAATCGATGAGAACGTTGCGGCTATTGATTTTCAGGAGGATACCGACCTAGTAGGCATCACAGTGCTGACCATTACGGCGCAGCGTGCCTATGAGATTGCCGATATCTTCAGGGACAGAGGAATAAAGGTCGTCCTGGGTGGTATACACGCCAGCTTTCTGCCCGATGAAGCCAGCCAGCACGCTGATTCGGTAGTCATCGGTGAGGCCGAGGAGACCTGGCCTAGACTAATCGCTGACTTCAAGGCGAACAGGCTTCAGAAGAAATACGAGCAAGGCGAGCGCAAGCCCTTGAATAATTTGCCTGTTCCCCGCCGGGACCTATTTGCCAGGGGGTCATACTTAATCAAGAACACACTCGCAGCTACCAGGGGCTGCCCGTATTCCTGCTCTTTCTGCTCGGTTTCTTCATTCTTCGGCCGTACCTATCGCTGCCGTCCCGTGCAGGACGTCATTAGTGAGCTCGATACCTTTGACGGGGGGAAATACTTCTTTTTCGTTGACGATAATATCATCGGTAACACTAAATTCGCCAAGGAGCTTTTTCGGGCCATGATTCCCTACAAGATACAGTGGTTCGGTCAGGCTTCAGTTACCATTGCTAAAGATGACGAGCTGCTGGAACTGGCCGCTGCCAGCGGCTGCATCGGTTTACTCATGGGATTTGAATCGATATCGCCGGCTAATCTGGCATCTGTGGGCAAGAAAATAAACATAGTCGACGAGTACCAGGCTGTCATTAGAAAGATTCACTCCAAAGGAATCGGTATTCACGGCTTCTTCATCACCGGTCTCGACGGAGATAAGGAAGACATTTTTGAGCGCACCGTCCGCTTCGCCCAGAAAATGAAGCTGGAGAGCGCCGGCTTTGCCTATCCAATGCCCCTTCCCGGCACTGAGTTCTATGACTCTATGGACAAAGAGGGCCGAATAATCACCAAAGAATGGTCGCGATATGCTGATGAGATAGTCTTCGAGCCGAAACTGATGTCAAGGCAGATGTTACGGAGAGGACACAAATGGGCTTCTCAGGAGTTCTTCAGGCTACCCTCTATCTTGAAGAGACTCGGCTTGGCCCGGCGCAACTTAGGCTTGCTCTGGGCAATCAATCTCGGTTGGCGAGCGCATTATAGCCAGCTCCGCTAAAGAGATGCCTCATCAATCTGTTTTCACTACGATGACTTATCTTCAATAGTTCGTCCTAATAAACTCTGTGCTTCAGTTCTTCTTCAAATTCTTTGTCGTGCCCCAATTTTTTCAATATGACTCCTGTTATTGCTGCTCTCTTAACAGTAAAGCGATGGTATATCTTGCTACTGCCGGTCTCATCTCTTTCGCCGCTGAATTCTTCCCCAACTCTCTTATCACATAAGTATTCATCCGGAGGCACTTGTAATACCATACCGGCTACATTGCCAAATCTCTCACTTGACCACATAACGTCTTTAGTTTGTGCGTCCCATGTTGTGCCATCAGCTTTATAGTAAGGCCCCAGAGTAACCTCGAATCCGTTAGCCTCATAAGACCATTGTTGGAAGCTAACATTGTCTCCTGGTAGTCCGATAATCTTTGCGAGACGAGGGCTTGGTCCCATAGCTCTACCTGTACTATTGTTGAGGTCACTGTTAAATTGTACAATATCGCCAAGCGCTGGTTCCTTCTGAGTGTCAATCAGGACGATATCAGCCTTTTCGTACCCATAGCCTCCGGTTGCGGTTTCTAACCTAATCTCACGCTGATACTTCGGGTATACTACTTGTCCACCAGGTTCTGCTTCTTGTTCAAGACCTCGCTGCTTTGCCGAGCATCCCACGGAGCTTAGTAGCACAGGCGTCGCCGCCTGTGCGTTCCTCAACTTTCTTCTTGCCATCTTGATTGCAAATTGGAATTAGAATTCTGGATTGGTTGGTGTTTCTCCGCTTTCCCGTAGCCTGATTGCCGGGCTTTTAGAGTCCAACCCTGGTCAACTTTGAAAGGAATGCCTCTGTCACCGGCTCCGTAGGTCCATTCGCACCAGAACCGCTTGCACACTCTCGGCTTGGTCTCCTGAATAGCGCACGTGTGCCGGCCGTTAGGGGTTTCGGTCAGGAAGGGACACCGGTCAAGCTCCAGTTTGAGTTTCAGGTCGAACCAGAGAATACCCCGCCCACCACCCTTGGGTATGATATAGGCGTAGCGCAGGATATCTTCCCTCCCCTGGCGCTTCCAGCGGCGGTAATCGCCCTGGGTCATCGTTAATTCAGCCCCGAGCTTCCGGCAGCAGGTGCCGCACATCGAGCAGGCTGGCTTTCTGCATGTTCGTTGCCCAGCCATCTCAAAAGAATTATAGCATAAGGGTTTCCGACATTTCCGGGCACGTAAAATTGGAGAGCTTGAGAGGGCGTTAGCCCTCTCAAGGAACCCCACCTCCCCCTCTACGCTTGCGGAGAGGGGGACTGAGAGGGAGAGTTTGATGAATTTTTACAAAACACTTCAAGTATTGATAGTATAGTAACAAATATTAACGAGGAGCAGGCAATGAAGTGGCAGAAACTGATGGCGGATAGCTTCGACCAGGTGCAAGCTGAAGCCGAGCGGGTACTAAATGGGCTGACCAGAGATGATTTGCTCAAGCAGCCACATCCGGACTCCAACAGCATCGGTTGGCTGGTCTGGCATCTGACGCGGGTGCAAGACTCTAGCGTAGCCCAGTTTATGGGGGAAGAGCAGCTCTGGGTGAAAGACGGCTGGCACGCCAAGTTCAACAGGAAGCCTGACCCGAAAGATACCGGCTCCGGGCATACATCCAGGCAGGTAGCTGCCTTCAGAGCGCCTAACACGAAGACACTGGAAGAATATCTCCGCGCCGTATCCGAACGGACCAGAAAATATATCGGCGGGCTTTCTGCCACCGACCTCGATAAGAAGGTAGAAGGAACGCCGTTCCAGCCGCCGCCTTCGGTCGGGGTATATATGGTGATGATTTTGAGTGATAACCTTCAGCATGTCGGGCAGGCCGGCTACGCTCGCGGTCTCCTCAAAGGCAAGGGCTGGCAGCCATTCTAGAATTCGTCTGTCATTGCGAGGGATGAAGTCCCGTGGCGATTCATAAGATTCTAGAGATTACGAGTCCCTCCAAAATGGAGGGACTCGTAATGACTCTTAATCCGTGAGTCTGAGTCCAAGAAGCTCACCACCGAGGTGTCATTGCGAGGAGCGAAGCGACGTGGCAATCTGGGCGGAGGGGGTTGAGCTACCCCACCCGGATTGCTTCGTCCCGATGGAATCGGGATCTCGCAATGACAAGTGGAAGATTGCCGCTCTTACAGACTAATGCTCTACCGTTCCCCCGAGCTGTAGACGCAGCCGCAGTAGTGCTGGCGGTGGATAGCCCATTTTTTGGCCAGCTCGGAGGCCCGCTGGAAACCGGCTTTCTTTTTGAAATCCCTGACCAGGAATTTATCACCGCCGATTTCCTGCCCGACCCGGTTGATGACAGCCGCAGATTTCTGAGGGCCGATGGTCAGGGTGCTCGTGAACGCATCCAGTCCGGCCGCCTGCATATAAAGATAGGTCTGTTTGAGGCGGTGCCTGAAGCAGACATCGCATCGTCTGCCGCCCTCCGGTTCGCTCTCCAGTCCCTTGACTTCGGCAAACCAGTCCTGCGGCTCATAGCGGCCGGCTTCTACGGGGAAATTTAGCTCTTTAGCTACCTGGATAGCCGCCTCCAGCCTTCTCTCATACTCTTCCCTGGGATGGATGTTGGGGTTATAGAAAAAGCCGTAGACCTGATGACCTTCCGCAGCCAGCTTTTCAGCAGCCCCGGCGGCGCAAACTCCGCAGCAGATGTGCAAGACTACTTTCATTGCCGTGACCCTTTCTTGCTGAGCACCTCTAATCTCAATGCCCCGCCGGGCGATTCGCTGCAGGGGATGTGCTCTTTGTTTCCGGGGGCTTCGGCGGAGTGGCAAAGAAGATGAGGATGGCGCCGGCCAGCCCGACGAATGACAGCGTGACGAATATTGGTGAATATGTACCATACAGGTCAGCGAGGAATCCTACCACCACCGGCGCAGCCACCGTAAAAGGCAGATGAACTACCGTCAACCATCCCCTGATACTTCCCTGATTCTTACGGCCGAAATACTCTCCCTGCATGGCATTCATAACCGGAGTTCGCCCTCCCCAGCCGATGCCATAGAGGATGGCGTATCCCATTGCCAACGCCAAACTGTTAGCGATTCCCAGCACAAACTGGGAGGCCGCTATCATTACCATGGAGATGCCCAGAACAAAACGCTTCGGTACGCGGTCTCCGAAGTACCCGCCAAGCAACCTTGCGGGAATATTCGTCATGCTGGCTACGCTCCAGACAAAGGCGCCAGTAGTCCGCGAAAGCCCGACATCCTGCTCGAGGTGCAGGAAAAGATGTATCCCGGCCGCAGCCATGCCAAGCTGGCTTAAAGTCGGTCCCAAGGCCAGGAGCCAGAACGCCGGGGTGCGCACCGCCTGGCGGAGTGTGAAATCATATTCCTCAGCGACCTGAACCCGGGGGTCTTTGGCGCCATCTGCGGCGGCAGCGACTGGGGTATCCCCGTCCGGCAGCAGCCCGAACGGCTCCGGCGAGCGCCGCAAGAACATCGAAAGGGGTATCCCGATTGACCAGGCAAGAATACCGGTGATAATGGCTGATGTTCGCCATCCCATCGTGGTCTGGATAAAGACCACCACAGGAACGCCGACGATGCCGGCGGTAGCAAACCCGAGGAGCATGACGGCATTGGCCATAGTGCGCTTACGTCGAAACCAATGGTTAAGGGCTACCGATAGGATGAGCAATCCCTGCAAACCTGTCCCCAGCGCGATGATTACGTTGGATACGTAGTACATCCACAATGAATGTGTCAGGCCAAAGAGGATGAGTCCCAGTCCCATGATGAAGCTTCCGGTGGCAACCATGACCCGCGGACCAAGCCTGTCCAGGAGCCAGCCCTCAATCGGTCCCAGAATTGAGTTTTCAACCTGCGTCACCGAGCGGGGGCCGGCGAGAAGCGCCCGGCTCCAGCCAAATTCTGCCTGAAGAGGGGTAAGGTAGGTGGCGAAGGCCTGATTTACGATGCCCTGGGTGAACTGGGTTAGCCAGCCTACGCTGACAATTACCCATCCATAATAGGGTCTTTTCTTACCTATCCAGGGAAACCAGGGGAGTTTCTGTAAAGTGCCGGTAACTGCGGGCATAGGATATCTTCCCTTCTCTCTTCAGTTTGTGAAGAGCGCAAGTGTTGGTCCGGCTTTTCTGTCAAATATTACGAAATTATAATACTCCATCCTGATTCTTTGCAATTCCGGCGCGGCGAGAGCGTTCAATAACCAACATTATCATTCCGAGACCCTTCCGCCGCAGGCTTTACAAGGAGGATGAGGTTAACTAGCAACGATAGTCTGAAGAGCCCCATGCCTCGATGGCGCGGGCTACCTGGTGGAGGTCGGTGAAAGGAATGCAGTCAAGTTTTTCCGACTGGCAGCGCTCCAAGAGGGTGCCAGTAGCAAAAATGCGCTCGCTTTTCTTGGCGGGCGTTAAGTCTGAAGAGCCGTTGCCCACGTAAATCAGACGGTAGCCCTGGTCGAGGAAGGTCTTGGCAAAAGCCAGCTTAAAATCATTGTCCAGATGGTCGCCGCCAGGGCCGATGTACTGCACCTTAAGTCCCCCGGGATGAAACTTCGTTTCGGCAGCAAACACCTCGAGGTCGGCCAGTCCGAGACGCTCCAGGATGTCATCGATGTAAAAACGCAGTCCATTGCTGACAATGACAAAACGCAAGCCCTTGCGGCGGCAACAGGCGACCAATTCCTGAAAACCCGGCCTCACCTTCGTCTCTCTTCTGACTATCTCTAGCAGGGTCTTTTTATCGGCTTTGACGGAAGAAAAGGCTTCGGTATTGAAGCGCCCCACGCTTATCTTGCCGTCTTCATAGTCTTTGAAGAGTTGCCGCCAGCCTTCACTGCCGAAAGCATCCAGCAGAAAGAAGCTGACATCTCCTTCAGTAATCGTGCCGTCAAAATCACACTGGACTAGAGTTTTAGGGTTTTTTGTCACTTTCAATCCTCTAGGTATTCTCTTTCCCGGCGCTCATTTTTCTAAGTGTATTTTTCCAACAATTCGCTATCAAGGATTTTGTCTGTTGTAATGTTTATTAAGCCCTCTTTATGCGGAGCAAGATTTTTGATGAAGTTAATAATCTCCTTCGGCCTTTCATCATAGTCATAGTCCAGAAAATAATAGTTAACGTATCTTTCCCGAGTGGGATATTTTGACAGAAACGGGTCAAGTTCATGTTTTGTTGTAATAGCAAAATCTGGTTTCTTGCTAAATCCTTTCTTAGGAGCAAGTTCTTTTCGGTACATGATTACAGTTTCTACCTCTGGAAGTGTGATGGGAATCCCATCAGTCCAAACGATGGCAGGTTTTAAAACCCCGTTTAATATGAAGAACATATATTTAGGAACGAATATGTCCTCCTGTAACTCTTCCTGAAACAGTTTTTTGTCATAATTCCATTTCCAGTATTGTTCTATTTCTTGAGTTGGTAGAGTAAGCGGTTTTTCTTTCATCTTGTTAGGAAAAGACTTGTATGCAGCCTCATTTCCTATGTTCCAGCCACTGAGAAAACCTTGGGGAGAATATTCTCCGTCTCCCATTCCTCCAGTTTGGTAATCGCTCACCAGGAGATCAAAAGCACTGACAAACGAATTCTTTTTCCGCTTCGAGCCCAAATATGTGAGGGCGATAATAATTAAGATTGAAGGAAACGGGTAGAAGTTCTAAAGAGTCTGCAGTTGCAGAGTCTTTATCTGCTGCATTGTACTCGAACACGAAGTAAACTCCAGTATCCTCATTTTCGTATACTGCCTGATTCTTGTTTATCTCATAGTTTGGCCTATTCCTTAAATGATCACTAAATTCAACGAAAGCAATACTCTTATTTCTGTCTCAGCCGTAGAAAAACAGATCATAACTCATTTGACGCTCTCCTTTACAATAAACCAAATAGCTTATTACGAAGGAATTTAACTCCTAACTTTTAACTTAGGCTAGCTTCCCCCGCTCCCTATCCCGCAGAATGCGACGCAGCAGTTTGCCCACAGGCGTCTTCGGGATTTCGTCGATGAATTCGACCTCCCGAATGCGCTTATAGGGAGCGATTCTCCCGGCGCAGAACTCGATAAGCTCCTCGGCTGTGGCGTTGGCGCCGGCCTGTAGGACGACGAACGCCTTGGGTATTTCGCCGGCCAGGGCGTCCGGCTTGCCAATCACGGCGCACTCCCTGACGGCCGGGTGCTCGTAAAGGGTGGCTTCCACTTCAGCCGGGGCGATAGTGTAACCCTTATATTTGATGGTCTCCTTTTTTCTGTCCAGGGCGTGAAAGTAGCCCTCGTCATCCACCATAGCCAGGTCGCCCGTGTAAAGCCAGCCGTTGCGGAGCGTCTCACGCGTATCTTCGGGACGGTTGAGATAGCCTTTCATCACCTGCGGCCCCCTGATAATCAATTCTCCGGACTGGCCTGCGGGCATCTCTATCTCACCGGTCTGCTCATCGACGATGCGCGCCTCGGTATCTATGACCGGCATCCCGATGGTGCCGGGCTTTATCCTGCCCGGAGGAGAATTATGCGTCTCGGGTGACGCCTCGCTCAGGCCGTAGCCCAACACCATCTTGATGCCGGTCAATTGCTGCCATTTGTCCCTGATTTCCGGGGGGATCGGCATAGCGCCGCTCTTAACGTACCGCAGGCTGGAGAGGTCGTGCTTGGTGATGGCAGGGCTGTTGACCAGCGAAGTAAACATCGAGGCGGCGCCGTACATCACGGTCGCCTTTTCTCTTTCTATAGTCGTTAAAAGCTCTTCGGCGTCAAAGCGGGGCGTGATAACCACTCTGGCGCCGCTGTAAATGGGCGAATTAAGGCAGGTACAGCCGCCCCAGCTATGGTAGAAGGGCAGCAAGCCGATAATGGTGTCCTGATGGCTCCAGCCGAACCAGATGGCGTTTTGTATAGCATTGGCGACCAGGTTAAGGTGGGTCAGCAGGACTCCCTTGGATAGTCCGGTTGTGCCGCCGGTATAGACGATAGCTGCCACGTCATCATTCGGATTTATGGTGAGGCAGGGCGGGGTGGATGAATATTTCTCCAAAATGTGCTTGAGATGAACTGTTCCCTTATTGTCCGCAGCGTCAGTCAAAACTACCGTTTTCAAAGATGTGCCTGGCTGCACCTCTTTGACGATGGGGTAAAACTCGTTGCAGGTGACCAGGGCAGTTGCCCCGGTATCGTCAAGCTGGTGCCTTAGCTCGGACTGCCTGGAGAGCGGGTTGACTGTGGTAACGGTAGCACCGGCTTTCAGAATACCGTAGTAGCTGATGACGAAATCGAGGCTGTTGGTCAGGAAGAGTAAGACCCTATCCCCGGATTTGACGCCCAGGTCGGCGAGTCCGGCCGCCAGCCGGCCGGTCGAATCATCAAGCTGACTGTAGCTCAGGCTTTGCCCGCCGAAGCTGAAGGCAATACTCTCCGGCCACCGCTCGGCCGCCCGGGACAGTAAGCCGAAGAGGGGGATGTCGGGATAATCCAGCGTCTTCGGGACGCCTTCCGGCCAGAACTTGAACCAGGGCTTATCCGAGGCAAGCTGAAACTGCTTCATGCAGAGAAATTGTAACACAAAGCCGCCCGGTATTGAAACCGATGGGTTTGAAAATGTTTAATAACTGCGGCAACAGCAGGGAATGCCGTCATTGCGAGCGTAGCGAAGCAATCCGTGAAACTGGGGACGGATTGCTTCGGGCGGAGTTTACACTGACCCTGAAAGTAGCGAAGGAGAACGTGCCCTCGCAATGACTCTTAATCCGTGAGTCTAAGTCCAAGAAGCTCACCACCGAGGTGTCATTGCGAGGAGCGAAGCGACGTGGCAATCTGGGCGGAGGGGTTGAGCTACCCACCCGGATTGCTTCGCCTTCCGACTGCGGTCGGAATGGTCTCGCAATGACATCCGCTCCTAAACAACCTCAGCTACTAGAGCTTAGTTGCGGAAATGCTTGTACCATAGCAATCCCTTCTCCCTTTAGGGGAGAAGGTTAGAGCCTGCCCTGAGCGAAGCGTGAGTGATGAGGGTGATTTTGAGATTACCCCTCATCTTAATCC